>CAMDVX010000021.1 GCA_945877865.1 Bifidobacterium breve | reverse complement strand
CCTCGAGCTTGGCGCCGCCGAGCTCGCCGCCGAGCGCTCCACGCCGGCCGAGCGACAGCGGCTCGCCGACCTCGTCGACGAGATGGCCGGCTATCACCTCAGCGACTACGGCAGCTACCGCGCGATCGACTCGCGCTTCCACATCACGCTCGCGAGCAGCGCCGGCTCGCCCGAGCTGATCGCCGCCATCACCGACACGCAGGCCGCGCTCTCCGACATGCTCAACCGCGTCCCGCGCTCGGAGGAATCGATGGTCAACTCGCAGGAGCAGCATCGCCGCATCCTCGCCGCCCTCGAGGCCCACGACCGCGACGCAGCGCGCGTCGCCATGCGCGAGCACCTCGAGGGCATCGAGCACCTCCTGGCCGTGCTGATGCCGCAGGATGGCGCCTGACACCGAGGCCTCCGGCGCCCCTGTAGGCTTCTGGCATGGAAGTTAAGGGCCTCGTCCTGTCGGGCGGCGCGGGCACGCGCCTGCGCCCCATCACCCACACCCGCGCCAAGCAGCTCGTGCCGGTGGCGGGCAAGCCCGTGCTGTTCTACGGGCTCGAGGCGATGGCCGAGGCCGGCATCCGCGAGGTCGGCATCATCATTGGCGACACGGGCGACGAGATCCGCGCCGCCGTCGGTGATGGCTCGCAGTTCGGGCTCGCGGTGACCTTCATCCCGCAGGACGCCCCCCGTGGGCTCGCCCACGCCGTGCTGACGGCAGAGGAGTTTATCGGCGACAGCGCCTTCTGCATGTACCTCGGCGACAACCTGCTCCGCGACGGCGTTGCCACCTTCGTCGACAAGTTTCGCGCCGGCTCGGCCGACGCCATGATCCTGCTGCAGCACGTGCCGAACCCGTCCGAGTACGGCGTTGCCGAGCTAGAGGACGGCCAGGTCAAGCGCCTCGTCGAGAAGCCGAAGGAGCCGAAGAGCGACCTCGCCCTCGTCGGCGTCTACCTCTTCACCACGCCGATCTTCGCGGCCGCCAAGGCGCTCGAGCCCTCCTGGCGCGGCGAGTACGAGATCACCGACGCCATCCAAGGCATGGTCGATAGCGGCCTGCGCGTCGAGCCGCACGTCGTCACCGGCTGGTGGAAGGACACCGGCCAGCTCGCCGACATGCTCGAGGCCAACCGCCTCGTGCTCGACGCGATCGAGACGCGAATCGACTGCGACGTGGTCGACAGCCGCATTGAAGGCCGGGTCATCATCGAGGCCGGCGCAATCGTCGAGCGCTGCCACATCCGCGGCCCCGTCGTCATCTGCGCGGGCGCCACCGTGCGCGATGCCTACGTCGGCCCGTACAGCGCGATCTCCGAGGACGCCCACGTCGAGCGCGCCGAGATCGAGCACGCGATCCTGCTGGAGCGCTCCAGCATCATCGGCATCGAGACGCGCATCGAGGACTCCCTGATTGGCGCCGACTGCGTGATCACCCGCTCCAACGCGATCCGCTCGGCCAACCGGCTGCTCGTTGGCGACGGGTCGCGGATCGAGATCGTATGAGCCCGACGCCGCAGACCACGCCCATTGACGGCGCGCTCGTCGTGCCGCTGGCGCGCCACGAGGACGCCCGCGGCTGGTTTCTCGAGGCGCGCAAGGAGTCGTGGTTTCGCGAGCTGGGCGGCAAGGGCAGCGCCCAGACGAACCTCGTCTGGAGCAAGCAGGGCGTCGTGCGCGGCCTGCACTACCACGAGCTCGGTCAGGACGACTTCTTCTTCTGCGCCGTCGGCATGGTCCGCGTCGTCCTCTTCGACCGCCGCGCAGGCTCGCCCAGCGAGGGCGTCGCCTGGAGCATCGACATCGGCGAGGACAACCCGGCCGGCGTCTACGTGCCAGGCCGCACCGCGCACGGGTACGAGTCGCTGACGGATTGCCTCTTCTGCTACCACGTTACGCACGAGTACAACCCGGCTGACGAGAACACGTTTCCGTGGAACGACGATCGCGTTAAGCACCTGTGGACGACGGCCACGCCGATCCTCTCCGCTAGGGACGTGCTGGACGGATGACCACGCTGGTGACGGGTGCGGGCGGCCAGGTCGGCCGGGCCGCGCTGCGCGCACTCGGCGCTGACGGCATCGGCCTCGGCCGCGCCGAGCTGGACGTCACAGACCGCGCCGCCGTGCTGGCGGCCGTTCGACGGCACGCACCCGACCTCATCCTCCACGCCGCGGCGTGGACCGACGTCGACGGCGCCGAGGTGCAGCGTGAGGCGGCTCAGCAGGCCAACGTCGAGGCCAGCCGCTTCGTCGCCGAGGCAGCCAAGGCCGTCGGTGCACGCCTCGTTGCGCTCTCGACGGACTTCGTCTTCGACGGTGCGAAGCGCACCCCGTACGTCGAGTCCGACGCCGTGCAGCCAATCTCGTACTACGGAGAGACGAAGCTGCTCGGCGAGCAGGCCGCCTTCGACGCCTACCCCGAGGGCACGTGGATCGTCCGCACGGCCTGGGTCTACGACGAGTCGGGCACCAACTTTCCGCGGCTCGTGCTGCGGCTCGCGGAGACGCGCGACGAGCTGCGCGTCGTCGAGGACCAGTCGGGCAGCCCGACCTACGCCGGCCACCTTGCCCCCGTGCTGCTATCCCTGCCCGACGTTGTGCCTGCCGGCCTGCACCACGTTGCGGGCAGCGGCGGGGCAACGCGGCGCGAGTGGGCCGAGGCCGTGCTTACCGCCGCTGGCCGCAGCACCCGCGTCGTCGGTGTCAGCAGCGACGAGTTTCCCACGCCAGCCCAGCGACCCGCCTACTCCGTCCTCGCCTCCGAGCACGCCGCCACACCCGTGCTGCCACCATGGCGCACCGGCATCGAAGCGTGTATGGCAGGCTACGTCGCATGAACAGGGTCCTCGTTACCGGTGGCTGCGGCTTCATCGGCTCCCACCTCGTCCGCCGGCTCCTGCGTGAGCACTCCGACCTCGAGGTCGTCAACATCGACCTGCTGACGTACGCGGGCCGGCCAGAGAACCTCAGCGACGTCGAGGACAACGCGCGCTACACCTTCGTCAAGGGCGACATCGCGAGCGCCGACGACGTGGCGCGCGCCGCCGAGGGCTGCAGCGGCATCATCAACGTCGCCGCCGAGAGCCACGTCGACCGCTCGATCATGGGCGGCGACGAGTTCATCACGACCAACGTGCTCGGCACGAAGCGCCTGCTGGACTACGCCCGCCACCACGAGCTGCGCTACCTGCAGGTGTCAACCGACGAGGTCTACGGCGACGTCGACCCGCCGCACCGCTCCAGCGAGGGCGACTCGCTGCACGGCTCGAGCCCGTACGCCGCCTCGAAGGCAGCCGGCGATCTGCTCGTCCTGTCCTACGCGCGCACCTTCGGCCTCAACGCGTCGATCACCCGCGGCTCCAACACCTACGGTCCGTACCAGTTCCCCGAGAAGCTGATCCCGCTGTTTACCACCAACGCCTTCGATGGCAAGGACCTCCCGCTCTACGGCGACGGCCTGCAGGTCCGCGAGATGCTGTTCGTCGAGGACCACTGCTCTGCCATCGACCTCGTCTTTCGCCACGGCGCAGCCGGCGAGGTCTACAACGTCGGCGCAGAGCACGAGGTGCCGAACATCGAGACGGCGCACAAGATCATCGCGCTGACGGGAGCCGACCCAGCCACGCTGAAGCGCGTCGCCGATCGCCCCGGGCACGACCGCCGCTACGCCCTCAACTGCTCGAAGCTCCGCGGCATCGGCTGGGAGCGCCACACCGACTTCGACGCGGGGCTCGCGCTGACGGTCGACTGGTTCCGCGAGCACCGGGCGTGGTGGGAGGCGATCAAGTCCGGCGAGGCCTTCGCGGACTACGCCGCTAAGAACTACGGCGCGCGCGGCTAGACCGCACGGCGTGCGCGTCCTCGTCGCCCGCTGCTCGATTGGCTACTCGGGGCGCCTCACTACGCGCCTAGCGAGCGGCGATCGCGTGATCATCTTCAAGGACGACGGCTCCGTCTGCGTGCACGGGCCAATGGGCTTCAAGCCGATCAACTACATGTCGGGACCGACGGTGCTCGAGGAGAGCGCCGGCCTGCTGACGATCCGCCGGCCGGCCACCGGCGAGGTGCTCATGATTGCAGTCGAGCACGTCATCTCCGACGAGCGCCACGCGCTCGAGGACACCGCAACGCTCGAGCGGGAGGGGCGAGAGCTCGAGCTCCACGCCCTGCTTGAGCGCTCACCCGACCTCATCGAGGACGGCCTGCAGGTGCTTGAGCGCGAGCGCTCCACCGATGTCGGCCCCGTCGACTTCCTCTGCCGGGACACCGAAGGCCGCATCGTGCTGGTCGAGGTCAAGCGCGTCAAGGCCGTCGTGGCGGCAGTCGAGCAGGTCGTCCGGTACCGCGAGCACATTGAGAAGGACGCCGCCTACGCGGGCGCCCGCGCGATCGTGCTGGCCCCCGAGTTCGCTCCGCAGGCGCGCAAGCTCGCGGAGCGCCGCAACGTCGAGTGCATCGTGCTCGACGTTGCGGCGCTCTACGCGGGCACCGAGCCGGATCCCCAGCTGTTCTAGCGGGGCACCACGAGCCCCGGTTGGTCAGGTCCTCAGACGAGCGCAGCGCCGCCCCTCTCAGGCTGTGTGACCACGCCTGCCACGCACCAATTGTGGTGTCAGGCTCAGTCGTCGCCACTCCGCGCTGGGGTTGTTAGCCTCCAGCAATGGCCTCCATCTCTCGCAAAACGTTCCTCCAGGCCGCCGGTGCTGGTGCCCTCACCCTCACTGCTGGTGCGCTGTTCGATCCGCGTCTGCCGTTCGCCAATGCGTCAACGCCGCACGAGCACAGGGGCAAAAATGGTGTGCTCCGCGCAACGCTCACCCTGCGCGACGGGAGCGTGCGGGTTGGCGGCCAGCTCGTCGGAGGCCTCAAGCTCTACAACGGCCTCTACCCGGGCCCCGTGCTGCGGGCGCGTCCTGGCGATCGTCTGCTCCTCACCGTCAACAACCAATTGACGATCCCGACGAATACGCATTTCCACGGCTTGCACGTTTCGCCGCTCCCCCATCAGGACTACGTGCTGCTCAGCCAAACCCCCGGCACAACCTATGGCTATGACGTTCGCATTCCTGCAAACCACCCAGGCGGCCTCTACTGGTACCACCCTCACCGCCACATGTACAGCGATACATCCGTGTACTCGGGCCTTGCCGGGCTTCTGCTCATCGAAGGCGGAGCAGCCGACCTGCCGGCGCTAGCAGGGGTGCAGCGACGACTGATTGCCTTGCAATCGATGGTCACGAAGACCGTCGATGGAGCCGTCATGATCGACCCCGCCGGAGCTTCCGCCTCCATCACAACCTCGCTCAATGGTGAGGTGCTCCCAACGTATTCGATGCGCCCGGGCGAGACGCAGTTCTGGCAAATTGGCAACGTCTCGAACAAGGTCTACTACCGGCTCACCATTCCCGGCTGCTCCTTCACCGTGGTGGAGGAGGACGGCTCGATGCTGTGGGAGTCGTACACCACCGATGAGGTCGTGCTGCCACCCGGTCGACGCTACGGCCTGGTCGTCACTGCTCCCGACTCGCCCGCGACGCTCGACGTCCTGACCAAAGGCTTCTACGCCGGACCGGTCAGCAATTACCCCGCCGCAAAGCTTGCGACAATCACCGTCTCGGGAGCGCCCCTGGAGAGTCGGACGATTCCAAAGATCCTGCAGGAGCGAGACGATATTCGGGACGACGAGATCGTCAAGCGACGCGTCGTCACGCTCAGCGAAAGCGCGTCGCTCACAGCGGGCCCGCAGTTCTACATCAATGGCGTGCAGTACGAGGACATTACCCCGCACGATATCTTCAAGCCCGTGCGCGGCACGGCCGAGGAGTGGGTCATTCGCAACGCGCCTTCAACGAAGCAAGGCCGACCGCGTGAGGCGCACACCTTTCACATCCACATCAACGACTTTCAGGTCGTTGGTCGGGGAGTTTGGGATCCAAGAACGAACACCATCATCTCGCATGCTCCCGTCCGTGCGAAGGGCACGCTGGACACCGTCAACGTGCGCGCTCAGCACTACGTGGTCTTCCGCACGCGCTTTACGGATTTCGTTGGGCCGACCGTCTTCCACTGCCACCTCCTCTACCACGAGGACCACGGCATGATGGGGCGCTTCAACATCGTCGCCGCAAACGGCGCCGGAAGCGACGGCGCCCTCACCGGCGCACACGCCACCCACCTGCACTGAGCGCTCGCAGACGACCTGACCCGCAGGGGCTTGTGGTGCCCGCCTACATCCCCATCGCGTGATAGCCGGCGTCAACGTAGGCGACGGTGCCGGTGACGTTCTCCGCGTCGAGGAGGTACGCGGCGGCCTTGCCGACATCGTGGGCGTCCACGTTGCGCCGCAGCGGCGAGCGGCCTGCGACGAGCTCCTCCATCACCGTGAACCCGGGGATGGAGCGGCCCGCGAGCGTCCGTACAGGACCAGCCGAGACGGCGTTGACGCGGATGTTCTTTGGCCCGAGATCGGCCGCGAGGTACTTCATCGACGAGTCGAGCGCCGACTTGGCCACGCCCATCACGTTGTAGCCAGGCACCGCGCGCTCGCCGCCGAGGTAGGTCATCGTCACGATCGAGCCGCCGCCACGAGCCTCCATGTGCGGCTCCGCCTCGCGCGCCATCGCCACCAGCGAGTAGGCCGAGACGTCCAGCGCGAGCCAGAAGTCCTCGCGCTTCGTCTCGATAAAGCGCTGCTGCAGATCGTGGGCCTGTGCGAAGGCGATCGAGTGGACCAGCAGGTCAAGGCCACCGAGGCCCGCGACGATCGTGTCGAAGGCCGCCTTGATCGACGCATCATCACGCGCGTCCATCTCGACGCAGAGATCGGAGCCGACGGTCGCCGCGAGGTCGCGGACGTTCTTCTCGACGCGCTCGCCCTGGTACGTGAAGGCGAGCCTCGCACCCTGCGCGTGTAGCTCCTCGGCGATGCCCCAGGCGATCGAGCGCTTGTTCGCAACACCAGCGATCAGGGCGAGCTTGCCTTCGAGCATGTGAGGGGCCTCCGAGACGGGAACGATGAGAGATAATCCTAGGGCTTGGGCCGTGCGGGCGTGCCAAGCACGGCCTGCTCCGCCGTCCGGCTGCTGCGAGCGCACGCAGCGAGCGGGCCCGCGCTGCGCCGGCTGGCGGTCCGCTCCTACGCCGCGGCCCGTGGTCTCGGCGGGTCTTCAGCCACGAGCGCTCAACGCGCCGCCAGCCAAAGACCCGCCCAGTGGTCCGTGCAGGCGGCCGCTACCGCCCGCTCGCCTCCGTATACGCCTGGCGCGCAAGCACGCCGACGAGGTGCAGCTTGTACTCCGCCGAGCCATCAAGGTCGTCGAGCGGGCTCATGCCCGTGCCAGCCTGCGCGACGGCCTCATCAAGCGAGCCACCGGCATTGATGACGTCCTCGAAGCCCGTCGCTCGCAGCGGCCGGTCGCCCACCCCGGTGACGGCCACGCGCGTGCCCGCGCTGCCGATCGTGACGCCAACGCCAACGATCGACCAGTCGATCGCACGCCGATGAAACTTCGCGTACGCCGACCTGGCAGCACCCTTTGGGAGCCGCACCTGCGTGATGAGCTCGTCGGAGGCGAGCGACGTCGTCAGGTAGCTCGTCACCAGATCATCCGCCTCGATGCGACGCTCGCCGCGGCTGCTGCGAACGATCACCGCTCCGCCAGCAGCAAGCAGTGCCGCCGGCAGATCCGCGTGGGGATCGGCATGCCCGAGCGAGCCGCCAATCGTGCCGCGGTTGCGGATCACCAAGCTGCCGACGCCGCTCGCCGCCTGGGCGACGACGTGGCACGACGCCAGAATCTGCGGGTCCGCCGCGACGCTGCGGTGCGTGGTCATCGCTCCGACTGCGAGCTCATCACCGTCCTCGCAGATGCCGACGAGCTCCGCTAGGCCGCCGAGATCGACGAGCCCCTCCGGAGCCGCCAGCCGTAGCCGCATCATTGGGACGAGCGACTGGCCACCCGCCAGCGGGCGCGCACCCGCCGCAACCGCGGCGAGCGCCTCGTCGAGCGTGCCGGCCTTCGTGTAGCTGAGCGCCGATGGGATCACGACTTCGCCTCCTCGATGAGCTTCCAGATACGTGCGGGCTGCATCGGCATCTCGATGTGCCGGATGCCGAGCACGGACAGCGCGTCAACGGCCGCGTTGACGATGGCCGCCGAGGCCGCGATCGTGCCGGCCTCGCCGATGCCCTTAACGCCAAGCGGGTTGGACGGCGACGGCGTCGTCGTCCGATGCAGGGACATCGGCGGGACGTCCGCCGCGCTCGGCACGAGGTACTCAACCAAGGTCGGTGTGCGCATCTGCCCATCGTCCGCGTAGACCGTCTCCTCGAACAGCGCCTGGCCGAGGCCCTGGATGATGCCACCGTGGACCTGCCCGTCGACGATCATCGGGTTGATCACGTTGCCGCAGTCGTCGACCGCGGTGTACTGGAGGATCTCGATCCGCCCAGTCGTCGGGTCGATCTCAACCTCGCAGATGTGCGTGCCGAAGGGGAACGTGAAGTTCGGCGGATCGTGGAACGTGGTTGCCTCCAGCACCGGCTCGATGCCCTCGGGCAGCGTGGCGGCCGTCCAGCCCGCGTAGGCGAGCTCCTGGATCGTCTTCGCGCGATCGGGAGAGCCCTTCACCTGCCACGACGTTCCCGTCCACTCAAGGTCGTCGACGGAGCACTCCAGCAGGTGCGCCGCCAGCTCGCGCGCCTTCTCTCGCACCTTGCCAAGCGAGCGGTAGAGCGCAATGCCACCGACGGCGAGCGAGCGCGACCCGTACGTGCCGAGGCCGTAGGGCTGGAACGCCGTGTCGCCATGAATGACCTCGACGTCCTCGAAGGGGATGCCAAGCTCCGTCTGCGCAATCTGCGACCAGCTCGTCGCGTGGCCCTGGCCGTGCGGCGAGGTGCCGGTGATGACGGTCGCCTTGCCCGTCGGGTGGAGCCGCACCGTCGAGTGCTCCCAGCCGGGCGCACCGATGCCGAGCGCCGCGGTCACGGCGCTCGGCGCGAGGCCACACACCTCAACGTAGGTGGAGAGCCCGATGCCCCGGTACCTGCCGTTCTGCTTGCTCTCCGCGCGCCGTGCCTCGAAGCCCGCGTAGTCCGCGTGGCCCAACGCGACGTCCATCGTCGCGGCGTAGTCGCCGGAGTCGTAGGAGAGACCCGTTGCGGAGGCATACGGAAACTCCGTGATGAAGTTGGTGCGGCGCACCTCGACCGGGTCCAGCCCGAGCTCGTCGGCGATCGCGTCGAGCAGGCGCTCAATGCCGTGCGTCGCCTCGGGGCGACCAGCGCCACGGTAGGCATCGGTCGGCGTCGTGTTCGTAAACGCCTGCCGAATCGTGATCGAGACGTCCTGGATGTCGTAGCACCCGGGCACCATAAACAGCGTGAGGTGCGAGATCGACGGCGTCAGGAGCTGGTTGTAGGCCCCGTTGTTCTGAATCGCGTCAAGCTTGAGCGCGAGGATGCGGCCGTTCTCTGCGACGCCCGCCTCGTAGTACTGGGTCTGATCCCGGCCGTGGATGGTGGCCACCGCGTTCTCGGTGCGATCCTCGATCCACTTAACCGGACGTCCCACGACCTTGGAGGCCGCGCAGACCGCGAACTCCTCGCGGTAGGTGTTGAGCTTCGCGCCGAAGCCGCCCCCGACGTCTGGCGTGACGACCCGCACCTTCGCCTCCGAGGTGCCGCAGACGATGCTGATGAACGTGCGCACGAAGTGGGCGACCTGCGTCGAGGTGTAGAGCGTCACCTCGCCGGTCGAGTTCGACCAATCGCCGATGCACCCGCGCGTCTCCATCGGCATCGGCGTGACACGCTGGTTGTGAACGCGCAAGGTGACCTTGCGGGGCGCCTTCGCGAGGGCCGCGTCGAAGCCGTCGGTGATGGACTCGAGCGTCTTGCAGAGGTTGCTGTCGTACTCGGCGTGCACGAGCGGCGCACCGGGTGCCAGCGCCTGCTCCGCATCGACGACGACCGGCAGCGGCTCGTACTCGACGTGGACCGCGTTGACCGCGTCGCTGGCGAGGTAGCGGTCGTCGGCGATCACCATCGCGACGGGTTCGCCAACGTACCGCGCGAACTCCTTGGCGAGGACGGCCTGCTCGGGGTGACGGACGTCGCCACCGGGATTGGAGGCGCTCAGGACGCCCGTGACCACAGGCAGCGTCGCGTGCGTCAGCACGGCGTGCACGCCCGGCATCGCCAGCGCGGCAGACGCATCGATCGACACGATCCGCGCGTGCCCAAACGACGACCGCACGAACGCGCCGTGCAGCATGCCTGGCAGCTTGAGATCGTCGACGTAGCGACCCTCGCCCGTCACGAACTTACGGTCTTCCTTACGCAGCACCGAGTCGCCGATGCCACCGCTCGTAACCCGCTCGACAGTCGCCATGATCAGCTCCTCGCCATTTCGTCTGCAGCGCTGCGCACGGCAGCGACGATGTTCTGGTAGCCCGTGCACCGACAGAGGTTGCCCTCGAGCGCCTCGCGAACCTCTTCGTCGGACGCGTCGGGGTGCTGCTCGATCACGCCGAGCGCCGCCATCATCATCCCCGGCGTGCAGAAGCCGCACTGGAGCCCGTGGTTCTCGTGGAACGCCTGCTGGATCGGGTGGAGCACGCCGTCCTGCTGCAGCCCTTCGACGGTGCGCACAGCGCACCCGTCGGCCTGGACCGCCAACAGCGAGCAGGACAGGATTGCCTCACCGTTGAGATGCACGGTGCAGCAGCCGCACGTTGACGTATCGCAGCCCACGTGCGTACCCGTCAGGTTGAGGGTCTCGCGGAGGAAGTGGACGAGCAGCTGGCGCTGCTCCACCTCCGCAGTGTGCGCCGTGCCGTTGACGGTCACGGTGATGGTCTGACTCATCGCTCTGCCTCCTTTCACCCTCACGGATGAGGACTCGTTGGGACGATCCTAGTCCTTTCCGCAGCAAATGTCTCGCCGCAGCCAGCCGGGACCGGCTAGGCTTGCGCTGGTGGCTGCGACCCGAGTGAACGTCGATGTACCCGGATCGTCCGCGAACCTCGGACCCGGCTACGACTGCCTCGCCATCGCCCTGCCGTTTCGCTTGCGGCTGACGGTGGAGCGACGCCCCGGACCGCTCACCGTTGACGTGTTCGGCGACGGCGTTGACACGCTGCCTGCCGACGCTACGAACCTCGTCGCGGCAACCCTGCTGACCGAGCTGGACGAGCGCGGCGACGACCTCGCGATCTCCATCGACAACGGCATCCCCCTCGGCGCGGGCTGCGGCTCGTCGGCGGCGGCGATCGTCGGTGCCCTCGCCGCTGCCGACCTGCTGCGGGGACGCGTCCTCAATGCCACCAGCCTCGTGCTGCGGGCCTCAACGATTGAGGGCCACCCCGACAACGTCGCGGCGAGCGTCCTTGGTGGCATCACGCTCGCCGCCGGAGACCCCCCGATCGCGCGACGCATCGAGCCCCCTGCCGCGCTCGGGCTCGTCGTCGTCGTGGCCGACGAGCGCGTCGCCACGCGCGACGCCCGCGCGGCGCTCGGCAGCACGGTGGAGCGGAGCGACGCCGTCTGGAACATTCAACACACGGCGCTGCTGATCCACGCGCTCCAGACCGGCTCGCTCGAGGACCTCTCCGTTGCGCTGTCCGATCGCCTCCACCAAGATGCCCGCGCGGGCCTGATGCCGACCTTCATGGAGCTTCGGCAGCGCAGCGCCGAGCTGGGCGCCATCGGCGTGACGCTGTCCGGAGCCGGGCCGTCTGTGCTCATCTGGTGCGCAGCCGATGCCGTGGACGGCGTCGCGTTTCGCGCACATGAGATCGTGCCAAGCGCCGTCGTCCATGCGGTGAGGCCCGAGGCGACAGGGCTGATCACCCGCTAGGCCTCAGCCGGTGCAGGCCTGCTTGGCGTCGCTGATGGCCTGGGAGAACGAGGTGATCGTGCTGGCAACCTTCGTCGCGAGCGCCTCCGCGTCGGCGACCGACGTCGGTGGCGCGACGCTCCCGCCAAGCAGCCCCGCCTGCGCCTTGGCGTCCGCGAGCTTGGCCTTGCAGTCGCCGCCGACGCTGCCTGCCAGCTGATCGAGCGCAGCGCTGACGGAGCCCCACTCGCCGACGATGCCACCGAGGGCGGTGGCCGCGCAGCCGAGCCGCGCCAGATTGCCCGAGGCCGCAGCGATGCAGTCCTCCAGCGTGGTCACATAGCCGGTCGCCTTCTCCTGCAGCGTGCTCACGCGCTGCGCGAGCGCGCCGTAGGTACCGGCGGCCTCGGCCGTCGTGGTCGTCGCGGCGCCGTCAGAGCCGCCCGCGCCACCGCAGGCGGCCACGAGCGCGGCGATCGCGAGCAGGCAGACGATGAGGCGCAGGCCGTGCATCAGTAGGCCACCACGCGGCTGCCGCCCTCCGCAGCCAGGCGCTGCTCCTCGGCACGGTACGAGGAACGCACGAGGGGGCCGGCAAAGACGCTGCCGAAGCCAAGCTCGTCGCCGGCCTCGCGAAAGCGTCGAAACGATTCGAGCGGCACCCAACGAGCAAGCGGCAGGTGCCGCTCGGATGGCTGGAGGTACTGGCCGACGGTCACGACATCGACGGCGTGGGCCCGAAGGTCACGCATCGTCTCGATCACCTCGTCATCCGTCTCCCCCATGCCGACGATGATGCCGCTCTTCGTCAGCAGCGGCCCTCGCTCGGGGTAGAGCTCGCTCCAGAGCTCCTTCGCGCGCTGAAGCAGGTGCAGCGCGCGGTCGTAGTCGCCCTTGATGCGGACCTTCGGCTGGATGCGCCGGCAGGTCTCGATGTTGTGATTGAAGACGTGCGGCTCGGCCTCGAGCACGGTGATCAGCGCCGTCTCCTCGGCGCCAAGAAAGTCCGGCACGAGCACCTCCACCTGGAGCTCGGGGCTGCGGCGACGCAGGGCGCGAATCGTCTGGGCCCAATGCTCGGCGCCCTTGTCGGGCAGGTCGTCGCGGTCGACGCTCGTAACGACGACGTGCCGCAGGCCCATCCGCTCCGCAGCGGCCGCGACCTTCGCCGGCTCGAGCGGGTCGAGGGCCTCGCCCGCCTTGCCGCTCTTGACTGCGCAGTAGCGGCAGGCTCGCGTGCAGGTCTCGCCCATGATCTGAAAGGTCGCGGTGCCACGCCCCCAGCACTCGCCGATGTTCGGGCAGCCGGCCTCCTCACAGACGGTGTGCAGCCCGTTCTCCCGCACGATGCTGGTCAGCTCGTTGAAGCGCGAGCCGGGGCTCGCCGCCCGCACGCGCATCCACTCGGGCCGCTGCTTGGCCTCGGCGCCCCAAGTCATCCGCTAGGCCTCCCGCAGCTCGTAGAGCACGCCGTCAGGATCGGCAAAGCCCGTCACGCGCTTGCCATCGGGCAGCTCGTTGACGTCGTCGAGAAACGGTGCGTCACGTGCCGTCAGATCCGCCAGGATCCCGTCGAAATCCTCCACGACGAGCGTGATGTAGAGCCCCGCCTCGCCCAGCCAGCGCTTCGTCAGCTTGCGCGGGTTGGCGCCGCCCTCGACGATCAGGACGAGCGAGTCACGCGTTGCCGTAAAGCCCTCGTCAGTCAGGTCGGACAGCGTGCAGCCAAGCGTGCTCTCGTAGAACGACCGAGAGCGCTGGAGATTGCTGGCAAAGACGGTGTAGCGGTGTCGAACGATCATGCTGGTAGAGCCTCCCAGGTGTGTCCAAGCTGCTGGCCAAGGTGCGTCAGCACGGCAGCCGTCGCCTCAGCCCGGCCGATCGGGCGGCCCGCCTCGCTGGCCGCCGTCGTGTAGCGCGAGTCTTGGAGCCCGCAGCCGACGAAGAGGTCGAACGGCTCAAGGTCGCAGTCGACGTTGAGGGCGAAGCCGTGCGTGCTGATCCAGCTCGCCACGTGCACGCCAATCGAGGCAATTTTGCGATCCTCAACCCAGACGCCCGTGTGCTCCTCACCCGCGCGCGCCTCGGCGGCGACGCCGAGCTCGGCGAGCGCGCCAATCAGCGCGGCCTCCAGCAGCTCCACGTAGCGGCGCAGGTCGCGACCGAGCGGCGCGAGATCGAGGATGGGATAGCCAACCAGCTGCCCCGGGCCGTGGTAGGTGGCCCGCCCACCGCGCGCCACCTCAACGACGGGGATGCCTCGCTGCTCCAGCAGGGCCGGATGCGGAAGCTCCTGGGCGACGTCCGTGCGCGTGCCCAGCGTGACGACGGGGTCGTGCTCGAGCAGGATCAGCGTGTCGGGAATCGCCTGCTGCGAGCGAGCACCCGCCATGTTCGCCATCAGCGACAGCGCCTCGCTGTAGGGCGTCAGCCCGGGTAGGTCGAGCAGGTAGGCGCCAGTCGTCGCGGGTGCGCTCACGCCCCGTACGCCTCCTCGTCCCAAGTCTGGAGGTTCGTCCGGATCTGGGCCATGAACTGCGAGGCGTAGGCGCCATCGACGAGGCGGTGGTCGTAGCTGATCGACAGGTACATCATCGGCCGAATGGCAATTGCCTCCGTACCGCCCGGGCCTTCGACGACCATCGGGCGACGCACGATCGCGCCGGTGTCGAGGATGCCGACCTGGCCGACAGGCAGGATTGGCGTGCCGTAGAGCGAGCCGAACACGCCGGGGTTCGTGATCGTAAACGTGCCGCCTGTGAGGTCGTCGATCGTCAGCTTCTTCGAGCGGGCGCGATCAGCAAGATCCTTGACGGCCTGGGCCAGCCCAAGCAGGTTGAGCGTCTCCGCGTTCTTGATGGCCGGGACCAGCAGGCCCTTGCCGTCGTCGACAGACACGGCCATGCCGAGGTTGACGTAGCGCTTGATGACCGCCTCGTTCTCGCGGACCTCCGCGTTCATCCACGGCCAGGCTGCCATCGCGTCGACGGTCGCCCGCATGATGAACGGCAGAAACGACAGGTTGACGCCATAGTCGCCCTTGAACTTCGGCTTGAGACGGCTGCGGATGTCGGTCACGCGCCCAAGGTCGACCTCCCACACCTGCGTGACGTGAGCCGCAGTCTCCAGCGACTCGCGCATGTGCTTTGCCGTCACCTGGCGCACGCGCGAGAACGCGTAGATCTCCTCGCCCGTGCCAGCGGTCGTCAGCGGACGCGGGGTGGCGGCGGGCGCAGAGGGCGCGACCGCAGCGGGCGTGGGCGCTGGGGCGGCCGGCGGCGCGACCGCAGCAGCGGTGGGCGCTGGGGCGACGGCCGTTGGCTCAGACAGCGGCGCGGCATAGGCTCCGCCGCTGGCGCGCGCGGCGAGGGTGACCTCGACGTCCTTCTTCGTGACGCGACCACCACGTCCAGTGCCCACGATCTGCGTGACGCTCAGGCCATGCTCAGCAAGCATGCGGGCCACGACGGGGGAGACGAAGGCGCGGTCTCCGTCATCGCCGTCCGCCGCGAGCGGGGTGG
Source organism: Bifidobacterium breve (assembly GCA_945877865.1). Classification (GTDB taxonomy): domain Bacteria; phylum Actinomycetota; class Thermoleophilia; order Gaiellales; family F1-60-MAGs149; genus F1-60-MAGs149. The sequence goes on along the minus strand of CAMDVX010000021.1, from coordinate 2,405 downwards.
CGACCGCCGCTGGCTCGGCCGCTGCGGGCGCGACAGCAGCGGGTGCGACAGGAGCGGGTGCAGCGGCGGGCGCTGGCGCGGCGGGAGCGGAATCCGTCGGCTTGGCGGAGAGGTCCGTGGAGAGGACGGCGATCCGCGTCTCAACGTCGACCGTGGCGCCCTCCGGGACCAGGATCTCCAGCAGCACGCCGGTGGCCGGCGACGGAACCTCGGTATCGACCTTGTCCGTCGAGATCTCGACGATCGTCTCGTCGGCCTGGACGACGTCTCCAACCTGCTTGAGCCACCGACTGACGGTGCCCTCGGTCACGCTCGACCCCATCTGCGGCATCACGACATCAACTGTATTGGCGACCGCCATCGCGCATCCCCCTGGTCAGAGCGGCTAATGGGCAAACCCTAGCGCCTTCTCGCCCAGCGTCCTCCGTCGACAGGCGCACAGCCGCATGCTGGCTGTCGAGCCCGACTGATGAATACTGTGGCGGTGACCGTCGTGGCCGAGATGCGTGGTGTGTGCAAGCGCTTCGGCAGGGTCAACGCCTTGGACGCGGTCGACCTGACGGTCTCGTCCGGCGAGATTCGCGGCTTCCTCGGCCCCAACGGTGCCGGCAAGACCACGGCCATGCGCATCCTCGTCGGGCTGCTGCGCTGCACGTCCGGCGAGACCCGCGTCTTTGGTGGCGATCCATGGGCCAATCCGGAGGTCCGGACTGAGATTGGCTTCCTGCCCTCCGACGCGGGCCTCTACGGTCGCATGAGCGGCTGCGCGCTGCTCGACCACTTCGCCGCCCTGTCCCAGCGCAAGCCCGTGCTGCGTGAGCACGCCTGCCTGCACCTGCGGATGAGCGACGAAGACCTCAGGCGGCCGGTGCGGACGTACTCCAAAGGCATGCGACAGAAGCTCGGCATCCTCCAAGCCGTCCAGCACGACCCGGCGCTGCTGATTCTCGACGAGCCGGGCGAGGGGCTCGACCCGCTCGTGCTGAACGGGCTGATCGCGCTGCTGCGCGAGCGACGCGACGAGGGCCGGGCGATCCTGTTCTCCAGCCACGTCCTCGCCGAAGTCGAGGCGCTCTGCGATCAGGTCACCATGATCCGCGGCGGCCGCATCGTCGGCGAGGGGACGATTCGCGACCTCGCCCAGCGCCGAGCCCGTCACCTCGTGCTGGAGCTTCAGGACGCTGCCACGGAGATCGAGATCGCTGGTGCAGAGCTGATCGACCGCACCGGGACGCGCGTTGCGCTCTCGCACCGCGGCCCGATTCAGCCGCTGCTGGCGGCGTTGGCGGCCCTGCCGCTGCAGGACGCGCGGATCGAGGAGGCCTCACTCGACGAGGTCTTCATGGAGTACTACGGCGAGGCAGCGGAGCGATGAGCTGGCCGCTGATCCAACGGCTCGTCTACGAGCAGCGCTACCGCTTCGCCCTTGAGCTGCTGCTGATCGGGGCCTGGGGCTTTTTGCTCGTCGCCCTGTTTGCAACGTCGGACACCTTCTCGCGGATGCTGGATCAGCAGGCACAGCTGCTCGGCCCGATGCTGGCGCTGACCGGCCTCGATCCGCTCGCGCAGTGGGCCTCGATCGGCGTGCAGCACCCGATCTTCCTGCTCGGAGGCGGCATGTTCGCGATCGGCCTTGGCGTGCGGGCCATCGCGGGCGAGCTTGAGGACGGGTCGCTGGCGCTGGCGCTCAGTCGGCCGATCTCGCGCCGAGCCTGGTTTCTGTCCCACGTCGCCGTGCTGGTGCCCGGCTCGATCCTGCTGGGGCTGATCTACGGCGTCGGCTGCCTGCTCGCCGCCGTCTTGACCTCGCCGCGGGGCCACCTCGATCCCGTCTCGCTCGTGGTGGCGGGCGCCGAGGCTGGTCTGCTGCTGCTGTCGTTCGGGGCAATGGCGCTGATGTTCTCGGCGTTTGCGTCCGAGCGTGGACGGGCGCTGACCTGGTCCGTCGGCACGCTGATCGTCATGTATGCCGTCAGCTACCTCCTGCCGCTGTGGTCCGTTGCCGAGAGCGCAGCCAAGCTGACGCCGTTTGGCTGGTTCGCACCCGGGCCGATCATCCAGCACGGCGAGATCCCGTGGTCGGACCTCATCGCGCTCGTGAGCTTCTCGCTCGTTCCACTCTGCGTCGCCGGCTGGCGCCTGCAGCGGCGAGATCTCGCAGGCGGCTAGCCCGCCGACCTCGCGTACGCTACCCCCGTGGATAAAGACGACAAGCGCCGGGTGCTCGGCGACGCAATCATCCTCTGCGGCCGCTGCGGCTTCGCGCGGCGCTACATGGAGCTCGAAGGTCCGCCCGAGCTCGATGCCTGCCCCGACTGCGGCACCGACATGATCAAGGCCTGCCCGGCCTGCACGGCGCCGCTGCGCTCGATCATGCAGGTTGATTGCCGAGTCTGCGGCGAGCC
>CAMDVX010000020.1 GCA_945877865.1 Bifidobacterium breve | reverse complement strand
TGGACTTTGCTTTGGTGCCTGACCCCAAAGCAAAGCTGAGCGTCGCCGTGGTGCCTGACCCCAAAGCAAAGCTGAGCGTCGTCCGCAGAGCCGCCCCCGATCTGCCTGTACGCTTCGTCGGCTCGGCCCCGCTCGTGGCTCATGATTTTGCGCTCGAGCCGATGTTCTTACTAATGGGACCTCGCGGTCTCGGCACCACCCTACAACGGTCGTGTCGGGCGGGGGACCCACCTGCATACGCGGGTTCGACCAGAGATGGGCCACGACGGGGCCGGGCACCATCTCCACGCCGCCTCGACCCGCCAACGCCACCCCGCCCTCGACGAACGGCGTTGAGCACCACGGCTCGTGAGCACCATCGCTCCCATGCCCCAGCGCGCCCGCGCAGCCGCGCTCAGACGGCTGCAAAGGCTCAGAGGCTGGCGACTGCTACCTGCTCGACGTCATCAATCGGCAGCTGCAGAAAGCGCGTGCCCTCAATGCGAAACGCCTCGACGTCACCCGTGGCGAGAAAGCGATAGGCGCCCCGATGATCGTCGCCGCGCTGCCAGCCCTTGCGGGCGAGCGTCTCGGCGATCTCCTCGGCGAGCTCCTCCGCGGCGGCGATCGTCTGCACGTCTGGTCCGAGCTCGCGCTGGAGCATGTGGCGGATCAGCGGATAGTGCGTGCAGCCGAGCACGACGACGTCGACGCCGGCCTCGCGCAGCGGCTCGGTCGCCGTGCGAGCCAGCGCGAGCGTCCGCTCAGAGTACGGCTCGCCGCCCTGAATCGCCTCGGCGAGGCCGGGGCAGGCCACCTGGATAACCTCAACGCCAGCATCGACGGCATGGATGGCCTCCACGTAGCGTCCGCTTGAGACCGTCGCCTCGGTCGCCAGCACGCCGACTCTTCGTAGCCGCGTGGCACGAACGGCAGCCCGCGCCTCTGGCGTAATGACGCCAAGCACGGGCACGGGCGACTCGCGCTGGAGCAGCGGGAGCGCCGCGGCGGTCGCAGAGTTGCAGGCAACGACGATCAGCTTGGCGCCCTGCGCGACGAGGATGCCGGTCAGCTCGCGTCCATACGCAATCAGCTCCTCGCGCGTGCGTGGTCCGTAGGGAAACCGCCCGGTGTCCCCGAGGTAGACGACGTCCTCGTGGGGGAGCCGCACGAGCAAGGCGTGCAGCACCGTCAGTCCGCCGACGCCAGAGTCGAACATGCCAATCGGTGCGTCGCGGCCCACAGCTGAAGGGTACGTGCCCGGCCTGCTGTGCGTTGCGCGTGCAATTCGGGCGTGAAGGCGCAACACTGCAGCCATGCCTAACCGTCAGCGCGACCTCGCCGGCTACGGACGCACTCCACCCAAGGCCAACTGGCCGGGTGGTGCGCGCGTAGCCGTGAACCTCGTCCTCAACTACGAGGAGGGCTCTGAGCGCTCGCCGCTGCACGGCGATGCCGAGAGCGAGACGTACCTGACCGAGATCGCCGGTGCACCGCGGGCGACCCGCGACCTGCTGACCGAGTCGATCTACGAGTTCGGCAGCCGCGTCGGCGTCTGGCGCATCCTCGACGCCTTCGAGGAGTCGGGGCTGCCGCTGACGGTCTTCGCCTGCGGACAGGCCGTCGAGCTAAACCCTGCTCCGATGACGGCAGCCGCCGCCGCGGGCCACGAGGTCTGCAGCCACGGCTACCGCTGGTTCGACTATGACGGCGTCCCTGAGGACGTCGAGCGCGAGCACATCCAGCGCACGATCCGAGCGCTGGAGGCGGCCACGGGCGAGCGCCCCTACGGGTGGTACACCGGGCGCTTCAGCTTCAACACGCGGCGCCTCGTGGCGGAGGAGGGCGGCTTTCTCTACGACTCGGATGACTACTCGGATGAGCTGCCGTTCTGGACGCGCGCCGCGGACCGGGACCACCTCGTCGTGCCGTACACCCTCGACGCGAACGACGCGCGCTTCGCCACGCCGAACGGCTTTCGCACCGCAGGAGAGTTTGGTGACTACCTGATCGCCGCGTTCGACGCCCTCTATCGCGAGGGCGCGACGACGCCCCGCATGCTGAGCGTCGGGCTGCACTGCCGGCTGGTCGGCCGGCCAGGGCGGATCGAAGGCCTCCGCCGCTTCCTCGCGCACATCGGAAACCGCGACGACGTCTGGGTTACCCGTCGCGTCGATATTGCGCGGCACTGGATCGCGGAGCACCCGCCGCAATGACCGCGGCGGTCCGCGTCGGCACGTGCGCGTGGGTCGAGCAGGGTCTGATTGGAGCGTGGTATCCCGCGTCGGCTACGACGGCTGAGTCCCGCCTGCGCTTCTACGCCGAGCGCTTCGACACGGTTGAGGTGGACTCCTCGTACTACGCCATCCCCGCCGAGCGGACGACCGCGAACTGGGCCGAGCGCACGCCACCCGGATTCGTCTTCCACGTCAAGGCCTTCGGGCTGATGACAGGGCACTCCGTCCGCCCCGAGCAGCTGCCCGCCGACCTCCGTCCACTCGTCAACGAGGTCACGAGCCGCGGCCACGTCGTCTCGTCTGACGCGCTCCGGGACCGCGTGTTCGCACGCTTTCGTCGGTCGCTCGAGCCGCTCCGTCAGGCCGGCAAGCTCGGCGGCGTGCTCTTCCAGCTGCCGCCCTCGGCGCTCCCGGGGCGGGCCGCGTGGGAGCGGATCGACTACGCACGGACGGCGCTGCCCGGTGATGACCTGATGGTGGAGTTTCGGCAGCGCGATTGGCTCCGCACCGATCTGCGGGCCGAGACGTTCGACGGTCTTCGTCAGCGCGGCCTCACGTACGTGGCGGTCGACGCACCTCACGTCCACACCGACAACGTCGTCGAGACCGTGGTGGAGGCAACGACGCCGACGGGCTACGTGCGCTTCCACGGCCGGAACGCGGCCACGTGGAACCGGCGCGGCGGCGGGGCGAGCTCGCGCTTTGACCACCTCTACGCCGACGCGGAGCTGGCCGAGTGGGTCGAGCCGCTCCGGCGACTGGCGGCGTCAACGAGCCGGCTCTACGCCATGTTCAACACCAATGCAGACACGCAGGGCCCCGACAACGCGAGCCGGCTGCGCCAGCTGCTGGAGGCGGCTGGCGTGCCGGCCACGCAGCCGCTCGGCCCGGCGCAGCGTGGGCTGTTCGAGGTCTAATGCGCAGGCTGATTCCCCTCGTGCTCGTGCTGGCGCTCGCCGCCTGCGGCGGAGCCAGCCCGACCGCACCGCAGCGCCCACCTGCCGCTGCGCCCGCACCAGCCGAGGTCTTCCTGCCGCGCGGCCGTCCGCGCGTCACGGTCGTGCTGCTGCACGGCTGGAACGACCTCGCCTCGGCCAGCTACCGCACGGAGATTGACCATCTGCTGGCGCAGGGTGTGGCCGTCGTCTTCCCGCGCTACCAGGCGGGCGTGCTGTCAACTCCGGCCGCCATGCTGATCGGCACGGAGGCCGGGATCCGCTACGGGCTCAAGCGTGTGCCGGGGCACGGCCCCGTCGTCGTTGCCGGCTACTCGCTCGGCGGTGGCCTCGCCGTGGAGTACGCGGCCCTCGCCAAGGATTGGGCCGTCGCCGCGCCCGCGGCGGTCTACGCGATCTTCCCGGCGGGTCCGGTCGGTGCAGCGAGGCGGCTGCCTGCCGTGCCTGCAGCCACGACGGTGACGCTGCTCGTTGGCGATCGCGACACCGTCGTCGGCCGGGCCGGAGCCGACGCGCTGGCGGCGGCGATCGCTCCGCACCCGGTGACGCTACGGCAGCTGCACTCGGCTGGTGCCGCCCGCTTCGACCACTTCGCGCCGCGACGCGACAACCCCGCCGAGCGGGCCGCAATCTGGCTGCCGCTGGACGCCGTGCTGGAGCGAGTTGCACCGCGCTGAGGTGCCGTGACGGCGAAGCGGCCGTACGATGCACGTGCAGCGAAAAACCTAACCGACCACGGTCGGACTCACGAGGAACCACCATGCCCCTTCCCAGCGACAGCGACGCCAAGCTCAACGCGTACGCCCACCCCGAGCGTCTCGTCACGACTGACTGGCTCGCCGAGCACCTTGGAGAGCCAAACCTCGTCGTGATCGAGTCGGACGAGGACGTCCTGCTCTACCACACGGGCCACATCCCAGGTGCGATCAAGGTGGACTGGCAGCTCGACCTCAACGACGCCACGACGCGCGACTACGTCTCGCCAGAGGGCTTCGCCGAGGTCTGCGGCAACCGCGGCATCGGTCGCGACACGACCGTCGTGATCTATGGCGATAACTTCAACTGGTGGGCGGCGTACGCCCTCTGGGTGTTCAGCCTGTTCGGGCATCAGGACGTGCGCCTGCTGGATGGTGGTCGGGCGAAGTGGCTTGCTGAGGGCCGGCCCATGACCACCGACAACCCGTCCCTCACGCCGTGCGACTACCCCATCGTCCCGCGCGATGACGCCACGATCCGGGCCTTCAAGGACGACGTCCTCGCCCATATCGGCCACGGCCCGCTCGTCGACGTCCGCTCGCCGGGTGAGTACTCTGGCGAGCTGCTGCACATGCCGGACTACCCGCAGGAGGGCGCGCAGCGTGGCGGCCACGTGCCAACGGCACGAAGCGTCCCGTGGAAGCGGGCCGCGAACGACGACGGCTCCTTCAAGAGCGCCGACGACCTGCGCGCCATCTACGCGGAGGAGCAGGGCCTCAAGGCTGGCGATGACGTCATTACGTACTGCCGAATCGGCGAGCGCTCGAGCCACACCTGGTTCGTGCTGACGCACCTGCTGGGCTTCGAGCACGTCCGCAACTACGACGGCTCGTGGGTTGAGTGGGGCAACGCCGTCCGCGTGCCGATCGAGAGGCCGGAGCGACCGGCATCGTGAGCGGCACGCTGCCGGCTCGGCTGCAGGAGATCGTCGACGAGTTCGCCGAGGTCGACCGCACCGAGCGCCTCGATCTGCTGCTGGACTACTCGCGCTCGCTGCGGCCGCTGCCCGCTCGGCTGGAGGGCGTCGAGCTGGAGCGCGTCCCTGAGTGCCAGACGCCGCTGTTCGTGCAGACCGAGGTCGAGGAGGGCCGCGTGCACCTGTTCTTCGCCGCCCCGGATGAGGCGCCGACCTCGAAGGGGTTCGCCGCCATCATCCAATCGGGCCTTGAGGGCTGCAGCGTCGATGAGATCCTCGGGACGCCCTCGGACTTCGCTGCCGGCATGGGTCTCGCCGACGTCGTGTCGCCGCTACGGATGCGCAGCGTTGGAGCGATTCTTGCCCGCGTCAAGCGGCAGCTGATGACGTCGGACGCGCCAAGCACGTAGCAGCGCGTCGCTGACGCTGGCCTCCCGGCGTCTGACGAAGCGACGCCAGCTCCGAGCGGCACCCGACGGTCGGCGGGTCTCCACCGCTGCGGCCCCGGCCTCTCGCACGACGTGCGTCGGTGCAGCGGCGCCTCGCCATCACGCAGCGGGCAGCACGGACGCGGTAGCATCCGAGCATCAACGTCTCCTGAGGTGTCCGAACGATGAGCGCGACTGCAACGAAGATCCTGCCGAACTACATCAACGGTGGCTGGGTGCCGTCGACGAGCTCCGAGCTGCTCGACATCACCAATCCGGCAACGGGCGCGCTGCTCGCACAGGTTCCGCTGTCCGGGGCCGCCGATGTCGACGCCGCCGTGCAGGCCGCCCGCGCAGCCTTCCCGGCCTGGAAGGCCAAGAGCACGATTGAGCGAGCCCGCTGGCTGTTCGGCTTCCGCGAGCAGCTCGTTCAGCGCGCCGACGAGATCGCCGCCACCGCCACCCGCGAGATGGGCAAGACCTATCCGGATGCGCAGGCCGAGGTGGGCCGCATGATCGAGATGGTCGAGTGCGCCACCGCGATCCCCACGACGATGCAGGGACGCATCCTCGAGGGCGTCGCCACCAAGGTCGACACCGAGACGATTCGCCAGCCCGTCGGCGTCTGCGCCGCCATCACGCCGTTCAACTTCCCGGCGATGGTGCCGATGTGGTTCCTCCCGTTCGCCATCGCCTGCGGCAACACGTTCATCCTGAAGCCCTCGGAGCAGGTGCCGATGACGCAGCAGCTCGTCTTCGAGATCATCCACGAGCTCGGCCTGCCGGACGGCGTCGTCAACCTCGTCAACGGCTCGCGCGACGTCGTCAACGGCATCCTCGATCATCCCGGCATCGACGCCGTCTCGTTCGTTGGGTCGGCCTCGACGGCCGCCTACATCTACGAGCGCGCTGCGGCTAAGAAGAAGCGCGTGCAGGCGCTCGGCGGCGCGAAGAACTCGATGCTCGTCATGCCCGACGCGATCATGGACAAGACGGCAGACAACATCATCGGTAGCGCCTTCGGTGCCGCCGGACAGCGCTGCATGGCGGGCTCGATCATCGTCGCCGTCGGCGGCGCGTGGAACGACCTTCAGAAGGAGCTGATTCCACGCACCAATGCCCTCACCGTTGGCGATGGCATGGAAACGGGCACGAGCGTCGGCCCCGTCGTCTCCCGTGAGGCGCGCGATCGCATTCGCGGCATGATCGACACGGCCGTCGCGAGCGGCGCCACGCTAGCCGTCGATGGTCGCAGCCCGGGCCTCTCCGAGGAGGGCGCCTTCGTCGGCCCGACGATCGTACAGAACGTCACCGCCGACATGGAGATCGCCCGCGAGGAGGTCTTCGGCCCGGTCCTCAGCATCGTGGAGGTCGATACGCTCGCTGACGCGATCGCCTTCGTCAACGGCTCACGCTACGGCAACGGCACGTCGATCTTTACCGAGTCGGGTGCCGCCGTCCGCCGCTACCGCCACGAGGTTGAGGTCGGCATGATCGGCGTCAACGTCGGCGTCGCGGCTCCCGTGGCGTTCTTCCCCTTCTCGGGCTGGAAGGACTCCTTCCTCGGTGACCTGCACGCGCATGGCACCGATGGCGTCGACTTCTACACCCGCAAGAAGACCGTGACGACGCGCTGGTTCGCCGATGGCGAGTCCGGCAAGTACTTCGTCGAGCAGGGCGACTAGGTCACGAGGACGGCCTTGCCCGTCGCTCTCGTCACCGGCGCCTCGACTGGCATCGGCCTCGCCGCCGCACGCATCATGCAGGCGGCGGGGTTCGACGTCGTCGGCATCTCCCGCAGCGGCCGTGAGGGCACCGTCGTCGCGGATCTCAGCACGGAGCACGGCGTGCAGGAGGCGGTCGCGCGGGCCCGCGAGCGCGGCCCGATCCGGGCGCTCGTGCTTAACGCGGCGACCGGCTCCGCTCGGGACGGCGCACCTGCCGACCTGACGGCGGCCGACTGGCGGGAAACGATGGCGATCAACCTCGACTCGCCGTTTCTGATGATCCGCGAGGCCTGGGACGACCTCGCTGCGGACGGTGCAGGTCGGATCGTCCTCGTGTCCTCCACGGCTGCCACGGTCGGCGCGGCCGGCATGACCGCCTATAGCGCGTCGAAGGCCGGGATCCTCGGGCTGATGCGCGTCGTCGCGAAAGAGGGCGCGCCCGTTGGGATCACCTGCAACGCGGTGCTGCCTGGCTGGGTCCGTACGGAGATGTCAGAGCGCAGCGCGGTGGCCACCGCGGAGCGTGAGGGCCGTACGGTCGCCTCGGTCTGGGCAGAGCGCGAGGCCGGCTACGCCGCCGGCCGCGTCGTTGACCCCGACGAGGTCGGGCACGTCATCGCCTTTCTTGCCTCACCGCAGGCCAGCGGCGTCTCCGGTGAGGAGCTTCGCGTGGCCCTCGGCGAGGTCTGGTAGCGCTACTCGAGCAGGCCCGCAGCAGCCGGATCGACGGCGCGGGCCAGCGGCACGACCGCTCGTGTGGCCACCAAGATGGCGCCGACGATGACAACCCCGCCGATGCCCTGGCGCCAGTCCAGCGTCTCCCCCAGCAGCAGCGCCGAGAAGATGATGCCGAGGAAGGGCTGCAGCGGCATGAAGGCCACTGTCTTGGCCGCGCCGACCCGACGGATCGCGTAGAACCACAGCAGGTTGGCGATGATCAGCGAGCCGACGAGGGCGTAGCCCATGCCGATCCAGCCCGACGGCGTGAACGTCGCGAAGTCCTGATCGAGCAGCTGCGGTAGGCCAACGACGACGAGGGGCACCGTCCCGACCAGCATCATGCCGGCGGAGACGTGCGCCGGCGAGTAGCGGTCCATCAGCGGCCGGACGATCACGCTGTACGAGCCCCACGTCGCTGCCATCAGCAGCGCCAGCAGGTCGCCGGTGACGCTCGACATCTCCACCGAGCCGCCGCTGCCCCACAGCACCAGCAGCACGCCAAGCGTCGCCACGCCGATTGCGACCCAGAACATCGGCTTGACGAACTCCCAGCCGAGCGCACGAGCCATCAGCGCCGTCCAGATTGGCGTCGTGGCCATGATCAGCACCACCGTCGAGGCCGTCGTCTGCTCCAGCGCGTACATGTAGCCGACCTGGTTGAGGAAGATGCCGATGAAGCCGCCGGCGAGAAACATCGGGATGTCGCGTCGCTGGATCCGGAGCGTGCGCTCGCGCGCGAGCACCCAGACGGCGTACAGCAGCCCCCCTAGCCCAAAGCGCACGAGCGAGAAGGACATTGGCTCCCAATCGCCGAGGGCGACCTTGGAGACGGGGATGTTGAGGGCCCACATCGCGATCGTGATCAGCGTCAGCGCAGTGGCAACATCGACCTTTCTGCTGCGCATCAAGGCCACTCGGCGAGCGTACGCGATCGTCTGGTCGCGCCGTCGCAGGCCCGACGCCCCGTAGACTGCCGCCGTGCGCACGCTGCAGATCCAGCACGACGAGACCAACCTGCTGGGTGCCTTCGGCGCGCCGCTCGCAGCCGCCGGCCAGATCGATCTCTGGCGGGCATGGTGTGAGGAGCCCCCTGCCGACCTCTCGGCCTACGACGCCGTGGTGCTGATGGGCGGCGTCGCGATGCCCGATCAGGATGATGACCACCCGTGGATCCCCCGCGAGCTCCAGCTGCTGCGCGAGGGGCTTGAGCGAGAGCTACCGATGCTCGGCGTGTGCCTCGGTGGCCAGCTGCTGGCCCGTGCCGGCGGCGCGGCCGTTGGGCCTGCGCGCGCCACGGAGCAGGGCTGGTGCGACATCGGCCTGCTGCCGGCCGGCGCGGCGGATCCACTGCTCGGGCCGCTTGGCGTGGGCTACCGGGCCTTTCAGTGGCACCACTACGGGTTCGCAGTGCCGGACGGCGCAGCCCCGCTGGCCCGCAACGCGGCGTCCGAGCAGGCGTTTCGCATCGGTCGTGCCGCCTGGGGACTGCAGTTCCACATTGAGGTTGATCGTCGGACCGTTGAGTGGTGGCTGCAGGCCGGCCGCTACGACCTTGACCGCCATGGCGTCGACGTTGCCGCGCTGGAGGCTGAGACGATCGCGCGGGCAGACACGAACGCTGTCACGGCGGCGGCCCTCGCCGAGCGGTTCGTCGACATCGTCCGCGAGCACGGCCGCACCTAACGCGCCTACGAAGGATCCGGCATGCGCATCCTGATCATCCAGCACGACGCCGACGGCGGCCCCGGCGTGCTGCTCCCGCCGCTGGAGTCCGCCGCCGAGATTGCCTACTGGCGCGTCTGGGAATCGCCCGAGCGACCCGACCTCGATGGCTTCGACGCGGTCGTCTCGCTTGGCGGCACTGCGCACCCCGATCAGGACGACAGGCACCCGTGGCTCGCTGCCGAGCTCGACCTCTTAGAGGAGGCCCTCGATTTTGGCACGCCGGTGCTCGGCGTCTGCCTCGGTAGCCAGCTGCTGGCCCGCGCTGGCGGCGGACAGGTCGGTCAGGTCGAGCGGCCAGAGGTCGGCGTCTTCCGCGACGTCGGCGTGCGCGCCGAGGCGCGTGACGATCTCTTGTTTGCCGCTCTGCCACGTCCCTTCTTCGGGCTCGAGTGGCACTACTACGGCTTCGAGCTTCCGCCGGGCGCCACCCTGCTGGCCGCGAACGACTCCTCAAACCAGGCGTTCCGCCTGCAGAATCGTGCGTGGGGCGTGCAGTTTCACCTGGAGATCGACGCGCCCGGCCTGCTCGGCTGGGCAGACCTCGCACCCGAGGTCATCGAGGCGGCCGGGGGCCGCGCCCGCTTTGAGAAGTCAATCGAGACGTTCATGGACCAGTCCACCGCTGCCGCGCGGGCGGTCGCTGAGCGCTTCGCGGTGGTCGTCTCAGTCACGGCGGGCGAGCTGCCCCCTGCAGCGCTCGACGCCCTCGAGCATCGGCCCGACCCGATCGCAGAGGCGCAGGCGGCCGGGGTGCCGCCCGAGGTGATCGCCGCGATGCTGCAGATGCGCGACCAGCAGCGGTTCTAGCGCGGCCACGCTGGCGGCGGGCGAGCCGGGCGCTCCTGCAGGCCCGCAGCACGCGCCCGATTGCCCGTCACGCTGCTGGGGCGTTACGATCCCCCCATGGAGCACCTCCTCTCGCCAATCGACATCCGCGGCAAGCGGGTCCGCAACCGGGTCACCCTCACGGCGCACACCCAGTCGTACAGCGCGGGCGGCATCCACGGCGATCGCGTGCGTGGCTACTATGCGGCGCGTGCTGCTGGCGGCGCTGGTCTGCTCGTGATGGAGCCGATCCCGACGCACCCGACCGGGCGCGTCACGCCGCAGAACTACGACCACCGGCTGCCCGGGTTCGTGGAGGGGCTCGCTCGCGTCGTCGATGCCGTCCATGAGCACGGCGGCACGCTGATCAACCAGCTGTACCACATGGGTCCAAACGCCGACCCGCTCGCGAGCGGCGGCCAGCAGTGGGGGCCGTCAGACGCTCCCGGCTACTTCGGCGTCGGCCGCATCCACGCCATGTCGATTGCGGAGATCGGTGAGATCACCGAGGCGTTCGCCGACGCTGCTGCAACCGTCATGCGCTCCGGCACGGACGGCGTCGAGTGCATGTTCTCGTACGACACGCTGATCGACTCGTTCTTCGATGCGACGCGCAACCGGCGCACGGATGCCTACGGCGGCTCGTTCGAAAACAACACGCGCTTCGCCGTTGAGGTGCTGCAGGCTGTGCGTGCAGCGATCGGCCCCGACCCGATCCTCGGCGTCACGATTAGCGTCCGCGCGCCCGAGTTTGAGCGCCTCGCCGTGCTGCTCAACGAGGCCTGCGACATCGATTACATGGGGATTGGCAACGGCGACTACCAGTCAACCGAGCTGATCATCCCGCCGCTCGACATGCCGGCCGGCATCGGCATCCCCAATGCCTCCCGCGCCAAGGCCGTGCTGCCGCACCTCCCGATCCTAGCCGAGGGAAAGATCAACCGGCCCGAGCTGGGCGAGCAGGCGCTCGCCGCCGGCCACTGCGATCTCGTCGGCATGACGCGGGCGCTGATGGCCGATCCCGACCTCGTCAACAAGGTCGCGCGCGGCGAGCAGAGCAGAATCCGACGCTGCGTTGGGCAGAACGTCTGCATCGCGCGGCGGATGCGCAAGTTCCCGATCGCCTGCGCGCAGAATCCCACGTCCGGATACGAGGGTGAGCGCGGCTACGCGGTGGCTGCTGACCCGGGCCACGTTGTGGTCGTCGGTGGCGGCGTCGCCGGCTTGGAGTCCGCCAGGATTGCGGCGGAGCGCGGACATCGCGTGACGGTGCTGGAGGCGCTCGACGAGCTCGGCGGACAGATCGCCCGCACCGCGACGCTGCCGGTGCTGCAGTCGCTCAACGACCTCTGGCAGTGGCGCGCAGAGGAGCTTCGGCTGCTCGGCGTCGAGCTACGCCTCGGCATCTGCGCCGACGTTGAGACGATTGCTGCGCTGGCCCCCGACCACGTGCTCGTCGCCACAGGCTCCGTGGCGAGCGTGCCAGAGCACGCCATTGGTGTCGACGACTGGCTACGCGGTGCGACCCTCCCGGCGGGCGATGTGCTCCTCGTCGACGAGGAGGGCAGCCGCAAGTCGGCTGGCCCCGCGGAGGCGCTGGCTCTCGCAGGCCGCAACGTGACGATGGTGCCAGACGGCATCGAGCCGATTCAGCAGCTCGCCGAGACGCACGCGGAGCGTCCCGTCGTGGAGCGCCTGCGCGCCGCTGGCGTGACGATCCTTGCTGACGTGATCGTGCAGGCGATTGGACCAGGCTCGGTGACGGTCGTCGGACGCTACGACGGGCTCGAGCGCACGCTCCGGGCGCCCGTCATCCTCCACGCTGGGCGCCACTCGTCGCTCGACGACCTCACGGCCGCGCTCGTCGCGCGTGGGATCGACGCCCGTCCGGTTGGCGACGCCCGCTCGCCGCGCCGCTGGGAGGACGCCGTCCACGACGGCTACCTCAGCGGCGCAGCCGTCTAGACCGGGCACGCACGGCTGCTCAGTGGGCTTCGAAGCCCGCCGTGAAGCCGACCTTGACGCCCGTGTCACCGAGCGTCGCGGCCGCGGGCTGGGGCACATCCTCGACGGCGAAGCCGCGCTTGAGCTCGGCAGGCGACGCCCCCGTCGTGCGCGTGGCCATCCGCGCGTACATCTCCTCGAGCAGGCTAGGGATGTAGCGGGCGCTGCGGAAGGACCCGTCAGCGTGGACCTCGACGAGGTGCTCCGAGACCGCGGCGAGCACGTTGGTCGGCACCTTGATCTTGAGGGCGGCGGCCTTCTGCTCGAAGAGCGCGACGAGCTCCTCGGGGGTGTAGCGCGGAAACGTGATCAGCTCCTCAAAGGCGGCGTTGAGCCCAGGGTGGTGCTCCACGATCAGCCGCAGCGCGTCGGTCGGGCCAGCCAGGATGACGGCGAGCTGGCCGGCCCGTGCCTCCATGGCGGCCACCAGCGCAGTGATCGCGACGTCGCCATGGTCCTCCGCCGTCGTGGGGATCAGCAGCTGGGCCTCGTCAACGAAGAGCACGCCACCGAGCGCCACCTGGATGGCGGCCTCGACGCGGGCCACGGTCTCCTCCGCTGTTGCCGCCACGAGCTCGGGGCGCGATACCTCCGCAACCTTGACCTCCGGCAGCAGGCCGAGGCTGACGTAGAGCCGCGCCACGATGCGCGCCACCTCGTCCTCGCCGGTGCCGGGCTCGCCGGCAAAGACGAGGTCGAGCGGCTGGGCGATGACGGGCTCACCCGCGGCCGCTCGCTTGGCATTGAGCTGATGCACAGCCGCAAGCCGCGCCAGCGCGTCCTTGACCGGCTGGAGACCGATCAAATCGTTGAGGTCAGCGAGGATCGATGCGGTCGTCTCAGGAGCAGCCATCCCGCCACTCTAGCGATGGTGGCGCCACCGCAGCGAGCAGGCTCCTGACCGCGGTGCGGCGCGCCGGGTCGCTACCCCGCCACGATCGCGAGGACGCCAGCGAAGGCGAGCACGGCTCCCAGCCGCTGGATCTGCGCCAGCTGCTCGCCGAGGCGGATCCGCGCGAGGACGACGGTCACGACGGGGTACAGGCTGGCGAGGACGACCGCGAGGCTGAGGTCGCCGACGGAGGTGGCGTAGGCGAACAGCAGCAGCGCTGCCGTGTCGATGACGCCGATCGGCGCGATCGCCCGAAACGAGCCAGCGACCGGCGGCCCCGAGCGTCTGATCGAGATCACTAACGCGATCAGCAGGATCGGCAGTGAGATGCTGCGCTGGGCGGTGACGCCCCACAGCCCCGACTGGTCGGAGGCCGCGTCGAGCGCGATGTACATGACCGTGCCGACGCCGATCGCCAGCAGGGCCAGCGGGATGGCGCCGTACTTTCCGTGCTTCGCATCGCCCTCCGTGGCGTGCCGGCTCACGAGCGCGACGCCGAGGATGGCTAGCGCCAAGCCGGCGACCTGAAGCAGCGAGGGCCGCTCGCCGTTCGCGATCACCGCGAAGAGCGCCGGGCCGGCGGACGACATCGCCAGAATCGGCGCAATCACGCCGATTGGCCCACGCGACAGCGCTGCATAGAACGTGACGTGACCCGCCGCGCCGGCGACGCCAGCGACGACGCCAGGGATCCAGATCTGCCAGCCAGGAAACGGATCACGCAGCACGACGAGCGGAACGAGCAGGACCACCGTGCCGGTGACCTGAACGATCACGGCAACGGCGAGCGGCCCGACCTGCCGAGCGCGCACAGCAGCTTGGAAGTCCGCGACACCCCAGAGGACCGATGCGCCGAGCGAGAGGGCAAACGGCAGCATCAGGACAGGCTATCCGTCTCTGCTGCCTCCGACGCCGGTGGCCGCTAACAGGCCGCGACGCACGTCGTGCAGATCCTCGAACGGAGTGAAGGGCAGCCCCTCCCGCGTGAGGTGCGCGGCGAGCACGTGCCGCGCGAAGCGGGGCTCCGCCACCTCCGCCGCACAGAGGTCTGAGGCACCATCACCGACGAAGCCAAACGGTCGGCCCTCCGCCAGCGCCAGCACCTCGGCGCGCTTGCAGGCCTCGCCACAGACGTCGCACTGCGCTCGCTCGCGAAACCGGACGCGGATGCCGTCCGGCGTAAACTCCGCCGTGTGCGCCAAGACGGGGAGGTCGACTCCGTGTGCCTGCAGAAACGGGGTAATCAGATTGTCGAAGCCGGCGGAGACGACGACCGGCTCGATCCCGTGGCCCGCGCAGTAGTCGACGAGCTCGCGCAGGCCGGGCCGCGGTGAGACCGTCGCCAAGACGAAGCGGATGAGGTCCTGCTCGGATGCGGTGATCGGCGCCAGCTGCTGCACCGTGCACTCGTTGACGGTGAGGTCGCCGCGGCTAAACGCAGCGTCAACGCGATCGAACGTGTCGGGAGCGTAGTGGGCTGCGATCCAGTCGATCGTGTCGTGGTCGGTCAGCGTGCCGTCGAAGTCGATAGCGAGCAGCATCGTCAGGCGTCATCCAGATCCGGCACGAGCGCGCGGAGGGCATCGCGCCCGACAGCGAGGTCGGCGAGGCCATAGTGGGCGGCAAGGTAGTCACCGAGCCGTGCCATGTGGACGGCTACCTTGCGGGTGCCTTCCGCGTCGTCCGTCAGCGCGTGTCGCCGGTGCCAACGAACGAAGGCCGCGGGCACTCCAGCATCGAGCTCCGTGAGGGGTCGTGCGAGGTCTGGCCCGTGCTCCTTGAGGAAGAGACGCAGCAGGCGCAGCGTGCGGCGATACGCCG
This sequence comes from Bifidobacterium breve, assembly GCA_945877865.1. GTDB lineage: Bacteria > Actinomycetota > Thermoleophilia > Gaiellales > F1-60-MAGs149 > F1-60-MAGs149. The sequence goes on along the minus strand of CAMDVX010000020.1, from coordinate 2,833 downwards.
TCTGCGGGGTAAACGGCTGGTGCGCAATCCAAGCGGACTCGAAGTCGTCGAGCGCCTCACCGACCGTCGTCACGACAGCTGTCCGGCCTCCGCACGGCGGGCAATCGCCCGCAGCAGCGAACGGCGCACGAGGCTGGAGCCCGGCTTGACGAGGCGCCAATACAGGCCAAAGTGCCGCCGGGCGAGCGGTCCGACGACGATCCGCGTCTCCGTCACGAGCAGCGTGCCGTAGTCGGCGGGCGCGCAGCGAATGCTGACGGCAACCTTGACGAGGTCGTAGGCCTCGCTGTCGCAGAAATCCGCGACGTCGCGTACCTCCGGGCCGGGCGCCCCACCAGGCCAGGGTCGGCCGATGAAGCCGAGGCAGACCTCGCTGTCGGACTCACCCAGCCGGACGAAGCCGGGCTCGAAGTCACCCGTCTCCACGAATGGCCGATGCTGACCGAGGCTGGCACCGGCGGTGCGGGCGGCGACGAGCAGGCTGGCGAGGCGGGCGTCGTCAAGCGACGTCTCGCGGATCGACTCGGCGACGCGCTCGCTGGAGGCGTTAACGGCCATCCCTTGCACGGTCCGGTCTGTCCAGACGGGGACGAGCTCGTCAAGCAGCGTCGGCACGGCGGGTTCGGATCGCATCGGGCGCATCGTATGGGACAATCCCTCTCATGGAGCCCACCGCCCGCGACGTCGACCGCCTGATCGGTCCTGCCACGCCGCACTTCGCCTACCAGATTCGCACCCGCGTTGAGAACCTCATCGCCGAGCTGCCTGCCCAGCATCCCGTCCGGGCCTACGCCAGCGAGCGCCTCGCGCTGCTCGACGGCCTCGGCCACACGACGTCCAAGGGCGACTGGGGCGATCCCAGCACCCCTTCGTGAGCGGATCGCTCGACGGTAGGCTCGCCCTCGTCACGGGCGGCTCGCGCGGCATCGGACGCGCCATCACGCTCGACCTGGTCACGCGCGGCGCCACGGTAGCGTTCTCGTACCTGCGCAACGGCGATGCAGCCGAGGAGACGGTCGCACGGGTGCACGCTCTTGGTGGCACTGCGTACGCGATCAAGGGTCGCATCGACGATACGGAGCGCTGCCACGCCCTCGTCGACGCCGCGGCGGAGGCGCTCGGTGGGCTCGACCTGCTCGTCTCGAACGCCGCCTCGGGCGTGATTCGTCCGGCGATGGAGGTGACGGAGAAGCATTGGGATTGGACGCTCGACACGAACGCCCGGGCGCTGCTGCTCTTGACGCAGCGCGCTGCTCCGCTGATGGCGGCTCGCGGTGGCGGTGCGATCGTGGCGCTGTCGTCCCTCGGCTCGTTCCGCGTGCTGGAGAACTACACCCTCGTCGGCGTCTCGAAGGCCGCGCTCGAGGCCTGCGTTCGCTATCTCGGCGTCGAGCTGGCACCACAGGGCATCCGCGTCAATGCGGTGTCTGGTGGCGTTGTCAATACCGATGCGCTTGAGCACTTCCCCAATCGTGATGCGATGCTCGCGATGGGCGAGCGCACGCCAGCGGGGCGCCTGCTGGACCCTGAGGACCTGGCCCGCGCCGTCGCTTGGCTGGCGGGGCCCGAGTCGTCGATGGTGATCGGCCAGACGCTGATCGTCGACGGCGGCTACTCGCTCCCCGCCTAGGCTCGCCGCACCACACCAGAGTTCGACGAGGGACTCTTCTGCGGCGGTGTTGAACCACGCCAGCGGCTGCTGGCTCCCCGCCTAGGCTCGCCGCACCACCCCAGAGTTGGACGAGGGACCCTTCTGCTCTTGGGCTGATCCGCGTCGCACCCGACGCATCGGCTCAGCCGATGGTGTCGAAGTTGTCACAGCCCGCAGCGGCCGCCGCGACGGCGATGTCCTGCCAGGCGCTCGTGCCAATCAGCGTACGCAGCGCGTTGCACTGGGGAAGCAGCGTCTGCCCGTTGTTGCTGGCCGCAAGCTGGTACCAATACGACTTGGTGCCGTAGAGGATGAACTGCGTGTCATGAACGGCCACGCAAGCGGCGGTGGTCCGCGTCGTAACGCCTGCGATGCGCGAGCCGGGCGTGCTGACGCGGATCAGAAAGCAGGAGGACGGTGCCGGCACATCAAGCCCTGCGTTGATCGAGCGAACGATGGCGGCACGCTCAGCCTTGGTTGGCTGGCGCGCTGCAGCCATGCTCGAGGCTGCGACGAGCAGCAGGCTGATGAGGGCGAAAATCGTAATCAGCACACGACGCATGGGGGTTCCTTCTCGTAGCTTTCGGGTCCAGCATTGCAGAGCACCCGGCCGACGTTTGCATTCCAGCCTACAGTCGTCTCTGCCGGTTCAGGTGTGGTCTAGGTCAGGCGGCGTGGTGAGGGTCGGCTGTGCTTCGAGACCAGCAGCCCGAAGAACGCCAATGCCGCTTCGAGACCAGCCAACCCGAAGCACATCAGCTCCGCAGCCAGACGCTGCAGAGAGCAGCACCGCTCTGCTTGGAGTCAGGCCGCAGGGAGAGGGTTGGCAGCAGGAGGATCCGAGAGCAGAACGACTCGACAGCAGAAGAATTCGACAGCAGAAGAATTCGACAGCAGGGTGAGGGTTCGACAGCAGAAGGATTCGACAGCAGAAGGATTCGACAGCAGAAGGATTCGACAGCAGAAGGATTCGACAGCAGAAGGATTCGACAGCAGAAGAATCCGACAGCAGAAGGATTTGGCAGCAGGGTGAGGGTTCGACAGCAGAAGGATTCGACAGCAGAAGGATTTGGCAGCAGGGTGAGGGTTCGGCGGCAGAGAGCGGATTTGGCAGCAGGGTGAGGGTCAGCTTTGCATTGGGGTCAGGCACCAAAGCAAAGTCTCAGATCCTAATGGGTATCA
>CAMDVX010000019.1 GCA_945877865.1 Bifidobacterium breve | reverse complement strand
AGCAGCGCCTGCTTGACGTCGAGGCCGAGGTCGACGCGGGCGATCAGCGCGTACGACAGGCCGGGGCCAGGGGTGGGGGCCTCGGGCACGGAGCCGCCGAGCTCCATCGCGAGCGAGGCGTAGATCGCGATCGCGTCGTCCTGCTGGTCCTGCGGCGCCTCCGAGGGGTCGTCTGCGAGGTCCTCGGCGAGGGTGCCGGTTTCGGTGCTGACTGTCTGTGGGTGCATGCGATGCGCGCACGAGTCGCGGTCAGCGTCGTCTGCCTTATGAGCGCGGTGGGATGAGCCCTTCCGCGCGCAGCCCATCGGCGATCACCCGCGCCTCGGCGTGATCAAGCTTGTCGGCGCGCAGGAGCCAGCGCAGCTGCGTGGTGAGGTCGGCAGCGTCTGCGTACATTGCGAAGGCTGCCTCGGGGCTGCCCTTCTCGGCGGCGATCTCGGTCATCTGCGCGAGCAGGACGTCGTTATTGGTGAGAGTTGCTCGCGAGTGCTTCGCCGCGTTCCACGCCTCGTCAGCGGGCAGCATGCGAATCGCCTCGACCATCAGCTGGCTTATCAGATTGGGGTCGGCGTCATCGCCCTCATCGGCCACGGCATTCATGCGCGCCAGCATCGCCTCGGTGACGATGCTGTCTGGGCCGTCTGGACTGTCTGGATCAGCGCACATCGAAGCGCCCCGTGATCGGCGAGTAGCTGATGGATCGATAACACCCGGTGCCGACGCATTTGAACCAGACGTTCAAGACCGACGCGTTGGATTGCGAGTCGCGCACCGCTTGGTCCGTCGGGAAGGCAAACGCCCCGCACTGCGGGCACTGGATCTGGGAGGGAAGAGGGAAGGTCATGGACGGCTCCTAAAGTGGTGCCGAGTAGTCGCCTCTGGCCGACTGGTGCTTACGGTCTCCCCAGCGGAGGGCACGAAGGTGCTTGCGGGCCCTACTTGTGCTGTTGCAGCTCGTCGACGACAACGCCAGCGGCGATGAGGATCATGCCGGCAATCAGACCTGGCCCGAATGCGGCCCAGAGCATCACGGGATTGAAGGTCTCGAGCGCGCCCGCTGCGCCCGTGACGACGTAGCTCGTGGTTGCATAAGCGGTGCAGTCGAGGCCGTCGCAGCCAAGGTCGGCGGTGGCGCCGACTGCCGGATCTACCCACTTGGCATTGCGACAGCCGCACAGACACGAAGGCCTCCAGCAAACCCGGGGCTATTTAACCCTTGTGATCATCGCTGGCTGAGACTGATCCGCACGTGAGGTTGCGCTCTTCGACTCAACGGGCATCGCCCTGCAGGACGCGGGCACCGCGCCGCTCGAGTGTCAGCGGGCGGGCGAGGCCATCCGGATCGAGAAAACCATGATCTCGACGTACGGTTCCTCCATGCTCGCGCCGGCTACTTGTCGGTCGGCGGCGCGAGCTTTTCCATAAGGGCGCTGAGGTCGTTCGACGACACCTTTTCGCGTTTGAGAAACGAGCCGATCTCCTCGATCGTGCTCATCAGCGGCGAGGGGAAGATGACGGTCGAGTTCTTGTCAACGGAGATCTCGACGAGGGTCTGCAGGTTGCGTAGCTGGAGTGCCAACGGGTGCGCCATCATCACGTCGGAGGCGCGGGCGAGCTCGCCAGCGGCCAGCGCTTCGCCTTCGGCGGCGATGATCTTGGCGCGCTTCTCGCGCTCGGCCTCTGCCTGGCGTGCCATGGCGCGCTTCATCGTCTCGGGCAGCTGGATGTCCTTCAACTCGACGAGCGTCACCTCGACGCCCCAGCCCTCGGTCTGGACGTCGAGAATCTCGCGGATGTTGACGTTGATGCGATCGGTCTCCGACAGCGTCTCGTCGAGCGTGTGGCGACCGACGACAGCGCGGAGCGTCGTCTGGGCGATCTGGCCAATCGCAGAGTTGACATCTTCGATTGCGAGGACCGACTTGGTGGCGTCGACGACGCGGTAGTAGGCGACAGCCGAAACGTCGACGGAGACGTTGTCGCGGGTGATGATGCCTTGGCTTTGGATCGGCAGCGTGACGATGCGTAGAGAGACGTTTTGGAGCCGATCAACGATTGGGATCAGCAATACGAGGCCGGGCTCGAATGGCTCCGAGCGCACCTTGTCGAGCCGAAACCGCACACCGCGCTCGTATTGAGTGACGATCCGAATCGAGCCACGCGCAAGCAGCGCCAGCACAAACACGGCAATCCCGATCCCGATCCACGTGCCAATCATCTTCGGCTCCTCGTTTTGTATAGATCTATTCGAATCTCCGAGCCGGGTGGCCCACGATCGCGGCGCGTACCGAGCGCGTAGGCTCCATCCGTGCACTGTAGTCCCCTGCGCCCAGCCGATGCTAGATACGTTCCGATCGAGCAGGCCGAGCTGCGCACCTCGACTGGATCGGGTCCAAGCGGGCAGCACCGCAACCATGTTCAGACGCGCGTCGAGTTGCGTCTGCCCCTGTCTGCGATCAAGCCGACGCCCGAGGAATTGCAGCGTGTGCGTCACCGATTGCGCGCACATCGTCGACGACATGTTGGCAGTGCGGACGGGTGGGCGCCGCTCGCAGGCCGCCAATCGTCGCGCCGCCGAAGAGCGGATGCTGCGCGTCTTGGAAGCTGCGTTGCGCGCCGATCCGCGTCGTGTCTCGACGGCGCCGATCAAAGGCAGTCGCGAGCGGCTCCTACAGGGCAAGCGGCGGCAGGCCGAACGCAAGCAGTTGCGCCGCGCGCCGGGTGACGATTAGCGCCCACTCGTGCTGGGCGAGCAACCCTGCCCGTCACTCCCTTCGCTCTCGGGTTGGAAGAGCGATGTCCCCGGTGCGACTTCACAGGCCGTTGTCGGTCTCATCACAGATAAAATTTCAGCATCCCAGTCTCGATGAAACCCGGGGCTATTCACTGCAGAACAGCTCCTGTTGCTTGGCATTGCTACATCCTCACACACGCGCAAAAGCCTTCACGAAGCCCGGGGCTGTTCGGCAGCCCGACGGGCGCCATCGCAATCGTCGAAGCGGGCTAGCGCAGCGTCGGCGAGCCTGCTGTGCCGCTTACGTGTTTCGGCACGGCCGAGAGTAGGGCGAGGAGCTCGTTTGTAATCTGGTCGAGGTCGCCAGCAGCGTCGGCTGCGCGGCGAGTCGACCGCACACGAATGCCAGCCGTCTCGACGTCGTTGCGAGTTGCGTGGATCACGTCGTACGCACCGCTGGCTCGCAGATAGTCGGACAGCTCTTGGTCACCTGTGTCGACCTGCCAGCGAGCGATCGCGCTCAGCGCTCTGTAGATGCTCGGCCAGGCGCGATCAAGCGGGCATGTGTCGCGGTCAAGAAAGGTGAGCCAGCGTTCGCGATCGAGCGAGTACGCGGCACTGTTGCCTTGGGCGGTGCGCTCCACGAGGCCGGCGGCGACCAGCGCCGAGAGCGTTTCGTTGACATTGCGCTTGGTGTAGCCCGCTGCGTCCGCGATGGTTGCCGCACGCGAGACCCGCTGATCGGTGGTGAGCAGAAAACGAATGATCTCCGCACGACTGCTGGCCAGGCCGAGCAGTTCGCGCAGCGAGAAGGCCAGTCCGATCGGGGAGGACAGATCCGGGCTGGTCGACTTTCCGCTCGGGGCACTCTGAGGCTTTGAGAATCCGTGCGCGAGGAAGATCGGGTCGGGAGTAGAGACGCGGATACCAGCGAAGACTGGTTCTGGTGATCCTCCAGCCTTGCGGGGGCTCGTCGCCGTCCGCGGCGGCGTGGCGTGTGCCTCTCCCCACGCAACAGCGGCCTGGATGAGGCGGCGCTCTGAGTCAGCTAGTGGCTGCAGCGTTGAAAGACGACGCGCGCTGATCAGCCGCCCGTTGAGTCGGAGCCAGTCAAGCAGCTCATCAAACAGCCTTGGATCGGTTCGCGCGATCGGGAGCGAGAAAATCAGGAGTGCCTCAGGGTCCTGCGCCCACGGATCGCGCTCCGTCGTCGAGTGGCCAATCCCTAGCTGTGACCACTGTCGCCAGACGAAGTCCAACGTCGCGGCCGAGAGGCGCTGATCACCTGGCAATGTCGGCATCGACAACTCCTAGGTGGGCAAGCGTTTCACGAAGCACGACCAAGAACGGCTCCGAAGGATCGTGCGTGAGGGTCCACCTTGCTGCGACCACCAGCTCGTCTGGTGTGGGTTGCAGCGCGCGCAGATCGTGCTCGTGTCGCCCTGCACCCTGATCCGCCATGGCGTAGAGCTTGAGATGTATCTGATCGACGCGGCTTGCAAAATAGACAGTCAGGGCTGCGCCGAACGCGACAGGAGTTGTGCGTGCAAGAAATCCATCCGGGAGCCCAAAATCGAGTAGCCCGGCAGGGCCCGTGTTGAGCCAGTCGCTCGCCACCGCAAAGTCCCGAGCCACACGATCACGCGCGAGGACGAGTGGTGCTGGCAGTGGTTCGGGCGACTGCAGTCCGGAGGGCGTTGTGAGGGCCACGACATCGACATCGAGTGTTGTTCGGTCGATCAGTCCGAGAGCGAGCAGCGCGCTACCGCCAACAACGACCAATCCGAAGTGATGAGCCTGTTGCCCAAGCTGCTCACCCAGCGCTTCAAGGAGGGGCGTGAGGTTTTTCGATGTGATCGATTTGCCACGCATAGTGGATGTATATCATCTCAATACGAGTTGTGTTACATCTCGTAATCGTCTGGAGTGCGTTTGGGCACCACCGAGCCACCGTGCCGCTTGCTTGCAATAGGACGCAGACGTCACAACGTTTCTGTGTCGCCAGTCCACCCGCGTGAACCACGATCAGGGCGGCGACAGAATCGTCAGGCGATGCGAACAGGCATCGACTTGGCGCCGTTGGGCATAGTGAATAGCCCCGCGTTTCTTGGAGGCTTTTGCGCGTGCGAGAGGATGCCGCGATGCCAAGCAACAGCAGGTTCGGGGAGTGAGTGGTTGCTCTATCTTTTGGGCGTGACTCGTGCCATCAAGATAACGACGGTGGTTGCTCTGACCCTAATCACCTCGACGAGGCGGGTCGGAGGATTTATTCAACGTGGCTCGCCGAGCAAATCCGCTAGTCGACCGCGGATGAGTCTGCGATGCAGCAGCTTCGTCAACACGTGATTCGAGCTGCGGCCGGAGTCGCCTTGGCGGTGCTGGTCGTTGGTGTCGCGGTTCTGCTGAACTGGTCCGACCAGCCCGAGGTTCGTTACTCGTCATTGCCGTGTGTCTATCGCGGGATCTATGCGCGATCGGGCGCTGTGAGCGTCGTCGTCGTTGGGACGTCACGTGCGAGTTGGGGCATCTCTCCAACTGTCCTTGCCGATGAGATAACACCGCCTAGTGCTGCACCACGGGTTGTGATCAATCTCGCGCGGAGTTGGCGTGGCACCCAGCAGATGCTGCAGCAGGTTCGTGACCTTGCAACGGAGCGTGGAATTCGCCAGGCCATCGTCGTCGAGTATGTCCGCGAGGGCGAGGTCGGAGATACGACGCAGACGTACTACGACTATCTGCCGATGAATGCCGAGGCCATGCCGCTTCGTTCTTTTGCTGACGATCCGCAACTGAAGCCTCGAGAACCAGCCTACCTCCGTCTCCGAGATCTGCTTGGTCAATGGCAGCAGCGACTCGATTCGGCGTTGACCGCATTCGGAACCGGATCGTGGCGGCACAATCGCGACGTGGCGATGGTGCCGGGTACGTCGGAGGGGTGTGCTGGCCCAGACCGCACGGTTGAGGTGGACCATCTTGCGTCGTATGCGAAGGAACGGATGCGGCGTTTTGGGCCGTGGCAACAGCACGTACCGGTGACGTGGGGGATGGGGGCGATCAATGCCGACGCGCAACGCGTTTCGATCCATCAATTCGTTGCGTTTGCGCGTGCGCACGACCTCGACATCTACTTCGTCGCGATGCCGCGATACCTCGATCCACCCGTCAGTCGCGCCTTTGTCGATCGCTTCGAGCGCCGCTTTGGTGCACCGCTCTTAGCCCCGCCCCCGCAGGTGCTCGCCAGGCTGTATCCGAACGGGTTTGCCGACCCAAATCACATGCGCGCCCCTGGCCGCGACCGCTATTCGCAGTGGCTCGGGCAGCAACTCAACGCCGATGAGTCGGAGTCTTAGGTGACGAGGGCGATGGTCGCGCCGTGACTGCCATCAGCGAAGCGGACCTGCTGGTGCCAGCGGCCTGTCGTCGTCACCTTGAGAGTAGTCCGACCCGAGTCGCTGTTGCATGGACCCGTGCCCGTCAGGCGGACGCCGGCGGTGAAGGAGCACTTGGTGAAGCTGTCGGTCGCACCATTCCCGGTGGCGCGAACACGAACGGAGCCCGTGACGGCGCAACTGGTTGCGCTTGCGGCAACGCCGTCCCGGTAGGCGTGCTCAAGACGACATCGAAGCGAACGAGGACGCCTCGGGCGAAGGTGCTGGCGTACGACTCTGCGCTCGCGATGCTGCTCGGGCGAGGACCAACGATGGCCATCACGTCGAGGCCTTTGCTGGTGCCGTCAGCTGGTCGGACGGCAAACGCGACGTTGATGCGTTGCGTGTTTGTCGGATCGAAGTGGTCGAGCGGAACGCTGATCTTGCCGCAGATAAGCTCGCTCGTGGGGAAGGCTTACCTCCCATCGCTTTCAGCTTCTGATCCATCCCGGCTTGCGCGATTGCTGGGATAGCTGCCACGGCAAGCACGGCTGCGAGCGTGAGTAGAAGACGGTGTGCTCGGTCCGCCTGCGCAATCTTGCAGAGACGATTAGCGAGCGCGGACATTTTGGGCCCGGGCCCAGAATGTCCGCCTGGCACTTGCAATTCCGCTTAAAAAGGCAGTTTTACCGTTCAGTTTTGTGGTTGCATTGCGTGCCTCGGGCGCCGAACAGGCCGTGGTGCAGTGGCGTCGGACGTCTGCCTGCGCAGCCTGAGGCGGACATTCTGGGCCCGGGCCCAGAATGTCCGCCTCACCTCGAACGCGCCACCGCGTCTCAGCGGAGACGCGGCCAAAGCACTACGAGACGGTGAACGTCACCTTCATCGAGGTCTTGTGCGGAGTGCAGTAGTACGTGTAGGTGCCCCTCGCGAGGGTGACGGTCGTGCTCTTCGTGCCCATGTAGATCAGGCCGGCGAGCTCCTTATCTCTGATCCCCGGGCCGGTGAGAACGTAGTTATGAATCGCGGACTTGTCGGTGATCTTAAAGGTGTACGCGCCGGCTTTCAGCGACGTAACCTTCTGGCCACCCTTGGTGAGGGTCATCGTAAAGCCGGGCCCAACCGTGCCTTCGAGCGTGGTGGCGGCGCTGGCAGGAACAGCACTGAGCGCGAGCGCGCCAGCGACGAGCAGTGGGATGAAACGGAGTTTGTTCATACGTTGCCTATCGGGAAAGAGGCCTCTCCGGCTGATCACGCCGAGGCGGGTCAGCGCTCTGCGGGCTCGAGCACGGCGACAGGGTGGGCGCCATCCACGCTGGCTACCTGACCGGCGTCAGCATCTGATTTGCAAAAAGCCGCATTTTTCACGCTTTTTGTGCGTAACGAGGTGGAAACGAAGCGCTTCGAGTTCACCATGGCTACGACGGAGATCCTGCCCCGAATCGTCTTCGACTCGAGTGCGACTTCACCGCGTGATCACCCCAGAGGCCCCGCGGCGTCTGACAGATCCCGAAGACTCCCTCATGACCACTCCCTGTCTCTAGGAGTTCGATCATGGCGCTCGTCGACCTGCACCTTCACTCGAAAGCCTCGACAGAAACAGGCAACTGGTTTCTCAAGAATGCGCTCTTGCCCGAGTCGTATACGAACCCCGAGGATGCCTACCAGAAGGCGAAGCGGCTCGGCATGGACTTCGTCACGCTGACGGACCACGACACGATCGCAGGTGTCCTTGAGATTGCCCATCACCCCGACGCCTTTATGAGCGTCGAGGTCACGACGCGATTTCCCGAAGATGGCACGCCGCTCCACGTGCTCTGTTGGAACATCACGGAAGCAGACTTCCTTGCCATCGACGCAGCGCGTGCAGATGTCTACGTCCTCGTCGACCTCTTGGAACAACGTGACATCACCCACGCCCTTGCGCATCCCCTGTTTCGTATCGGTGCCGACCTGACACCCTCACACCTCGAGCGCTGCCTCTTGCTGTTTCCGATCTGGGAAGGGCGCAACGGCGCACGAAGCCGCGATGGCAACACGACTGCCGTCCGAATTGCCAAGTCGGCCACACCCGAGTTCCTCGGCAAGCTGGCCGAAAAGCATGGTCTGACGCCTCGCCGCCCCGAGCAGCGCTCGCTGACTGCTGGTAGTGATGACCACGGCCTGCTCGATGCCGCCGCGACGTACACGGAGACACCGCCTGCAGCGACTGTCGACGAGCTGTTGCAGCACATTCGGATGGGCTCGACCACGCTGCGCGGGCAACACGGATCGACCGCCGCCCTCTCGCACGCGATGATCGGCCTGGCGATCAAGGCCGCGACGGAGCGCAACTCCTGCCCCGTGCCACAGCAGTTGCGTGGGCTGGTTGGGGAGATGCTCGAGTATCCGCTGCCAGACGACGACGTCGAGCTAGACGATGACGACGAGCTGCATGAGAGCGGCGAGGAGCAGACGAGTGGCCTCGACGATCGCATTCGCGCCGACAAGGAGGTGCGCCGCGCCTGGCGCCAGACGTATCGCATTCCCGAGGGCCCCGAGCGGAGCCATGCCCGCCTGAAGATCGCCGCCACGTGGGCGCAACGAGAGCTGCTGGCAGAGGTTGTTGCTCCGACCGACGGCGTTGGCGGGATTGCGCGTATGGGGCACAGCATCGGGCTGCTATTCGGTGCCATGACGCTGGCGGCGCCCTACCTGACCAGCGCCGGATATCACGCCGCCGAGGCTCGTCACGCGCGCCTGATCAATAGTGAGTTTTTCGGCGACGATCCGCTTAGTGTTGCTCCGCCCCGCGCCTTGATGCTGACCGACACCTTTGGGGAATTGAATGGAGTCGCAGGCACCATGCGTCGACTCGCAGAACGGGCGCCAGCGCTTGATCTTCCGCTGACCGTGGTTGCGGCGGGTGACCGCGCCGCACAAAAGCCGGGTCTCATCACGCTCAAGCCGCTAATCACGCTGCCTGTCCCCGCGTATCAGGACGAGAACCTCACCCTAGGTTTTCCTTCGATGGTCGAGCTGATGGACGTCATTGAAGAGTCGGGTGCGCAGATCATCCACGCAGCCAGCCCGGGACCGATGGGTCTGGCGGGGATGCTTGCGGCGCGGGTCCTGGGGCTGCCGTTTGCGGTGACCCACTCGACACAGCTCGCGCGCTACACCCTCGCGTTGACGGGCGATCGACTGGCCGCGGAGGCTGTCCGTGCCGCCTCCACGTGGCTGTACCGACAGGCCGACTTGGTCTTCGCCCCAACCGCGATGATCGCCGAGGGGCTGACCCACGAAGGCATCGACGCCGGCAAAATTCGGATCTTCGGTCGCGGCGTCGACACCCAGCGCTTTGCGCCAACGCACCGCTCGTGGTTTGCTCGTCGCACGATGACTGGGGGCGCCGACGCTGTCGTGGTGCTCGCTGTTGCGAGGCTCTCGGAAGAGAAGCGCATCGACCGCCTGATTGACGCGGTCAACCTGATCGCACGCGATGGCCATCCAGTGCGTCTCGCCATCGTCGGTGACGGCCCTGCACGCGCTGCTCTGGCGGCCAAGCTGGAGCACTCTCCGCACCGACTCTTGGGGCCGATGACTGGACCTCGTCTCGCTGCGGTTTACGCCTCGGCGGATGTGTTTTGTCTGCCTTCGGTGTCGGAGACATTGGGACAGGTCGCGCTGGAAGCGCAGGCCAGCGGTCTCCCCACCGTCGTGCCACTCGAAACAGCGTTGGCCGAGCAGGTGATTGATGGTGTCACGGGTAGCCATGCACAGAGTGGTTCTGTCGAGGACATGGCAGCCGCACTGCTCCCGATCGTCACAAATGCGGAACTGCGTCAGAGAATGAGTGATGCCGCCCGGGCAGCGATGGTTTCGCGACCAACCTGGGACGATATTTTCAAGCTGCTTGCGAGTGATTACGCCGACCTGCAGAGTGGTGCCGACCAGGCCCCAAACGGGCGGCGGCGCTCGATCGAATCGGGAGTGATGTAGCCCTTGAACGTCGTCGACGTAACGCAGTGGTATGCGCCCAAGTCTGGTGGCATTCGGACCTATCTGCACGCCAAGGCAGAGTACGCCGAAGCACGGCGACTGCGACACGCACTCGTGGTGCCAGGCGCCGCTGCGACGGTGGCCCGCATCGCCCGCACACCGGTCGTGGTCGTACCGGGGCTCCCAACGGCACAGGAAACGGGATATCGCCTCATCCCCCATCCCCGTCCGATGATTCAGGCGCTCGATCGCCTCCAGCCGACCGTCCTGGTGATTCACGACGCCACATCGTTCCCTCGTCGACTCTGCCGGTGGGCACATACGCGCGGGATTCCAGTCGTATCGATCGTGCACTCGGAGCTGGAGGCAGGGGCAGCCGGTATGCCGACGGCGCTGCGCCTCCCCACGCAACACCTCTTGCGGATCCTTCAATCGCGCGGTCTCGATGGCCCCGACGCGGTGATTGCCACGTCGCAGGCCGTTGCCGCTCGCCTGCGCGAGCGCAGCGACGCGCACATCTACGTCTCACCACTCGGCGTCGATTCGAAGGTCTTCCACCCGCGTGCTCCCGACGCCGACTTTCGACGCCAACTCGCAGAGCCGAACGAGACGCTGCTCGTTCATGCGGGCCGACTCTCATCCGAGAAGCGTCCAACCCTGCTGCTCGACGTGCTCGCGGGTTTGCGGGGCGATGCCGTGCTCGTGGTTGCAGGCGCCGGATCGGCTGAGCTAGACATGCGGCGACGGGCGGCAGAGCTCGGCGTCACCAAACGCGTCCGCTTCCTCGGCCATCTTGAGAGCAGGGACGACCTAGCTCGCCTGTACGCCAATGCGGATTGCTTCGTGCACGTTAACTCGGGTGAGACCTTTGGACTCGCACCGCTCGAGGCAGCGGCCTGTGGCTGCCGCGTTGTGGTGCCCGCAGATTGCGGCGTCGCAGAGGTCGTGTCGCTGGACGGTTTCCACGCGGTCCAGCCAAATAGCGTCGCTGCGTTAATCACGGGTGTCAGCCACGCGCTCACGCAGCCAGCTCCACTTCCCGAGCTCGACCAGTTGTCGTGGTCGCGCACGTTCGACCGCGAATGGGCTCTCTACGGCCTGCTCGCTGGCCGTGCCGCGGAGGGTCAGCACGTCGCGTGAGTCGACGTCACGTATTCGCCATTCATGATGTCGCGCCGAGTTGTTTTGACGAGGTCGTCGAGTGGCGTCGCCTCATTGGTGAGCGGACGCTGGGTCCGGTCAGCCTCTTGGTCGTCCCCCACTTTCATCTGATCGACGAATGGACGCAGCCAGTCACGACCTGGTTGCAAGCCGTCATCAACCAAGGAGATGAGCCTGTGCTGCACGGATACTCCCACGCGGCAGCACGACGCGGCGATGAGCGCGAGTTTCGGACTCTTAGTGCTGGGCCAGCTGCGGCACGAATGCAACTCGGACGGCAGACGCTGGCGGCACTGGGCATGGATTGCCACGGTTTTATTGCCCCGTGTTACGCAGCGCCTCGGCTGTCGGGTCGGGCGTTGCACGTCGCTGGCCTCCAGTGGTGGGCGACGCGGCTCTCGATCAATACCGCGACCCGGTCGATCCCCGTCCCCAGCCTCGGCGTCGGAGCGTCGACTGCGATGCGGCGTGCCGTCACACCGACGGCTGTCCGCCTCGCGAGCCAGGCAATCCGTCGTGCTCCGCGCGTTCGCATCGACCTCCATCCCGCCGACTTGCATCACCCTCGGTTGCGCGCGGCGGGCATCGAGTTGATTGAGCGCGCGGTTGAGCATCATGGCGAAACGACGACCCACAGCGCCATGCTCGACGAGGACCCCGACGATTCACGTCGTGATCAGCCCCCGACGATTGCCGCAACACCGGCCAACGCAATGACTGCCCCGAATAGCCCCGGGTTTGTTGGAGGCTTTTGTGTCTGCGAGGATGTAGCAATGCCACGCAACAGGCGGTAGGGGGGGTGAGTGGTTGCTCTATCGTTTGGGCATGACTCGTGCCATCAAGATCTGCTCGCTGCTGTCCATCCTCGTCCTGCTCGGCGTGGGCCTGGCCGCGTGTGGCGGCTCCAGCTCCGACGGTTCCTCGGCCGAGACGATGGCTGCCGCGGCGGCCGAGGCAGCGGCGCCAGCCCTGACGGAGTACGAGCAGTTTGCCGTCGAGCTCGTCAACGATCCGACGAACGGCTTTGCGCCGGGCTTTCTGAGCCTGACGGGCACTGCTGCACCCGACGTGCCTGCCGACATCCAGTGCATGGTGACCACGTCGGGCACCGATGAGAAGCAGGTGCAGGTGATGTTGTGGGCGGGTACGGGAGCGGACTACTCGGTCGTGATTGTCCTGACCAATGGGCTTGAGGTCATGAACGCGAGCACGAGCTCGTACGGCACGTTGTTTGGCGACTCGGCCACGTCGGAGGAAGAGTTTCCACCGCCGACCACCGGTACGCCGTGCAGCGTTGCGAGCGACTGGACGATCACGGTCTAGCTGGTCTGCCTCGTAGGCTCAGTGCGCGAGAGGCGCGGGTCGTCGGAGCCAGCGGATCGAGACTACGATGCGCAGATGGAAGCGCCGGAGACTGACGCTCGAGCAGCGCGCGCAGTGGCGGCGATGCGTCGCGTCCAGCAGGCGATCGCCGGCGCAGTACGCACGCCCGATGGGCTGATCGAGCAGGTGCTGATGGCGCTGATCGCCGAGGGGCACGTGCTGATTGAGGATGTGCCTGGGGTTGGCAAGACAACGCTGGCACGCGCGTTGGCTCGCACGGTGGGTCTGGAGTTCTCGCGGATTCAATGTACGCCAGACCTGCTGCCGGGTGATATCACGGGTGTCCAGATCTTCGACCAGAGTGCGAATCTCTTTCGCTTCCGTCCGGGCCCGATCTTTGCGAACCTGGTGCTGGTCGACGAGACGAACCGCGCCTCGCCGAAGACGCAGGCTGCGCTGCTGGAGGCGATGCAGGAGCGGCAGGTCACGGTCGATGCCGAGACGCACCTCCTGCCGCCGCCGTTTATGGTCATCGCCACGCAGAATCCGATCGAGTTCGAGGGGACCTTCCCGCTGCCAGAGGCCCAGCTGGATCGGTTCGCGATGCTGCTGCGGATGGGCTATCCCGAGCGAGCCGACGAGGTGCGACTCTTGACCGAGCAGGGTGCAGGCGATCCCGTCTCGCTGCTGGAGCCAGTCGCCTCGGTCGCTGAGGTCCAGGAAGGCATCGCCGCTGCGCGGGCCTTGCACGTCGAGCCGGCGGTCAACGAGTACGCCGTCTCGATCCTCCAGCGCACGCGAGCGGACGAGCGGCTGCTGCTCGGCGCCAGTCCGCGCGCGGGCGTCGTGTTGATGCGGGTGGCGCGGGCGCGGGCGTTGCTCGACGGGCGCCTGTTCGTGACGCCCGACGACGTCAAGGCGGTTGCCGTGCCGGTGCTCGCCCACCGGGTGCTGTTGGCGAGCGCGGTGCGGACGGGCGATGCCGACGCTGCAGAAATCGTTGGCGAGCTCGTGGCCCGCACGCCGACACCGCTGTAGCGATGTTGACGCGACGCGGATGGGTGGGGCTCGGCGGGGGGCTCTGCGCCTATGGCGTCGCCTGGGGCTTTGGTGCTGGCGTCTTGGTGCCGCTCGCGCTCGCGCTGCTGGTGGCGCCGCTGGTGCTGCTGGTGGTGTCGCGACGGCATCGCTATCAGAGCCTGCAGCTGTCCGTCAGCGTCACGCCGCAGCGCCCGATCGAAGGCGTTGGCTTCGCTGTCGCCGTTGGGCTCGAGGGCAAGGCGCCTCGTCAGGGCACGGCGCAGCTGAGCGTCGGGCAGCATCGGGTGACGGTGCCGTTGGTCCGCCGCGCCAAGCTGGGTGTGTCCGGATCGTTCGTGGCGCCCGCGCTGCCCCGCGGCGTCTTCGCGATTCGATCGGCAGAGCTCGAGGCGGGCGATGTGTTCGGGTTTACCGAGTCGCCGCGCACGGTTCGGGGCAGCTTCGAAGTCGTGGTCTGGCCGCGCTGGGCCGAGCGAACCGAGCGGGTTGGGGGTTCGGGCGGCGATGGTGACCGTGCCCTCCGACCACGGCCGGCCCGCCAGTTTGGCTACGACCTGCATGGCATTCGGGAGCATCAGGACGGCGAGTCGCTGCGCCGGGTGGACTGGAAATCGTCGGCACGCACGGGGCGGCTGATGGTCCGCGAGCTGGAGGATGCCAGTCGCGTGGAGCGCACGATCATCGTCGATCTCGCCGCCGCCCATGGCGCGCCGGGTGGACAGCAGGCCTGCCTCGATCAGCTGCTGCGGGCCGCCGCGACTGCAGTCCGTAGCGCAGTCGACGATCGGCAGCAGGCGTCGCTCGTCTTGCTGTCTGCGAGCAGCCGGCGGCTGGCGCTCGACGGAAGCGCACCGTCGTGGTTTGCTGCCATGGACGCGTTGGCCGTGGCTCGTGCCGACCGGTCGCTGCCGCTTGCCGCGGTCTTGACGCGCGACCGGCGGCTCGCGAGTGGTGGCGCCCTGACGATCATCACGGCCTCTGCTGCGCCGGAGCTGGTGGCGCTGCTGCGCGCAGAGGCGGCGCGCACACCGGTGCGGATCGTGCACGTCACCGACGACCCCAGCGCCGATTGGTCGTCGCTGGTCGCGGTCGGTGGTCTCGTCCACGTGCTGCCGGTCGCTGCCCCGATCACGCAGCTTGTGGAGCTGGCATGAGCGGCGGCCTGCTGGCGCGGTGCGGAGTGCCGACGCTGCTGTATCTGCTGTGCGCAGCGTCTGTCTGTGGCTACCTGAGGCTCCTGCTGGTGCCGGCCACGAATTGGCGCGAGGTCTTCGTCGTGATCCTGCTCGTCGGGGGTCTCGGCTGGGGGGTGCGGATGCTTGGTGCGCGCAGGCTTCGCGGCGGCGCGCTGGCGGGCGTCGTGCTCGGCGTGCTGCTGCTGGTGGTCGGCGTGCGCAGCGCCGCCTGGCCGTGGCGCGATGGCTATGCGGATCAGAGCCTCGAGGCGCTTCGTCAGGCGGCGGCGGCTTGGGTGCGGGTGATCTTTCCTGCCGAAGCGACTGCCGAGCCCGATGCGGTGACGATCGTGCGGCTGATCACGGTTGGGCTCGTGCTGGTCTGTGCGAGCACGCTGATTGTGTTTCGCGTGCCGTTGCTGGCCGTGCTGGCGGTCGCTGGTGCGGGCACGATCTCGACGCTGTTTCTCTCTCTCGAGCCAGCCTGGTTGCACGCGGCGGCACTGTGTCTGCTCGCGCTGATCGTGCTTGGCGCCGGTCGCAGCGACGAGGGCACGCAGCGAATGCGGGTGGTGCTCGGCGTTGCTGGGGCGCTCACGCTGGTGACGGTTGGCGCGGCGTTCCTTCCCGGCGTGGCGCCAGACGGTCGCTTGGATTGGCAGCGCTGGGCCTTGAACGACCAAGAGCCGGTCAACGTCGGGTTCGTCTGGCAGCAGAACCTGAAGGCGATCAACTTTGGCGAGGAGATCGTGCCGGTGCTCGAAGTCAACGATCCCGAGGTCGGGTATCTGCGCGTCGGCAGCCTTGAGGCGTTCGACGGCATCTACTGGCAGCCGGCCCAGCGGCCAGTCGCGACGACCCGAGCGACGACTGTGCGGCTTCCTGATCGGCTGCTGGCGCCGGCGTTGCGGGTGCAGCCGCTGGCGACACGGGAGATCGAGGTGCGCAACCTCGCGGTGGCCACGCAGGATCTGCCGCTACCGTCGGACAGCGTGGCGTTTAGTGGGCTGCCGAGCAGCCTGCGTCCCGTCACGTTGGCGAGCGGTGGCAGCGTCGTGCTGGCCGCGCCGCTTCCGCTCGGAGCGACCTACATCGTCGAGGTCGCAACGAGCGCGAACACCCCGGCGTTGCTCGACGCGGACGTGCTGGGTTCGCCAACCGATCCGGTGCAGGCTGTGCTCGAGGAGTTGGCGCTGCGGAGCGGCGCTACTTCGCAGCCACCACCCGAGCAGCCAGGCCCGTGGGGCGTCAACGTTTCAGGCGCCACGATCGCAGCCAGAGACAACGCTGCGCCGAAGGTGGTGCTGTCGCACCCAAATCCACAGGATCTGACGGTCGCGGGCCAGGTCTACCCCGCGTTCGGCGAGGCCGGACGAGAGGCGAAGATTCCGAAGCTACTGGGACGGGAGACGGGCTCGGGAATGTTCGCAGCGCTGCTGGCGGGCCAGTGGGTGAAGGCGTATCTGCAGGCTCGTGCGGTGACGAGGTCGGCAGAGACGCCGTATCAGGCAGCCACGTTGCTCGAACACTGGTTCCGGACGGAGTTCACCTACGACGAGTCGGCGGTCTACGGAAGCTCCGGGTTGATGGGTCCGTTGCCGGAGTTTCTGCTTTCGCCGCGGCGAGCCGCGCACTGTCAGTACTTCGCGGGCTCAATGGCCCTGCTGCTGCGCATGCTCGGTGTGCCAGCGCGCGTGGCGTTCGGGTTTTCGCAGGGAACCCTGGAGGGCTCGCGGCGTGTCGTCACCAATCGCGACGCGCACGCGTGGGTTGAGGTGCGCTTTCCGAATGCTGGTTGGGTGGCGTTCGAGCCGACGCCGTCGAAGCGTCTCGAATCGGCGACGTCGAGCTCGTCAAGCGCGTTCAACACGAGTGACATTGTGCAGCCGGGAGGCTCATTGGCGGGGCTGGGGAGTGGCAATCTCTTGCCGAATGGCGCCCGGCCGAATCGTGGCTCGGCAGGCGCCGCCAACGATACGCAGGCCGCTGTCGCTGAGGCCTCGCCGTGGCCGCGTCGGCTGGTGATGGTGCTCGGGCTCGTGCTCGTGCTGGTGGTGCTTGGTCTGCTGATCTGGCTCGTCAAGGCAGCGACTGCCGTACGCGCGCGTCAGTCCGAGGACCCCCGACGCGTGGCGATCGCTGCGCACGCGGAGCTCGAAGGGTGGCTCGACGACCAGGGCATCGTGACGCGCGGTGAGGGCATCCGCGCTGTTGGTGCTCGGGTGCAGTCAGCGTTCGCCGTGCCAACGGAGCGCTGGGTGGATGCAGTGGTGCTGGCGCGCTATGGCCCGCCCGACGCGTCGGCCGCGGCAGTGCACATCGTCCGCGCCGAGACGCAGCGGCTGCGGGGCGCAATGCGCGAGCGGTGCACCCGTTACGAGCGCGTGCGTGGCGCGGTGCGGCCACGGCGCCTGCTGCGTCGGTGAAGGGCCACACGGCTCGTGCTGTGCCTCGGCGCCACGTCGCGAGCGGAAGTTTGGCTGCGGTGGTCGTGGCTGCGACCGAGCTGCCGCGACCGTCTGGTCGCGTCCGGCCTGCGGGTGGCTGATGTGGTTGCTCGCCAAGCGGACTGGTCTAGGACCTTGCTCGCGGCGAAAGGCTCTCAGTGCACACAAGCTGGAAAAACAAGGAGTTGATTACATGAAAAATCGATCGAATATCCGCGCCTCCGCCGCGATTCTCATCGCCGCGTTCGCCTCATTCGTCCTCTCGGTGACGCTCTGGTTTACCGGCAGCGAGCAGCAGGGCATCTACGTCGGCCTCTGGGTTCCGTCGATCCTCTCGTTCGGCGCCGTGGCGCTCCAGATGAGGGGCAAGGGACATGAGTAACCTCGGCCTCCTCATCGCAGGTGCGGTCGTCTCGATCCCCGCAGCACTCGGGATGGCCGCCTTGATCTACGCGGCTGTCGCCGACGGACGCGAGAATGACAGGATTCAGGCTGAAGGGGACACGGACGAGGCAACAGAGCGTTAGCGCACACGGCAATCTCTACCGCGTCAGCGCCGAGCACCGCGCCCGGCCTGTGCCGCGAGCTTCGTCGGGTGCTCTCTAGGCGAGTGGCGGCGGTGCGGGTGGTCGTGGCAGACGATCGGTCTGCGTGGACCCTGCAGGACCAAGTTGCCGCCCTCGAGGATCGACGCCGGTTCGAATGGGAGCGGCAGCTCGTCGGCGGAGACGTCGTCGAGGGCAAGCGGCTCAGCGTCGACGTCTTCGCTGATGGCCTACAGCCGCGCTACG
>CAMDVX010000018.1 GCA_945877865.1 Bifidobacterium breve | reverse complement strand
AGCCGGCGCAGCACGAGCCGATCGCCGCGCAGGGCGGCGAGTGGCTGGACGAGTCGCAGCTGCACGAATCCGTCCCCGCCAGAGGCGATCGTCTCGCCGTCCAGCGTGATCGCGCGAGCCTGCGTGACGGTGGTGCCGTGGAGGACCTCGATCAGCGCGCCGCGGCGGAGCGAGTCGGCGTCGGCGAGCAGGTGGGCGGCCACGTCAAGCCGATAGCCCGCGGCTGCGGTGCCGCCCGTCCAGAGCACCGAGCCCGGCGGCACCTCGTCGCGCTCGACGCCGACGAGGGCGGCGGCAACCCGGCTCCCAGCAGCGGCCGCGTCGACTGGCGCGTCATGCACCTCGAGCGAGCGGACGCGGGCGCTGCGCGCGCCCGGGTGGATCGACACGGTGTCTCCGACCGCGAGGGTGCCGGACCAGAGGGTGCCCGTCACGACGGTTCCGATGCCATGGAGCACGAAGGAGCGATCGATCGGCAGACGTACCCGGCCGTCGGCAGCGCGGCCCGTCGTCGTAGCGGCCGCCGAGCGCAGGGCGACGCGGAGCGCGTCCAACCCGCTGCCGAGCTGGCTGGCGACCGGGACGATTGGCGCGTCCGCGAAGCGGGTGGTGGCGAGCAGCTCGCGGACACCGGCGGTGGCAGCATGCTGCGTGGCCTCGTCGGTGAGATCGACCTTGGTGAGCGCGACGACGGCGTGCTCGACCCCGAGCAGCTCGAGGATCGCGAGGTGCTCGCGCGTCTGCGGCATGACGCCGTCGTCGGCGGCGATGCAGATGAGCGCGAGATCGATGCCCGTCGCGCCTCCAACCATCGTGCGCACGAAGCGCTCGTGGCCGGGCACGTCGACGACGCTCAGCTCGAGCTCGTCGCCGAGGGTGAGCGTCGCGTAGCCGAGCACGATCGAGATGCCGCGTCGCTGCTCCTCCGCAAGGCGGTCCGTGTCGATGCCGGTGAGGGCGCGGACCAGCGTGGTCTTGCCGTGGTCGACGTGCCCGGCGGTCCCGAGCGTGAGGTGCCGCATCATCGAGCGGCGTTGACGCGGTCGGCAATCGCAGCGACCTCTGCGTCGTCGAGCAGCGTGCGGCAGTCCAGCAGCAGGAGCCCATCTTCGAGGCGGCCAAGGATTGCCGGCTCGCCCGTGCGCAGCACGCGGTGGAGGGCACCATCGGCGTCGGGCAGCGCGCAGGCGTAGCTCGGCAGGTCGACGGTTGGCAGGGCGCCACCACCAATGCGGGCAGCCGTCGCGACGGCCTCACCGCCGACTGCGGCCGCCAAGGCCTCGGCACGTGCCTGGACCGAGGCGAGCGGCATGGCGATGAGCCGTCGCACGGGGATCGCGCTGCGCAGGCGCTCCGGGTCGCGGTGAAGACGCAGCGTTGCCTGCAGCGCGGCGAGGCTGAGCCGGTCGATGCGCAGGGCGCGGGCCAGCGGGTGCCGGCCGATCCGCTCGATGAGGTCGGCACGGCCGGCGATCAGGCCGGCCTGCGGGCCGCCGAGCAGCTTATCGCCGGAGAAGAGGATGACGTCGGCGCCGGCGGCGATGGCAGCGGCCGCAGCGGGCTCGCCCGGCAGGTCGGGGTCGGGCTGCAGCAGGCCCGAGCCGATGTCGTCGACGACGATCACGCCGCGCTCCCGCCCGAGGGCGGCCAGCTCCCTCGTCCCCACCTCTTCGACGAAGCCGACGACGCGGAAGTTCGACGGGTGCGCGCGCAGGAGCAGCGCCGTGTCTGGCCCAATCGCGCGGGCGTAGTCATCGAGCCGGGTGCGGTTCGTCGCGCCGACCTCAATCAGCCGGGCCCCGGCCTGCGCCATGATCTCCGGCAGACGGAAGCCGTCACCGATCTCGATCATCTGGCCGCGCGAGACGATGACCTCGCGGTCGCGGGCAAGCGCTGCGAGCGTCAGCACGAGGGCGCCGGCGGCGTTGTTGACGGCCAGCCCCGACTCGGCCCCCGTGAGGTCGGCAATTGCGGAGCGCACGTGCGACTGGCGGGAGCCGCGCTGACCCGTGGTGAGGTCGAGCTCGAGGTCTGCGTAGGCCCCGGCGGTGCGCGTCACGGCGGCGACGGCCTCAGGCGCAAGCGGTGCGCGGCCGAGGTTGGTGTGGACGATGACGCCGGTGGCGTTGATGACCGTGCGTAGCGGCGGCGCATCAAGGCCGAGCGCGATCGCCGCTACCAGCAGCTGCTCACCGGCGCGGTCGGCGGCGGGTTCGGCACCGTCGCTGAGGGCCTGGCGGCGGAGGGTGAGCGCAGCCCGCACGAGCGGCGTGACGGCCGCGGGGCCGAGGTCACGTACGAGCGCTGCGAGCAACGGCTCGGTCAGCACCTGATCGACGGCGGGGAGTCGGCGGAGCGCCTCCATGCGCGCAGTCTATGGCGTCCTGCCCAGCGCGGCGGCGTCTGACGTCGGTCGCCGGCTGTCTGGTAGGGTCTCAACCGAATGTTGCGCCTATTCCAAATCACCGGTTCCTCGTCCTTTGCCGCTCGCGCCGCCCTCGAGGAGGCCGCTGCCGAGTACGAGGTGGTCAACGTCCATCCGCGCAAGCGCGACGACCTCCCAGAGTTCGCGGCTGCTAATCCGCTCCAGCGCGTGCCGACGGTCGTCGATGGCGACGCCAGCGTCTACGAGACGGGTGCGGTGCTGCTCCACATCGCCGACCGGTACCCCGAGTCGGGCCTGATCCCGCCGCTTGGTGACCCGCTGCGTCCGGCCGTCTATCGCTGGGTGACGTGGACTGCGAACACCTTGCACAGCGCCTGGTGGCCGCTGATGATGCCGCAGGCGCTCACGACGGACGAGGCCGGTGCGCCGGGCATTCGCGAGCGCGGTGCCATCAACATGGCGAAGCACGGTGAGTACCTTGAGACCGAGCTCGCCGATCGCGAGTGGTGCATCGGCGATCAGTTCACCGTCGCCGACATCTACCTCTACATGCTGGTCGGCTGGGGCTCGTTCGTGGATGACATGCACGTTGATGGGGCGACTGTGCAGGCCCACTTTGAGCGGGTCGGTGCTCGACCGGCGATCGTGCGGGCGCGTGAGCTTGACGATCTGACGCCCGACTTTCAGCGCAACCATCCCGAGCTACGTGGCGGTCAGCCGATCTAGTCCCAGCGGACGTGCAGGGTGCGCGGGGCGCGAAACTCCCAGCCCTGCACGTGTGGTGGGTGGTCGGGATCGAGGCGGAGCCGGGGCAGGCGCTCGAAGAGACGCTGCACCGCCAGCTGCACCTGCAGCCGTGAGAAGTGATGGCCGACGCAGTAGTGCGTGCCGTAGCCGAACGCTGCCTGGACAGGCCCGGTGCGCGCGAGGTCGAAGCGATCGGCGTCGGCGCCCCACACGGCCTCGTCGCGGTTGGCGCTCGACAGCAGCGCGCTAATGCCCGCACCAGCCGGCAGAGGGATGCCGCCGACCGTCGTGGCGTCGACGACGCGACGCGTCTGCGTGCCGATCGGGCTGATCCAGCGGAGGCCCTCCTCAACCGCCTGCCGGGCCAGGCCGGCCGGATCGGCTGCGAAGGCGGCGGCCTGCGCGGGGTTGCTCAGCAGCCCCAGCGCGACGCTACCCGCGCCGTGGCCCGGCTCCTGCATGCCGCCAAGCAGGATCACCTTGAGGGTTGGCAGCACCTGCGCGAGGCGCTCGTCGAGGTCGCCCTCGGCGGCCTGCAGCATCGCCGAGACCGTGCTGCCGTCGGGTGCGCGGAGGTGCTCGGCGAGGATTGGCCGCAGCACCGCATCGACCTCGCGGGTCGTGGCCTGGCCGATCGCCTCGCGGGCTGGGTCGCTCTCGTAGTTGATGACGCCTTCGGCGAGCCCGGCGAACCAGCGGCGCAGCGTGTCCGCCTCGAGCATGCCGAGGCCCAGCACGCGAGCGAGGCTGATCACGCTAATCGGCTCGAAGTAGTCGGCCATCAGCTCGCCGCGACCGGCACCGGCGAGGGCGTCGAGGTGCTCCGCGATCAGCGGCTCCACGAGCGGTGGCGCGTACTGCTCCACGATGCGAGGACGAAACGACGGGTCGAGCATGCGTCGCAGGCGGCGCTGCTCAGCACCGTCCTCGGTGAGGACGTTGGGCTCGCCGAAGGTGCGGTCAATCGGTGAGGGGATCGGCTTGGCGGCGAAGCGGCGATGGTCGGAGGCGACCTCCTCAACGGCGTCCCACGTGACGGCCCACCAGAGGTCGACGCACGGCACGTAGGCGACGGGCTGCACCGCGCGGATGCGGGCGAAGACGGGGTACGGGTCTGCGTCGAGCTGCTCAACGGTGACCGCGGCGAGGTAGGCCTCAAGCGCGGCGGCTGGGCTCACGATCCCTGCCCGACCCAGACGGACCCGTCGGCGTACACCTCGCGCTTCCAGATCGGCACGGACAGCTTGAGCTGCTCAATGATCCACGCGCAGGCCGCGAGCGACGCCACGCGGTGGGGCGAGCTGCAGACGATCACGACGGAGGCGCCGCCGACGTCGACGATGCCCGTGCGGTGGACAATCTCCACGGCCAGCAGGTCGTGCTCGGCGGCGGCAATCCCCGCGATTCGCCGCAGCTCGTCGACGGCCATCTCCTCGTACGCCTCGTACTCGAGCCGCACGACGGCCTGCCCCTTGGTGGCGTTGCGGACCGTGCCGACGAACGACGCGACCGCACCCGCGCGATCGTCGCTGGCTCGCTCGTACGCAGCCGCAAGGTCGATCGGGTCGGCGGAGATCGCGATGCCCAGCCGGGGGGCCCCACCCGAGA
The DNA here is from genome assembly GCA_945877865.1 of Bifidobacterium breve. Lineage (GTDB taxonomy): Bacteria > Actinomycetota > Thermoleophilia > Gaiellales > F1-60-MAGs149 > F1-60-MAGs149. The sequence continues at coordinate 13,374 of CAMDVX010000018.1, read as the reverse complement.
CGGGGGGAATCAGCGCGACCTCATCGCCTTCCGCGAGCGCCGTGCCGCGCTCGGCGTAGACGCGATTGACCGCCAGCGCGATGCCAGGAGGCTCCACGCCAAGCTCCAGCAGGGCCCAGACATCCTCTACCCGAGCGCCGTCGGGCAGCGTCAGCTCGCAGCGACCATAGCCCGCGCGCTCGCGGAGCCCGGCAAAGAGGCGGACGGTGACGGTGGGCACGGCGAAAGTCTACGGGTGTCCGGCTACGCTCTGCCCTTGTGAGCGATCGCGACCGTACGCAGACGACCGAGTCGGGCATTCCCGTCGATCCCTCCTACGCCGGACCCGGTGCGGAGAACCCTGGGGAGTACCCGTACACCCGTGGCATTCGCGCCGAGGGCTACCGGACCCGCGCCTGGACGATGCGCCAGTACGCGGGCTTCGCCTCGGCGGAGGAGACGAACGAGCGCTTCCAGCTTCTGCTGGAGCGCGGGCAGACCGGCCTATCGACCGCGTTCGACCTGCCGACGCAGCTCGGGCTCGACTCGGACGACCCGCGCAGCCTCGGCGAGGTCGGACGCACAGGCGTCGCCATCGACTCGGTGCTCGACGTGGAGCGGCTCTTCCAAGGCATCCCGCTCGGTGGCGTCTCGACGTCGATGACGATCAACGCGCCCGCCTCCGTGCTGATCCTGCTCTACGAGCTGGCGGGAGAGCGGCAGGGCGTGGCGCCGGCGCAGCTGAGCGGCACGATCCAAAACGACATCCTCAAGGAGTACGCGGCGCGCGGCAACTACATCTTCCCGCCGCGCCCCTCCATGCGCCTGACGGTCGACACGATGCGCTACGCGCAGGAGCACCTGCCCCGCTTCAACACGATCTCGATCTCCGGGTATCACATCCGGGAGGCCGGCTCGACGGCGGTGCAGGAGCTAGCGTTCACGCTCGCCAACGGTCTCGCCTACGTGGAGGCCGCCGTCGCCGCTGGCCTTGACGTCGACGCCTTCGCCCCACGCCTCTCATTCTTCTTCAACGCGCACAACGACGTCTTTCAAGAGGTCGCGAAGTTTCGTGCGGCCCGCAGGATGTGGGCGCGGTTCATGCGCGAGCGCTTTGGGGCCAAGGATGAGCGCAGCCTGATGCTGCGCTTCCACGCGCAGACGGGCGGCTCGACGCTGACGGCGCAGCAGCCAGAGGTCAACCTCGTGCGCGTGGCGCTGCAGGCGTTCTCGGCCACCGCGGGCGGTGCGCAATCGCTCCACACCAACGGCTTCGACGAGGCGCTCGCGCTACCGACGGAGCACGCCGCCACGCTGGCGCTGCGCACGCAGCAGGTGCTCCTGCACGAGTCTGGGGTGCCGGCTACGGCCGACCCGTTCGGCGGCTCGTACTACGTGGAGGAGCTAACGGACGCCCTCGAGGCGCGGGCCCAAGAGCTGATCGACGAGATCGACCGTCGTGGCGGCAGCGTCGTCGCGATCGAGGCGGGCTTCATTCAGGACCAGATCGAGGACTCGGCGTACCGCACGCAGGTCCGCCTCGAGCAGGGCGAGGACGTCGTCGTTGGCGTCAATCGCTACCGCAACGAGGAGGAGCCCGTCGTGCCGATCCATCGGCTCGACTCGGCCCTGGAGGCGCAGCAGGTCGCGCGTCTGCGGGCGCTGCGTGCTGAGCGCGATCAGCCTGCCGTCGACGCTGCGCTCGCTGACCTGCGGGCCGCGGCGGCGACGCCCGATCGCAACGTGCTGGTGCCGATGCGCACCGCGCTGGCCGCCTACGCCTCGGTCGGTGAGGTCTGCGGCGAGCTCCGCACCGTCTGGGGAGAGCACGACCGATGAGCCAGCGTCGTCCGGCTATCCTCTCGCCGATCCCCGGCAGGAAGGCTCCGCAACCGTGACCGATCGCCACGACCCAGGCCCGACCGCCCAGCGCCTCGCAGACCTCGAGCTGCTGCGCGAGCAGACGCAGCACACCGACCCAGCCGCCGAGGAGCGCCAGCGCGCCCGCGGCAAGGGCCTCGCGCGCGAGCGCATTGAGGCGCTGTTCGATCCAGGGACGTTTCGCGAGATCGACCGCTACGTCCAGCACCGCAGCGCCGAGCTGGCCGACCGCCGCCCCTACGGCGATGGCGTCATCACGGGCCATGGGCTGGTGCATGGCCGGCGCGTGTTCGCGTTCTCGCAGGACTTCACCGTCTTCGGCGGCTCGCTGGGCGAGGCCTTCGCCGAGAAGATCTGCAAGGTCATGGATCTCGCGCTGCGCTACGGCTGCCCGTTCATCGGCATCAACGATTCCGGCGGTGCGCGCATCCAGGAGGGCGTCGTCTCCCTCGGCGGCTACGCCGACATCTTCCAGCGCAACATCGACGCCTCCGGGGTGATCCCCCAGCTCTCGCTCGTGATGGGGCCCTGCGCGGGCGGCGCCGTCTACTCGCCCGCCATCACCGACTTCATCCTGATGGTGCGTGGCACCTCGCACATGTTCATCACCGGGCCCGACGTGGTGCGGGCCGTGACGGGCGAGGAGGTCTCGATGGAGGAGCTTGGCGGTGCGGACACGCACGCCGAGCGCAGCGGCGTCTGTCACCTCGTCGCTGAGGACGAGGCCGGCTGCATCGCTGATGCCCGCGCGCTGCTGGCGTTCCTGCCGCAGAACAACGTCGATGCGCCGCCGTGGGCGCCGACGGACGACCCGGCAGATCGCCTCTGCCTCGAGCTCGACACGCTGATTCCGGATAGCCCGAACAAGCCCTACGACATGGGTACCGTCGTTCGCTCGATCGTCGACGACGGAGCGTTCCTCGAGATTCAGGCCGCCTACGCGCGCAACATCATGACCGGCTTCGCGCGCCTCAACGGCCACGCGATTGGCATCGTCGGCAACCAGCCGGGCCAGCTCGCGGGCGTGCTCGACATCGCCTCCTCGGAGAAGGCCGCACGGTTCGTGCGGACGTGTGACGCCTTCGGCCTTCCGATCGTCACCCTCGTCGACGTCCCGGGCTTTCTGCCCGGCACCTCGCAGGAGTGGGGCGGCATCATTCGGCACGGCGCAAAGCTGCTGTACGCGTACGGCGAGGCGACCGTTCCGAAGCTGACCGTGATCACACGCAAGGCCTACGGCGGCGCCTACGACGTGATGGGCTCGAAGCACCTGCGCGCCGACGTCAACCTGGCGTGGCCGACGGCGGAGGTCGCCGTGATGGGTCCCGAGGGCGCTGTCAACGTGGTCTACCGCAAGGAGCTCGCTGAGGCGGCGGATCCGGATGCGCGCCGGGCAGAGCTGATTGACGAGTACCGCGCCCGCTTCGCCAACCCGTTCACGGCTGCCGAGCGCGGCTTCGTCGACGATGTGATTCCACCGCGTGAGACGCGCCGGGCGCTGATCGACGCGCTTGAGGCGGCCAGCACGAAGCGGGTCGAACGCCCCCGCCGCAAGCACGGGAACATCCCGCTGTGAGCGACGAGCAGCGCGACCAGGCGGCTGCCGAGCAGCGCGCCATCGAGGCCGCTCTGCGCGTGGTGGAGCGGGCCGGACCGCTCGCCGGGCACCCCGCCTACCAGAGCGCCTGGCGTCGCCTAGCGCAGCTTGAGCAGGTCGATAACAGGATGGCTGGCCGGTGACGCCGCCCTTTGAGCGCATCCTCGTCGCCAATCGTGGTGAGATTGCCATTCGCGTCTTCCGCGCCTGTCGCGAGCTCGGCGTGTCGCCGATCGCGGTCTACTCGGAGGCCGACGCGGGAGCACCGCACGTGCGCCTCGCGGACGAGGCGGTGCTGCTTGGTGCGGCGGCGCCAAGCGAGAGCTACCTCAACATCCCGCGGCTGATCGCTGCGGCCCTCCGCACGGGTGCGCAGGCGATCCACCCCGGCTACGGCTTCCTCGCTGAGAGCGCCTCCTTCGCAACCGCGGTGCAGGAGGCCGGTCTCGTCTGGATCGGGCCGCCGCCGAGCGCGATCGACGCGATGGGGTCGAAGATCAACTCGCGCGTGCTGATGGCGGGGGCGGGCGTGCCGATCGTCCCTGGCACCATGGAGGAGATCTCCGACGCTGCCCGCGTCATCGAGCTGGGCGAGCAGTACGGCTGGCCGATCGCGCTGAAGGCGTCCGCCGGTGGCGGTGGCCGCGGCCTCAAGGTCGTGCACGAGGCTGGTGAGGCTGAGCGTCTGCTGGACGCCGCGCGTCGCGAGGGCGAAGCGTGGTTCGGCAATGGCGCCGTCTACGTGGAGAAGTACGTTGAGGACCCGCGCCACGTTGAGATTCAGGTCATGGCCGACACGCATGGTGCAACGGTCCACCTTGGCGAGCGAGACTGCACCCTCCAGCGCCGCCACCAGAAGATCGTGGAGGAGTCGCCCTCGCCGGCGGTCAATGCCGACCTCCGGGCGCGCATGGGTGCCATGGCCGTGGCCGCGGCCGAGGCCGTGGGCTACGTCGGCGCTGGCACCGTCGAGTGCCTGCTCGACCGCCACGGCGAGTTCTTCTTCCTGGAGATGAACACGCGCATCCAGGTTGAGCACCCGGTGACGGAGCTCGTGACGGGCATCGACCTCGTCCGCGAGCAGATCCTCGTTGCTGCTGGCCACCCGCTCTCGTTCGCCCAAGACGACGTCGTCATGCGCGGCCACGCGATCGAGTGCCGCGTCAACGCCGAGGATCCTGCCAACGGCTTCACGCCCTCGCCGGGCAAGCTGCTGCGTCACCGCCCGCCGAGCGGGCCGGGCGTCCGCGTCGAGTCTGGCGTGGAGGAGGGCGGGGAGATCAACGATCGCTACGACCCGATGGTGGCGAAGCTGCTGGTCTGGGACACCTCGCGCGAGCGAGCGATCGCGCGCATGCGCCGCGCCCTTGACGAGTACGAGATCGTCGGCCCGAAGACGCTGCTGCCGATGCACCGCATCGTGATGCGCTCGCCGGAGTTTGCGGCGGGTGAGACCTGCGCCGGGCTCGTCGAGGGCGCGTGGGCCGACGCCTGCGCTGCGCTCGTCGCGGAGCCGGGCGGCCCCGTGGGCCTTGCGGCGGCGGGCACCACGATTCCCCGGCACGTGCCCGTCGAGGTCGATGGTCGCCGCTACGACGTTGTGCTTCGCCTCCCGGCAGCCGCGGGAGCCGAGGAGGCGCGCGAGCGGATCCGCGCCCGTCAGAGCGCCGGGGCCAGTGGCGCAGGCGAGGGCGCGATCGCGTCGCCGATGCAAGGCACCCTGCTGGCGTTGGAGGTCGCTGAGGGCGACCACGTCGAGGCGGGCCAGATCGTTGCGGTCGTCGAGGCGATGAAGATGGAGAACGAGGTCGCCTCGCTCCACGCCGGTACCGTCGTGCACGTCCACGTGCAGGTTGGGCAGGGCGTTCAGGCCGGGCAGATCCTGCTCGAGCTCGCCGGCGACGAGGCGTAGGCCACCGCCGCGGCAGCGGCGCAGCCGTCGACGCGACATGCGGATGGGGGTCCCCCGGCAGCGGCGTTGCGTATAGTCTCCCGAATGGCCGACCTCGATACGACCGTGTGGGCAGACGAGCCTATCTTCGTGCGCGATGCCGTCTTTCAGCCGATCGACACGCCAACGGCGGTCGATGAGGTGGCCCGCCGCATCCGCCAGGCGATCGTCCTCGGCGTGCTGCGCGACGGTGACCGGCTACCTGCGGAGACGGATCTCGCCCAACGCATTGGCGTTGGTGTCATGACGGTGCGGGCCGCGCTATCCGAGCTACGAGCCGACGGGCTGCTGGAGACGCACCGCGGCCGCCTCGGGGGCTCCTTCGTTGCGTCGAGCGATACGGCTGTGCAGACGGGCATCCAAGACGCCAACGTCGACCGGTTTCGCGACGTCGCCGAGCTGCTGGGCGGCCTTGAGGCCCACGCTGCGCTGCGCGCCACCCAGCTTGCCAACGAGGATGAGATGGCGGTGCTGGCCCAGCTCGTCGCCGAGCTCGAGCGGTCGGACGACGCCCGCGAGGCGAGCATCATCAACAATCGTTTTCACCTGACCATCGCCTCTGCCTCGCGCAATCGCCTGCTCGTCGCGGAGATCAGCCAGCGCCGCGCGGAGATCTACGCCGCCGCCTTCGCGATGACGGCGATCCGTCTACCGCTCATGCCCGATAACGACTCGCACGTGGCGATCTTCGCTGCCATGCAGGCCGGCGAAGGGCTGCGAGCCTCCGAGCTGATGTGGGAGCACCACCTCGCGACGATGACCGAGGTGCTCGACGCCGCGCAGTAGCGTTCGTGTGGAGTCGGCGCTGCGAAGTCTCGGCGTGAGTGCGGTTATCGTGCACATCGATGCCTACGCTTCCCAGTGATTTTCCACCGCCGTACAGCTCGACCAGCGCTGTTGACCAGCCGAATGCCCCTGCGGACCTGAGGATCGAAGCCGGCGTGGCGATCGTCGGCGGCGGTGCCGCTGGGCTCGCCTGCGCCGTTCGTCTCGGTCAGCTGCTCGCCGACGACCCTGAGACGCTCGCGCTGCTCGGTGAGGTGCCGATCGTCGTGATCGAGAAGGGCAAGTCTGTTGGCAGCCACTCGCTGAGCGGCGCCATGGTCAACCTGCAGCCGCTGCGCGACCTCTTTCCTGACCTGACGGACGCGGACCTGCCGACGTACGGGTCGGTCAAGAAGGAGGCGGTGCACTTCCTCGCCAATGGCAAGCGCCACGTGCGCGTGCCGACGCCGCCCGAGTTTAAGAACCACGGCAACCACTCGCTGTCGCTCGCCACGCTCAACCGCTGGCTGGCGGAGCGCGCCGAAGAGCTCGGCGCGTACGTGCTGCCCGAGACGGATGCGCAGACGCTGCTCGTCGAGGGCGGCTCGGTCCGGGGCGTCCGAACCGGGGCCAAGGGCCTCGACCGCGCTGGCAGCCCGAAGCCGGGTGCCGCGCCCCCCACGGAGGTGCTCGCCCAGGCCACGGTCCTCGCAGAGGGCGCGCAGGGCAAGCTGCGCGAGGCTGGCCTCGACCACTTTCGGATCTCCAGCCCGTTTCCGCAGATCTACGCGCTCGGCGTCAAGGAGCTCTGGAAGGTTGCGAAGCCGCTCGATCGCATCATCCACACGCTCGGCTGGCCGCTGCGCGGCGCTGGACGCTACCGCGAGTTCGGTGGCTCGTGGATCTACCCAATGGGCCCTGACCTCGTCTCGATCGGGCTCGTCGTTGGGCTTGATAACGCGGACTCCACCCTCAGCGTCCACGACCTGCTGCAGGAGCTGAAGACGCATCCGCTCGTCCACAAGATCCTCGCAGGCGGTGAGCGCGTCGAGTGGGGCGCAAAGACGATTCCTGAGGGCGGGTACTACGCGCTGCCGGACCGCCTCGACCTGCCGGGCGCCGTGCTCGTCGGTGACAGCGGCGGCTTCGTCAACGTCCCGCGGCTCAAGGGCGTGCACTACGCCATTCGGTCGGGCATGCTGGCGGCTGAGGCGATCTACGCCGCCCTCAGCACGGGCCAGGACGCATCCGCCCCGGGCGCGCTGGCCGCGTACGACGCAGCGGTTCGCGCCAGCGAGATCGGCAAGGACCTCTACAAGGTCCGCAACATGCGCCAGCAGTTCCAGGACGGGCTCGTCATTGGCGGCATGAAGGCGCCGCTGATCACTGCTACGGGTGGGCGCATCCCGTTTGAACCCGCCCCCTTCCACGCCGACGCTGACCACGAGGTCGAGAACCTCGGCAGCCGCTACGGCGAGCGCGATGGCACGCTCACGTTCGACAAGCTGTCGAGCGTCTACCTCTCGGGCAACAAGACGCGCGACGACCAGCCCAACCACCTGCGGATCCACCAGCCACGCGTGCCGCAGGAGCTCGCCGAGGCGTGGGTCAACATGTGCCCCGCTCAGGTCTACGAGATCGTCGAGGGCTCCGCCTCGCGGGACGGCATGGTGCGCGTCCACATGGATCCCTCGAACTGCGTTCAATGCGGCGCCATTACAGCCAAGGGCGGCCGCTTGACCCCACCCGAGGGCGGCAGCGGCCCCGAGTACAAGCAGATGTAGCCGGGAGGCCATCGTGGACCTGTACGAGCATCAAGGTAAAGAGCTGTTCGCCAAGGCGGGGATTCCGGTCGCCGCAGGGCGCGTAGCGTTCACCGTCGCTGAGGCGCGGGCGGCGGCAGAGGCGCTCGGCGGCCGCGTCGTCGTCAAGTCGCAGGTGCTGACGGGTGGCCGTGGCAAGGCTGGTGGCGTCAAGGTCGTCAGCGGGCCGGACGAGGCAGCAGCCGCTGCCGAGGCGATCCTCGGGCTCGACATCAACGGGCACATCACCCGCCGGCTCTGGATTGAGGAGGCCGTCGCGATTGACCGCGAGTACTACGCCTCCGTCACGTTCGACCGCGCCGCAAAGATGCCGCTGATGATGCTGACGACGATGGGCGGCATGGACGTTGAGGCTGTCGCGCGTGACCATCCGGACCGGCTGGCGCGGCTGCACGTCGATCCGGCGCTCGGCTTCCGCGGCTTTCACGCCGTGCAGCTGATGAGCGCCGCGGGCATCCCGGTGGACGAGCGCAAGGCGGTTGGCGCAATGCTCGCGCAGATCTACGGCGTCTTCGTGGCCGAGGACGCCATGCTCGTTGAGGTCAACCCGCTCGTCATCCTCGACGACGGCACGCTGCTGGCCGCCGACAGCAAGATGACCATCGACGACAACGCGCTGTTTCGGCATGCCGACAGCAGCGCAATGCGCGACGTGGCAGCGGCCGATCCGCAGGAGCAGGCTGCGCACGAGGCAGACCTCGCGTACGTCAAGCTCGACGGCGACGTTGGCATCCTCGGTAACGGCGCCGGGCTCGTCATGAGCACGGTGGATGTCGTCGCGCAGGCCGGCGGTCGTCCCGCGAACTTCCTCGACGTCGGCGGCGGGGCGAGCGCCGAGAAGATCGCCACCGCCCTCGGCATCGTGCTGTCCGACGAGAAGGTCAAGTCGGTGCTGTTCAACATCTTCGGCGGCATTACCCGCTGTGATGAGGTGGCCAAGGGCCTGCTCGGTGCGCTGGAGACGACCGCGGTGCGGGCGCCGATCGTGGTCCGCCTCGACGGCACCAACGATGTTGAAGGCCGCGAGCTCTTGGAGCGCGCTGCGCGCCCGGAGATTACGGTGGAGAAGACGATGCTGGAGGCCGCCGCCACGGCGGTCCGTCTGGCGAGGGAGGCTCGCTGACATGGCTGTCATCGCCACGAAGGACACGCGCCTCGTCGTGCAAGGCATCACCGGCCGCGAGGGCACGTTTCATGCGCTCCGCAACCGTGACTACGGCACCAACGTGGTGGCCGGCGTCACGCCCGGCCGGGCAGGACAGAACGTCGAGGGCATTCCGGTCTTCGACTCGGTTGCCGACGCCGTCGCGAAGGCGGGCGCGAACACGTCGCTGGTAATCGTGCCGCCGCGCTTCGCGGCCGAGGCGATCCTGGAGGCGGCAGACGCCGGCATTGAGCAGATCATCTGCATCACCGAAGGCATTCCCGCCCACGACATGCTCGAGGTCTACCACTACGTCCGTCCGCGCGGCATTCGCCTGCTCGGGCCAAACTGCCCAGGTGCGCTCTCGCCCGGCATCGCCAACATCGGCATCATTCCAGCGCAGGTCTTCAAGCCCGGTCCGATCGGTCTCGTCTCGCGCTCCGGCACGCTGACGTACCAGATCGGCGGCGAGCTGGCGGCCAAGGGCCTCGGTAACTCGACGATCATCGGCATCGGTGGCGATCCCGTCATCGGCACCTCGTTCATTGACGCGCTGGATCTCTTTCAGGCAGATGACGACACCGAGTTCATCGTGATGGTCGGCGAGATCGGCGGCAGCGACGAGGAGGCTGCGGCCGCGGTCATCGCAGAGCGGATCACGAAGCCAGTCGTGGCGTACATCGCCGGCTTCGAGGCTCCTGTCGGCAAGACCATGGGCCACGCAGGCGCCATCATCTCAGGCACGGCAGGGACCGCCGCGGCCAAGAAGGAGGCGCTGGAGGCCAGGGGCGTACCGGTCGGCACGAACCCGACGGAGGCCGCCCGGATCGTCGCCGAGCTCGTCGCTGGGCGCTAAACCGTCCGCAGCGCGCTACGCGGGCACGCACGGTTTTGCTCGCCGTCGCACGGCGCGCTGCGCCTTCGTAGACTGCGGGCATGGCTGCCACAATCTCGTTCGCTCGCGGAGTGCCCTCCGCCGATCTCCTGCCCATCGCCGAGCTGGGCGCTGCGGTCCAGCGCGCCTTGGCCAAGGATGCCGCCGGCATGCTGCTGTACGGCGACCCCATGGGGTACCTGCCGCTGCGCACCTGGGTCGGTGATCGCTACGGCTACGACCCGGCTGGGGTGTTCGTAACCAACGGTTCGCTGCAGGGCTTTGCGCTGCTGGCCGAGCTGCTCTTTGCCGGCTCGGGCGGTCGTGCCGCCGTCGAGGCGCCGACCTACGATCGGACGATTCTGACGCTGAAGCGCTTCGGTGCGACCGTTGATTCGTACACGCTGCTCGAGGACGGCTTGGACCTCGCTGCGTTGGAGCAGTCGATCGCGGACGGAAGGACCCCAGGCCTCGTCTACGTCATCCCGAACTTCCAGAATCCTGCCGGCAACGTGACGACGCGGCGCGTGCGCGAGCGCCTCGTGGCCCTCGCCGCTGAGCACGGCTTCTGGATCTTCGAGGACGATCCGTACGGCGATCTGCGCTTTCGCGGGGAGGATGAGCCGCGGATGCTCGACCTCGACACGGCTGGGCGGGTGATCTACTCGACGTCGTTTACGAAGACGATCGCGCCGGGCCTCCGTGCAGGGGTGCTGCTGCTGCCGGAGGAGCTGCGTAAGGGCATGGCCTACATCGCCAACCAGACGTACATCGGCGCCGTCCACTTTGCCCACGGGACCGTCGCCGAGTACTGCGAGAGCGGCGATTTCGATCGTGGACTGGCCCGCGTCCGGCCACTGCTCGAGCAGCGCAAGGATGCGCTCGTTGCCGCCCTCGATGCGCACCTCGGCGATCGCTTCCAGTACCGCGCGCCCGAGGGTGGCTACTTTCTGTGGGGCAGGCTTGCTGGCGTCGACTGTGACGCGCTGCTGCCGAAGGCGGTTGCAGCCGGCGTGCCGTTCGTCAAGGGCAGCGACTTCTACGCGGATGGCCGCGGTGGTGACGAGCTGCGCCTAGCCTTCTCTGCCGTCAAGCCGGAGGACATGGACGAGGGCATCGCGCGCCTCGCCGCGCTGCTCTAGCGCTTCTCCACGGCCAGCTCGTCGTGGGCGCGGCCGGTGGACGAGCGGTGGTGCCGAAGGAAGAGGACGCCGACCGCGCCGAGCGCTACGCCGAGCAGCGCGCTCGCCAGCATGACCCAGATCAGCTGCGTCGTCGTGGAGGCGACGACGAACGAGACGTTGACGGTCTCCCGGTTGAGCAGGCTGAAGGCGAGCAGGTAGAGCAGCGCAACCGAGAAGATGATCAGGAGGATGTACGGGCGCCGACGAGCCGGCTCGGCTGGGCGCGGCGCTGGGGGCGAGGCTTCCTCCATGGAGCAAGCGTACTCCGACGGCCGTCGGGTGCTCCTGCAGCTGGCCGGGGCGGGAGGCGTGGCGCCGGCAGCAGCCCTACGGCGCTGGCAGGAGGGCTGCTGCGACTGGGCGCTCGATCAGCGGAGCCTGCGGCGGCGGCACGAGCCCCTCGCTGCAGGCCGCACGGAACGTGGCGCAGGGCTCGACTCGAGGCAGCGCGCACAGATCATTGACGCGGAAGAAGCACTGGGCGCAGGTGCGTGCAGAAGCCAACGATTCCTCCCTCAAGGGTGCGGCGGCGCTGGAGAAGTGGGCTCCTCAGCAGCAACTGCAGGTTACGAAGTGGTGCCCGTGACGGCAAGGGGATTTAGGAGAGATTCCCCGCATATTGGGCATTTTCCGAGCGCTTGGCGGTGGCAGCGGTGATCGCCTTGACGGCATCGCTAAAGCTGCCGACGGGCACGATGGTGACGCCAGGCGGCGCGGCTGCGCGGGCCTCCTCGGCGTTGTCGCTGGGCACGAGGAAGAGGTCCGCATTGGCGCGCCCAGCGCCGATCGTCTTCTGGGCGACGCCGCCGATCGGCCCGACCGAGCCATCGATCGCCAGCGTGCCGGTAGCGGCGACTCGGAGACCACCGAGGTTGGCGTAGGCCTTGCCGGCGCTGTAGATCTCGAGGGCAAACGCGAGGCCGGCAGACGGACCACCGACGCCCTCGACGGAGTACGTCACGGCACGTGGCGTCTCGACGATGGAGGCGCTGGCGGGGATGATGCCGAGCACGACCGCGCCCTCGGTTCCCGTCATCGTGTGGGTTGCGATCCGTAGCGCCTTGCCGTCGCGGTGCACGGTGACGGCAAGGCTCTTGCCGGCACCAATCGCCCGCACAGCCTGCCGTAGGTCGTCGGTCGTTCGGATCGTCTTCCCGTCAACGGCGATGATCACGTCGCCGAGCACGGCGCCGTCGGAGCGGATTGGGGCGTCGAGCGACAGACCAATGATGCGCACTCCGGCTGGCTTGACCACGACGGCGTAACCGAGCGCCCGGAGAGCCACGACCTCCGCCGTCTCTTGGGATCCACCCATCGCGACCGAATCGAGCCGCGAGCGATCGGCGTCAGACTCGCCCGGGCTCACGAGGGCGTGAGCGGGGACCAGCTCGCCGCCATCGCCGACGCCGAACCAAGACTCGAAGATCGAGGCATGGCGGACGCCAACGGTGCTGAACAGCACCGAGCCGGCGCCTGCGGGCGGAGGCTGCTGTCCCTCAAGCTCGACGACGGGCAGCGTCGGCTGCGCGGCGCGCGGGACGAACGCGAAATCGTCGCTCTCCGACGCCAGAGCCCAGACGAGCGTGCCGCCGGTGAGGACCGCCGCTACCAGTGCGACGACGAGGATCAGTTTGAGCAGGCGGTACATAGGCAGGAGTCTCAACCGTTACGGGTTCGCGGGCCATCCCGCATTGTAGGTGCGCGGCGGTGGCTGGGTCGTGGCGCAGCACGCGGTGCAGCGAGGGGGCGATGGGTGGCTTGTAGGTTGGTCGGTTGGAGCGTCGGTGGGTGGTGGGATGGTGAGTGGTGGGTTGGTGGGTGGTGGGTTTCACGTTTCGCCGGGCCGGAGCAGCGGTGGTTGGCGGTCTGGAGCGTCGTGGGTTGGTTGGTTCAGCGTTTCGGCGGGTCGGAGCAGCGGTGGTTGGCGGTCTGGAGCGTCGTGGGTTGGTTGGTTTTGCGTTTCGGCGGGTCGGCGTAGCGGAGGTTGGCGGTCTCATCACCGCTTTCTCCAGATCCGAGCTGGCTAGGGGTGGGATTGATTGTCGGCAAGGGGCCAGACTCCAAGCGGTCACCTTGTCCGAAAGCAGACCCCTAAGCGGTCAGTTTGTCCGAAAGGGGCCAGACCCCAATCGGACACCGGCGACTGCCGTTGGGGCTAGTCGTTTGCTTTCGTGCC
>CAMDVX010000017.1 GCA_945877865.1 Bifidobacterium breve | reverse complement strand
ATCGCCGTGGTGGCGGCTAGCCGAAGACGCCGTCGGCGATGGCCTCGGCCAGTGCCTCCACCTCGGCTGAGATGGAGCGATCGTCGATCAGCGGCGGCGAGTAGCGCCGCACCTTGGCGTGCTCCGTCTCAAGCAAGGCGCCAGTGCGGAGCGGCCTGCGGAGGTCGATGCCTTGCGCCGCGCAGATCAGCTCGACGGCAACCACGTGGCGGGCGAGCGCCAGCACCTGCAGGGCCTGAAGCCCCGCCGTCGCGCCCAGCGAGTTGAAGTCCTCCTGCCCCGCGCTGGTCGGCAGGCTGCCGACGCCCGCCGGATGGGCCAGCACCGCGCCTTCCGCAACGAGGCTGGCTGCCATGTACTGCGCGATCATCAGGCCCGAGCGAGTGCCCGGCTCGGCGATCAGAAACGCCGGCAGCGAGAACTCGCCGCCACGGCCGTCCATCAGCCGGTAGATCCGACGCTCGGAGAAGGCTGCCAGCTCCTGGACGGCGATCGTCAGCAGGTCCAGCGGCAGCGACAAGGGCTGCCCGTGAAAGTTGCCGCCTGAGAGCACAGCCTCATCCTCGACGAAGAGCAGGGGATTGTCGGTGACGGCGCCGAGCTCGGGCTCAAGCGCCCGGTCGACGTAATCGAGCGCCTCGCCGATCGCCCCGAGCACCTGGGGAATGCAGCGCAGCGTGTAGGCATCTTGGACGCGGGCGCAGCCGACGTGGCTCGCGAGCAGCTCCGACCCGTCCAGCAGCCCACGCACCCGGCTGGCGACGTCTCGCTGCCGTGGCCGGCCACGAAGCACGTGGAGGCGGTCGTCGAACGGCGTCAGCGAGCCGAGCAGGGCATCCAGCGACATCGCCGCAGCCACCTCGGCCGCTGCCAGCAGGCGCTCAGCGTCCGTGAGCGCCAGCACGCCGATCGCTGCCATCAGGTGCGTGCCGTTGAGGAGCGCGAGGCCCTCCTTGGGTCCGAGCGCGATCGGGGCGACGCCTGCCAGCGCCAGCGCGGCGCTGCCGTCGAGCCGCTCGCCGGCCGCGTCGGTTGCCACGCCCTCGCCGATCAGGACGAGCGCGAGGTGCGCGAGCGGTGCGAGGTCGCCGCTGGCGCCGACCGAGCCGCGCGACGGCACCACCGGCGTAATCGAGGCATTCAGCAGCGTGAGGATCGTCGTGATGACCTCCGGCCGGACGCCGGAGTGGCCACGGGCCAGCGAGGCCGCCAGCAGGACCATCATGCCGCGCACGAGCTCTGCGGCAAGCGGCTCACCCACGCCGACGGCGTGGCTGCGGACGATGTTGACCTGCAGCTCGGAGAGCTGGTCGTCGGGGATGCGGACGGACTCAAGCGAACCGAACCCCGTCGTCACGCCGTAGACCGGCTGACCGGTACCCGTCAGGCGGCTGATGAGGTCTGCGGCCGCCGTCACGCGGAGGCGAGCGTCGTCACCGAGCTCCACGCGGGCTGCACCGACGGCGACCCGCACCACATCGGCGCGCGTCAGCGCTCCACCGTCGAGCACCACCGTGGCCGCAGCTGTCATCGGTGTATCATCGCGCACTTGCGACGGCCTGGACGAACGAGCCGTCAATCAAGGCCCGCGGATCGACGCGGCCGTGGATCAGCCCAGCCTGCGTAGCGATGGCGCTAACCGTGCTGATCGTCGTGTCGTAGTACTCGCCGCCGGGGAGGAGGTCCACGCCGTTTGCGGCGAGGTCGTAGACGGTCGAGCCGGGCAGCTCGGTGGCCGCCCGCTCGGGGGTCCACCGATTGACCGCAGCCAGCGCTGCCGCGATCGCCTGAGGCTGCTCACGCTCCAGCGCGTACAGGGCCTGCCACGTCCGCACCAGCGCCAGCAGCTGGCCTGGACGATCGCGCATCACATCCTCACGCACCACGAGCACCTGCGCCAGCAGGCCTGGCCGGTCGCCAGCGGCGTAGAGGGTGACGAGGTCGGGAGCCAGCGCCAAGGCAGCAGCCGACCCAGCGCCCGTGACGACCTCGGCGTCCACCGCTCCCCGGCCGAGCAGCAGGCCCGACTCGCGGGCGGCCACCGGCACGAGCTGCACCGCCATCGGCACGACAGCGTTCTCCGCGAGCGCCACCCGCAGCAGCAGGTCGCCTCCGGAGCCGGGCACGTACGCGACGCGACGACCACTCAGCCCCGCCACCCCGTCAACGCCTGGTCTGGCCAGGATCGCGTCGGCCGCGGCAGAGGACGTCAGCAGCAGCACGATCCGGATCGGCAGCCCCGACTCCGCCAGCGAGAGCGCATCCTCGGTCGACACGACCGCCGCATCAGCGGTGCCCGCCGCGAGCGCACGCTGCGTCTCCGCGGGTGCCGAGACGGACGAGATGTGCGCGCTCAGGCCCTGCTGACCGAAGAGGCCACGAGCGGCCGCAACGCGCAGCAGCCCCGCTGCGACCGTTGGCTCAACCGTGATGCGCAGCACGTCCGGCTCGGCAGCCAGCGTCGCGTCGATCGTGACCGGCGGAATCGTCGTCTCGGGGGGCTCAATGACGACCTGCGTCTCTCCCTCAGCGCCACCGCAGCCCGCGCTGGCCGCCGCCAGCGCCACGCCGAGGCCAACCAGCGCCAGCTTGTGCCGTACCCCACTCGTCGCCTTGCTCACGAACCGAATAATGCCCATGATCGTGGAGCGCCGCTGGCAACGGGTGGCGATGCGGCACACTGTGAGCACGATGGCTGCCACCGCCGACTACTCGCTGACAGCCAATCCCGGACGCGCGCTGCCGGTGGCAGTCCGCGCGGAGGGCTGCCGCATCTGGACCGCCGACGGACGCGAGTTCATCGACGCCTGCGGCGGCGCCATGGTGATGAGCCTTGGCCATCGGCACCCCCGCTTGATTGAGGCGCTCAAGCGGCAGGCCGACGAGATCACGTTCACCTACCGCTTCGCCTTCTCGAACGAGCCGATGCTGGAGCTTGCCGACCTCATCCGCGAGGTCTCGCCGCTCGACCGCTCGTGGTCCTTCTTCAACTCGTCGGGCTCGGAGTCCGTTGAGTCGGCGATCCACCTCAGCCTGCTCTACTGGCAGCTGCGGGGCAGGCCTTCGAAGGTCGAGCTGATCTCCCGCTACCCGTCGTACCACGGCTCCACGCTGGGGGCTCTGGGGCTGTCCGGCTCGAAGTGGCGAAGCCCGTTCGAGCTGGTGCTCGCAAAGAATGCCGTCGCCCAGACGCCAAACGCCGATATTCGAGCCCGCCGCACGCCAGCAGAGGAGCTCGAGTTCGCGGTTGGCGAGCTCGAGGACGCCATCGCACGGCGGGGAGCGGAGCACGTCGCAGCCGTGTTTCTCGAGCCAATCTCCGGCGCCAGCGCAGCAGCCGTCGTCCCACCAGACGGCTACCTTGAGCGGGTCCGCGAGGTCTGCGACCGCTACGAGGTCCTGATGATCTGCGACGAGACGATCACGGGCTTCGGGCGGACAGGCACCTGGTTCGGCGTGGACCACTGGAACGTCAAGCCCGACGTCCTGACCTTTGCCAAGGGCGTGACCAGCGGCGTCGTGCCCTTCTCCGGCATGGTTGTCGCGGGCAACATCGCCGACGTCTTCGTCGCGTCGGAGCACGGCTTTCCCGTCGGCCACACCTTCTCCGGGTATCCGCTCGGCTGCGCCGTCGGCGCCGAGCTGATCCGCACGATCCGCGACGAGGGCCTGCTCGCAAACGCCCAAGCGATGGGCGCTCGGCTGCGCGCAGGCTTGGACCAGATCGCTCTGGCAAGCCCACACATCGGGCAGGTGCGCGGCCTCGGCCTGCTGCAGGGCATCGAGCTGGTGCAGGACCGCGAGTCGCTTGAGCCGCTGCCGGGCGCCTCGCTGCGGGTCACCGATGCCGCGCGCAGCAACGGGCTGATGATCTACTCCTGCCCAACACCGTTCGGCCGACGCGTGATCGAATCGATCATGCTGGCACCACCACTGACTATCACCCCAGCCGACGTCGATCTGATTCTGGATCGACTGGCAGACGCGATTGGAGCCGCATGACCGAGATCGATGACGCAGCAGCGATGTACCGCGCGGCGGTCGACGTCGCCCTCAGGGGCGAGGTCGGCATGTGCCCCGACTTCGATCGACACCTGCAGGAGGAGGTCTGGCGGCTGCTCTGCTGCGATCGCGGCGCCCTGCTCAAGTTCTGCCAGCGCACCGGCATCATCGTGGGGCGGCTGACGACCCGCAAGACCCTGCGAAGCGAGAAGCCGCTGTTCGAGCTCGTCGTGCACGGCGATGATGCCGACACCATCCGCCAGTGGGCGGGACGGGACCGTCCGCTGCGCTAAGCGTCCCGGAGGCTGAGCCGACGACCGCGGCTCGGAGTCATGCTGGTCTGGCTCGGAGCACCCAGCCTCGCGTGCGGGCGGCTGCGGGCTCCCGCCACCGGCGCCCGTACGATCTCCCCATGCCCCGGCGTCCTGTCGTCATCAAGCTCGGCAGCTCGACTCTGGTCGACCCGCGCGGCCGGCTGCGACGGAGCCGGCTTGATCGCATCGCCGACGAGCTGGCCGGCATCGCCGCCACGACTCCCCTCTGCATCGTGTCGTCGGGGGCCATCGCCCTCGGCCTCGGCCAGCTCGGCCGGGCCGAGCACCCGACGGCTGTCCCGGAGCTGCAGGCCGCAGCCGCCGTCGGTCAGGCCGTCCTTCAGCAGGCGTGGCAGCGAGCACTCGGACGCTCCCAGCGGGCGACGGGACAGGTGCTGCTGGCTGCCGGCGACTTTGAGCGCCGCGAGTCGTACCTCAACGCCCGCGTGACGCTCGAGACGCTGCTGGCGTGGGACGTGACGCCCATCGTCAACGAGAACGACTCGACCGCCACGCGTGAGATCACCTTCGGTGATAACGATGCCCTCGCCGCCCAGGTCGCAGTGCTGCTCGGCGCGCGCCTGCTCGTGCTGCTGACGGATCAGGAGGGCCTGTACACCCGCGATCCGCAGCACCCGGATGCGGCGCTGGTGCGCGAGGTGCCCGACAGCTCCATGCTGGCCGGCATCGACACGACGTCGGCTGGCTCGGCCTGGGGCACCGGCGGCATGCGCTCGAAGGTGGTTGCGGCGGAGCTGGCGCGCGCCGGCGGAGCGGCCTGCGTGATTGCCAACGGCGGGCGCAGCGGCGCGATCGCGGCCGCTGTCGCCGGCGAATCGGTCGGCACGCGCTTCCCCGCTCCCGACCGCTCGCCGTCGGCGTACAAGCTGTGGCTGCGCTACGGCCTCGTCACCAGCGGCCGGATTGAGGTCGATGCGGGCGCGCGCGCTGCGGTCGAGCGTGACGGCGCCTCGCTGCTGCCCGTGGGCGTTCGTGCCGTCCACGGCCGCTTCGCCGCTGGCGACGGCGTGGACCTCGTCACGGCCGATGGCACGGCCTTCGCCAAGGGCATTGCCGAGCTCGGGCACGCCGAGCTGCGACGGCTGCTTGGCGAGCGCGGAGGCGACCCGGCGGTCCACCGCGACCGCCTCGTGCTCGTCGCTGCAGACCGACCTGCCTGACTCCCCCGCCGCGAGCGGATAATCTCCGTCACATGGGCATCATCAGCAGCAACGCGGTCGCCGACCGCGGGCGCGCAGCGGCGCGCATTCTCCGGGCGGCCGATACCGCCACCCGCGACGCGGCCCTCACGGCGATTGCCCGCCACCTGGAGGCCGACGCTGCCGCGATCCTCAGCGCCAACGCGCAGGACGTGGCTGCCGCCGTGGCCGAGGGAATCGCGGCGTCGCTCGTTGATCGGCTGACGCTCGACCCGCAGCGCCTCGACGCGCTCGCCGCCGCGGTGCGGGCCGTTGCCGCCCTCGACGACCCCGTGGGCAGGATCGTCGACGACCGCAGGCTGCATAACGGGCTCGAGCTGATCAAGGTCCGCGTCCCGATCGGACGCGTCCTCGTCGTCTACGAGGCGCGCCCGAACGTCACCGTTGACGTCGCCGCCCTCTGCATCAAGTCGGGCAACGTGGCGCTGCTGCGCGGCTCGAGCTCCGCGCGTGCCACCAATGCCGCGCTGGGCAACGCCGTGCGGCGGGGCCTCGCCGACGCCGGGCTGCCCGAGGATGCGGTGCTCTCCATTGAGGGAACCCGCGCCGAGCTCGGCGAGCTCGTCAGCGACCCCGCCACCGCCGACATCGTCGTGCCGCGCGGCGGCGAGGCGCTCAAGGACTTCCTGCTCGAGCACAGCCGCATCCCCGTGCTAGCCGCGGCCGGCGGCAACTGCCACGTGTACCTCGATCGCGAGGCGGATCAGGCGATGGCGGTGGCGATCACCGTCAACGCCAAGGTGCAGCGGCCAGGAGTCTGCAACGCCGCCGAGACGCTGCTGGTGCATGCCGACCGCCTCGATCTGCTGGCCCCGGTCCTCGGCGCGCTCCACGAGGCAGGGGTCGAGCTGCGCGGCTGCGACCGCACCCGGGCGGCTGTCGACCTCCCGATCGCTGCCGCGACGGACGCTGACTGGTCGACGGAGTACCTCGACCTCGTGCTAGCCGTCCGCGTCGTCGACGACCTTGACGCCGCCCTCGAGCACATCGATCGCTACGCGACGGGGCACTCGGAGGCGATCGTCACGGACTCGCTGGAGGCGGCCCGCCGCTTCGTTGACGTCGTCGACTCTGCCTGCGTGTACGTCAACGCCTCGACGCGCTTCACCGACGGCGGCGAGTACGGCATGGGTGCCGAGGTCGGCAACTCAACGGCCCGCCTCCACGTGCGCGGGCCGATTGGGCTTGAGGACCTGACGACGACGAAGTACGTCGTGACTGGCACCGGCCAGATTCGCGCATGACCGACTCCGCGCGGCCGCTGCGGGTCGCACTCGACGTCTCGGCCCTGCGGCTCGGTAACGCCGGGGTGGCCCGCGCCACCCGCGGCCTGGCCGCGGCGCTGGAGGGGCGCTCCGACATCGACCTGATTCTGCTCGGGGACGGTCCGGCCCCCGCCGCCGGCTCCGTCAGCCGACGGGCCCTCGCCCTCCACGTCGACCTGGCCTGGCACCCGCGGGGCGCACGGCGCGCCGCGGCGGCGCAGCAGGCGGCGATCCTCCATACGCCGCTCGCGCGGGGACCGCTCACCCCTGGCGGACCACCCACCGTCGTCACCATCCACGATCTTGCCGCGATCCGTCATGCCCACACGCTGTCGCGCTGGAACCGCCTGTACACGTCTCAGACCCTGCCACGCGTGCTGGCCACCGCCACGGCGATCGTGGCCGTCTCGCAGGACACGGCCGACGACATCGCGGCGTACGCTCCCGAGGCCGCCGCGCGCGTGACGGTGATCCCAAACGGCGTCGGCGCCGACTGGTCTGAGCCGCCGGTCGGGCCCGGTCCCATTGCGGGACCATTCGTGCTCGCCGTCGGCACGCCCGAGCCGCGCAAGAACCTGCGCCGGCTGGTCAACGCAATGGCGAAGCGCCGCAGCGCGGGAGCACCCGAGCGGCTCGTCTTGGTCGGAGCCGATGGCTGGGGCGACGAGCCGCTGCCTCACGCCCCGTGGCTGATCCGCCTCGGCCGCGTCAGCGATCGCGATCTGCGCCTGCTGTACCGCGATGCGGTCGCCGTCGCCATCCCCTCCCTCCACGAGGGGTCTGGGCTACCGGTGCTGGAGGCCTTCGCGTCGGGCACGCCCGTCGTCGCAGCGCGCGCTGGCGCCCTCCCCGAGACCTGCGGTGCGGCCGCCGTGCTGGTCGATCCCTTCAACATTCGCGACATCGCCGGCGGCATTGACGAGGCGATCGCCCGCCACGACGAGCTCGTGCCGGCCGCGCGGGCGCTCGCGGCCGCAGCCACGTGGGAGCGCGCGGCCGAGGCCTACGTCGACGTCTACCGCACGCTAGCGGCGGCCACAGGCGATGCGGCAACTGCGGCTACCGCGGCTGATGGCCTCAGCACACCGGACGACCCCGCAGCTAGCGCGGCTGACGCAGGCCTCGAGATGGCGCCAGACCCGGTGGCTGACCCACCAGCACCGTCGGATGGCGGCGAATGAACCGACCGACGTTGCGGAGATGCCACACGGTCCGGTGATTGAAGAAGGCGCCGTCCGACGCCGCCTGGTGCGCATGGGTGACCTCGGCAGCCGGCTCCTGCCAGATCTCCCAGCCGCGCTGCCAGAGGCGCCACTGCAGCTCGATCTCCTCGACGTAGAGCGGCGCAAAGGCCTCATCGAAGCCGCCGACGTCGTCCCACGCCGTGCGGCGAATCAGCAGGAACGCGCCGAGCGACCAGTCCACGAGCCGCGCCTGCGACGGCTCGCCGAGGTAGTGCCCTCCCGCGAAGCGCTCAGGCGCCAGCAGGCGCCGCAGCGGCGTGCGACGGATGAGGGAGCCGAGCGGCTCGGGAAAGCGTCGCGCCGCCTCCTGGTACGACCCGTCAAGGTTGCGCAGCGTCGGTGCCACGAGGCCACAGCGGGGATGCGCGTCCATGAAGCGCACGAGCGTCTCGAGGCAGCCGGGCTGGGCAATCGCGTCAGGATTGACGATCGCGAGGTAGTCGCCGGGAGCGGCGGCAAACGCGACCGCCTGGTTCTCCGCGTAGGAGCGCGTGTCCGGCTGCTCGACCAGCACGCAGTCGGGATAGCCAGCGCGGATCAGCTCGACGGTGCCATCGCCGGGGCGATTTGCAACCACGACGACCGTGAGGCCCGCACCGAGCCCCTGCGCACGCAGGCCAGCAATCGCCGCCGGAAGATCGTCTGCCTGTCCCGTTGAGGTGAGCGCCGCCACCACGCGCGCCGGCTGGCCCGGGCTCACGTGGCGCACGCTCCGGTGCGCCACGGGCGCCTCGGCCAGCACGTCGCCCCAGACGTCGACGAGGCGGGCGGCCGCGCGCTCCCACGTCAGCTCGGCGGCACGCGTGCGGCCCGCGTCGCTGCAGCGCTGACGCAGCGCATCGTCGTCGAGGAGGCTCGTGAGCCCCGCGGCGATCGCCGGCACCGACAGCGGATCCACCAGCACAGCGGCTCCTCCCGCGGTCTCTGGCAGGGCGGTGGCAGCGGCCGCAAGCACCGGGGTGCCGCAGGCCATGGCTTCGGCAACCGGCAGCCCGAAGCCCTCGTAGAGCGACGGGAAGGCGAAGACCGCAGCCGCGGCGTACAGATCGCGGAGGTCCTCCGGCCGCTCGACGTAGCCGATGCGGTGGACCCGAGCGGTCAGCCCGAGGCTGGCGATCCGAGCGGTCAGCTCCTCACCGTCCTGCTTGGCGTCGCCAACGAGGACCAGCGAAGGCGCGTCTGCGCGCGCCGCGGCGACGATCGCATAGGCCTCGAGCAGGCGCAGCAGGTTCTTGCGCGGCTGCAGCGCACCGATGAAGAGGATGAAGCCCGGCTCGAGGCCGTAACGCTCGCGCACGCCTGTCGCCGCCCCAGCGCTTGGCGCGAACACCGGCGACACGCCGTTTGGGATCGCGACGACCCGGCTTGGCTCAACCCCGGGGACGGCCCGCAGCAGATCACCCCGCGCGTGCTCAGAGACGGTCACCACGCGCGCCGCGCGCCGCACCGACCACGGCACGAAGCGACCGAAGGCGAAGGCGTCTGCGCGCGGCATCAGCTCGGGGGCGAACCGGTACGAGCAATCGTGGACCGTCACCACGCCTGGACACGGGAGGCCCGGGGGCAGGACGTAGTTGCCGTGGTAGAGCGCGGGCCGATCGGCCCGCAGGCGCGTCGGCAGGCTGACGGCGACGCGGCGATAGTTTGAGCCGACGTCGACCGCAACGGGGCGCACGACGCCAGAGGCTGTGATCGACGCAGGCACCAGCGCTGGATCGCGGACGTACGCCACGATGCTGAACGGCAGGTCGGTTCGCGCCGCGAGCGCCGACAGGATCCCCGTCGCAAACGTCTCGTCGCCGGTGCGGTGGCGGCCGATTACGTCCGCGTCGAAGGCGATGACGTCAGACATCAAGCCGGAGGGTAGCGGGGATACCCGAGGTGACCGTTGGTTGCCGGTGCGGGCCTCGGCTGACACGGTCACCCTTCGCTGCCTATGATGACAGTGAAGGGTGACCGCCGCGCGCTAGCGGTGGCGCGACTGGAGGTGATGCGTGGTTAGCATGGCTCGCACGGTATCGCGACGCGAGGCGCTCCGCTGGGCAGCCTCCGCCACGCTCGTCGGAGCGCTCACGCCCGCGTTGCTGGCGGCCTGTGGCTCCAGTTCGGATGCCAGCAGGGGGCAGGACGAGCTCGACGTGGCGATCATCGGCGGCGGCCCAACCGGGCTCTACTCCGCGTATCGGCTGCTGACCGGTACCGCCCGCTCGGGATCGCCCGTAGGCAAGCCCGGCCTGCGCGTTGGCGTGTTCGAGGCGAGCAGTCGCCTCGGCGGACGCATCTGGTCGGTTGCCACGCCGGAGGCCCCACACCTGATGGCCGAGTTCGGCGGCATGCGCTTCCTGCGGACGCAGGAGATCGTGCCTCGCCTGATCGACGCGCTCGGGCTACCCAGCGTCCCGGCCACCGAGAGCAACGGGCGAAACTTCGTGCACCTGCGTGGAGCGCGCTTTCGCGAGGGTCAGTACCGCGATCCCCAGGTCGTCCCGTACGACCTGCCGCGAGCCGAGCAGGGCCTGACGCCTGCGGAGCTGCTGCTGCGCGGCATCACGCGCTACGTGCCGAATGCGGCCACCATGACGCCATCACAGTGGACGACGGTAAAGGCATCCGCGTCGTTCGACGGCGAGCTGCTGCGCAACCAGGGCTACTGGAACCTGATGGCCAACGCGCTGAGCCCGGAGGGCTATGCGCTGATGCGTGACGGCATCGGCTACCCCATCTCCGCCGAGAACTGGAACGCCGTCGAGACCATGCAGCAGATGTCCGTCGACTTCGGTCCTGACGCCACCTTTCGGGCCGTGGTCGGGGGCCTGATGCGGCTCCCGCTGGCGCTGGCAGCAATTGCCCGCCAGGCCGGAGCAGCGATCCACCTCAACTCGACAGCCATCGCCATCGAGGCCGCGCCTGGCGGTGGCTCGACGATTACGATCGTCAATGCCGCGGGCACGACCACGACCGTCAGGGCCCGCCGCGTCATCCTCGCGATCCCGTCTGACCCGATGCGACGGCTGGCCAGCGCCAGCCCGCTGCTGCAGGACGCCCCGTTTGCGCTCGCGCTCGACGCGATCGGCACCCGCCCGAGCACGAAGCTGATGCTCGCCTTCGAGGAGCCTTGGTGGACGTCGCTCGGCATCGTGGGCGGCTCGTCGATCACCGATCTGCCGGCCAATCGCATCTGGTACTTCGGCTCCGAGGCGGACGCTTCCGGCGGTGACGCCGGTAACCAACGCTCGCTGCTGATGTGCTACACGGACTCAAGCAATGCGGAGTACTGGGACGGGTACCAATCCGAGGCCGATGCCGCGGGTTCACCCGCACCACGCAAGGCGCCGCCGCGCATGATCCAGTCCGTCCGAGACCAGCTCGCCGAGGTCCACGGCGTCGACGTGCCCGAGCCGTACTGGACGGGATTCATCGACTGGTCAACGCTGCCCTACGGCAATGCCTTCCACGCGTGGAAGGTCCACGCCGACTCCGGCCAGCTCATCCCCTACCTGCGCAACCCCTTCGAAGGCACGGGGATCTCCGTGGCCGTCGACTGCTGGTCGCCCAGCCAGGACTTCATCGAGTCCGGCCTGACCGTCGCTGAGGGGCTCCTGCAGTCGGAGTACCGGCTGGAGCCACCCCCGTGGCTCGCGCCGGGGCTGGGCATCTCCACCTAGCGGCTGCAGTGATGAGAGGACCGCTGGAGGAATGCCGAGCTAGCCCGTCACGCCACCCGTAGCCCGGTTCGGCCCGCGGACGGGGAGGTCGGTCTCCGCAAGGTTGATCCGCTCGTAGCGCACCTGCTTCGCGCCGTCGTCAGGGGTGAAAACCGTCCTGATGGAGACGTGCAGCGGCAGGCTGCGGCTCAGCTCGATGGCCTCGGGCGTGAGGAGGCAGCGCAGCGTCGCCAAACCGGCGGTCATGATTCGCTTGGAGCCGACGCAGACCGTGCTCAGGTGGCCGCTGTGGCGCATGGTGCCCGTCTGCAGCGCGGTGCCCGGACCAGCGAAGTGCATGGTGGTCTCCAGCGCGGAGCTCACCTCAGCGGGCGCTGGTCGGTGCCGCAGCTCAATCGTCGACGTTGCTGACTGCACCGTGCCGTAGGTGGGCGTAAACGTCGTCGTCACCGTGGCCAGCAGCGAGCGTCGCAGGAGATGGCTAATCACGGCTGGCCGTAGGCGGCACTCGACGGTGATTTTGCCGGCGCGAAGGGTCCGGACCGTTGCGCTGGCGCAGACGCTCGTGCTGGCACCCGCCGCAGTGCGCCCCACGGCTGTAGCCGAGAGCATGCTGGGGGTGGTGACGGCGAAGGAGGTCGCCCCGGCACCGGGCGCGTCGACGAGGAGCGCGAGAGCGTCCCCTAGCTCGCTCAGCCCGTGGACCAGCAGCACTCGCTGCTGGGTCCGCGGAGGCCTGCGAAAGGCCTGTGTCACGGTGCTATCAGACCGATTCGCTGTGAAGATGGCGCCGGTTGACGTCACCACAATCCCCGAGGGATCATGGCCCGTCGTGCCGATGATCAGGCTGGTCCCTGACGGCGTGATCTTCGAGACGGTGTCGTCAGCCCCATTCGCGGTGTAGACGTTTCCTGCTGCATCGAGCACAAGCGCGGATGGGCCACCCCCGGTCGCGCCGAGAATGCGGCTAACCCCGTCTGGCGTAATCCTCGACACGGTGCCGGACCCGTTGGCCGTGTAGACGTTACCCGCCGCGTCCAGCGCGATCGCAGTTGGTCCCGCACCCGTCTGACCGAGAACGCTAGCCAGGCCCGTAGGGGTGATCTTGGTGACGTCGCTCGTGAAGGCATTCGCCACGTAGACGGTGCCGTCCGCCGCGACGGCGATTCCCAATGGCCCAGGCCCCGTGTCGCTCGACGAGCCCGCCGTGATGATCGTCGGCCCGCCGAGCAGGCTGGTCAGGCCGGTTGCGGTGATCTTGGAAACGTTGTTGCCGAAGACGTAGTTGCTGGCGTAGATGGTGCCCGCCCGATCCACGGCAATCCCTCCGAAAACATGGAGGCATCGCACGTAACCGTCCGCATCCGTGAAGCAGCCCGATGGCCCGAGCGCCGTGTAGCCCAGTCGAGTGCTGACTCCCGCTGGAGTCAGCTTCGTCACGTCGTTCGTCCCCCCGTTGCTAGTGTAGACATTGCCCGCAGGATCCACCGCCAAGGCGAATGGAGCTGAGCCCGTTGGTCCAAGGACGGCGCTCGCGAAGCAGCCGCGCCGAGGTGGCGCGATCCTCGTCACATCGCTCGAACGCTCGTTGGCGGTGTACAGGTTGCCGCTGGCATCCAGCGCCAGCCCCACCGGCGCTGATCCAGTGTTGGCAATGATCCTCCCTCGGACGTCAACCTTGGTCACGGTGTCCGAGGCACCTTGGCTGGTGTAGACGCGCCCGGCCCCATCGATCGCGACGGCAGACGCCGGCGTCCTGCTGATCACCTCCTCGATGCCACCACCGCAGCGCGCGGGCGTAAGCTTCGTCACTCCGCTGCCCGTCGCGACGTAGGCGTTGCCGAGCGCGTCACCCACGATCGCGGCTGCTTCACCTGCGCTGATTCCGCTGGTTCCGCTCGACCGATAGGTGCTGCTCGTACCGTCGGGAGCGATCCGCGTCACGTTGAGGGAATCGGCATTGACCGTCAGGACGGTGCCATCTCGAAGCACTGTCATCGCGCTCGGGTCACGGCCGGTGGTGCCTCGCAAGCGGACAGCACCCGTCGGACTCCGCTCGACCACCTCGTCGAGATCGTGGTCGGCCAGCAGGAGGTTCCCAGCGTGGTCGGTCGCGATGGCGGAGACGTGGAGACCAACCCAAGCGTCGCCACGCGCGCCCGAGTAGATCGTCAGCGTCCCATCAGGTGTCAACTGGGAGACCTGGGTGAAATCCAAGGTCAGCCCGGCGGCGATCCTCTGCCTCGCTACGGTGAAGACGTTGCCTGCCCCGTCGACTGCGATCGCAAACGGGGCGCCAGCCGTCGAGCCGAGCCTGCGGCTGGCGCCGTCGGGCGAGATCCTCGTGACATCTTCCGAGCCGAAGTTGGCGGTGTAGATGCTGCCATCGGCGCCGATGATGATGGCGACCGGCTGCGAGCCCGTTTCGCCGACGATCCGACTGACGCCCGCTCGGGTGACGACTGAGACGTTGTCTGAGCCGGAGTTTGCGGTGTACACGTTGCCGTCCGCGTCGGTGACGATGGCGACCGGCTGCGAGCCCGTGTGGGCGACCACCCGGTCGCGGAGGTTCGCTTCCGCCGAGAAGGGCATCGCGCCGCCAACGAACGTGCTCGCACTGACCGCGGCTGCGAGCAGCAACCCGATCCGGCTGCCGCCGGTGCGATGGCCTCTCGGTGGGCGCCACAGTCGCATGGTGTGCTCAGCCTACGCGTCCACCGCGCACCAGTCGCTCCCGATTGTCGGCGGGGAAGGCGGCCTTCTCGCCCAGCGTGAGGCGGGCGAAATCGAGGAAGGAGACGACGAGGCGACCCGGTGGGCGGGCGGCGCTCCGCACCGCAAAGAAGAGACGGCCCGGCTCGAGCCCCTTGACGGACGCAATCGCGAGGCGGCCCTCATCGAGCTCGCGCTCGACGGCGAGGCGCGAGAGGAACGTCACACCGAGCCCCGCCTCGACGGCGGACTTGGCCGACTCTTGCAGCCCGAGCTCGGCGACGACGTTGAGGTCGCGGACGCGGACGCCGGCGGCACGCAGCTCGCGCTCGACGACGGTGCGGACGCCTGCGCCCTCCTGCTGCACGACGAGGGGCACGTCGAGCAGCTCGTCCATCGCGATCTCCTTGCCGGCGAACGGATGGTCCGTCGGCACCACGAGGACGACCTCGTCCCGCAGGAAGGGCTCGAAGACGAGCGAGCGGTGCGCACGCTCCGCACCGACGATGCCGAACTCGAGCTGCCGATCGAGCACGCGATCGACGATGGTCTCGGTGTCGTCGACCCGCAGGGAGACGACGACGTGCGGGTGCTGGCGATGGAACGCCCCGAGCAGCGCCGGCAGCACACGCTCGCCCGGCCCGGTCGAGGCGCCAACGACGAGGTGCCCGGACAGCTCATCACCCTCGTCTTCGAGGCTGCGGATCAGGTCGCGCTCCGCGCCGAGGATCCGCTGGGCGTGTCGATAGGCGACCTGGCCCGCCTCCGTCGGCTCGACGACGCGGCCGGAGCGGTCGATCAGCTGACAGCCGAGGCGCTTCTCCAGCGAGCGGATCGCCAGGGAGACGGCGGGCTGGGTGACCCCGAGCTGCTCGGCGGCGTGGGAGAAGCTGGAGCGGTCAACGACGGCGACGAGCGCGGCGAGCTGCTTGGTGTCCACCTCTACCCGGCCGATCTGGGTGCAACGGTGCTCTCGCGCTGCGGTGACTTGGCAGCAGCGAAGTACAGGCGCAGCGCCTCCTCGTCTGCGCCGCGGGCCAGCGCCAGCTCGATCGCATCGAGGCGCTCGCCAAGCCACGCGGCATCAATGCGTCCGCGACGAGCGCGCATCAGCTTGTCGTTCTGCGTGCGCTCGACGGATTCGTCGTCGGAGAAGAGGCGCTCGTGGAGCTGCTCGCCGGGCCGACGGCCGATGACCTTGATCTCGATGTCCTTGCCGGGCTCGCGTCCCATCAGGCGGACCATGTCGTGGGCGAGGTCCCAGATCCGAACGGGATCGCCCATGTCCAAGACGAAGACGTCGCCGGACTGACCAACCCCGCCGGCCTGCACGATCAGCTGGACGGCTTCTGGGATGGTCATGAAGAAGCGGGTCATCTCGGGGTCGGTGATCGTGACCGGGCCGCCCTCGTTGATCTGGCGGCGGAAGGTTGGGATCACCGAGCCCGAGCTGCCGAGGACGTTGCCAAAGCGGACCGCCATGTAGCGCGTCTGCGCGAAGCGCTGCGCCTCGGCCTCGACGACGTACTCGCAGAGCGCCTTCGACGCGCCCATCGCCGTCTCCGAGATCACGGCCTTGTCGGTTGACACCAGCACGAAGCGCTCGACGCCGTGGGTCGCCGCGAGCTCGGCTAGGGAGCGCGTCGCGAGCACGTTGTTGCGGAGGGCGCTAAAGGGGTTCGACTCCATCAGCGGGACGTGCTTGTAGGCCGCGGCGTGGAAGATGACCGACGGCTTCGCCTCGGTCAGGATCTTTCCCATCCGGTCGGCGTCCTTGACGTCCGCCACGCACGCCACGACGCTGGTGATGCCGTGCTCGCGCAGCCACTGGTCGATCTGGAAGAGGTTGTCCTCGGCATGGTCAATCAGCGTCAGGCGAGCCGGTGAGAGGCGGCTGATTTGCCGGACCAGCTCGGAGCCGATCGAGCCGCCTGCACCCGTGACCACGACGGATTGGCCGACGAGGTAGCCGCCCATCGAGACGAGGTCGAGGTTGACGGGCTGACGTCCGAGGATGTCCTCGACCCGCACCTCACGGAGGCGCCCAAGCAGGCTCGGGTCGCCATCTAGCAGGTCGTAGAGCCCAGGCAGCGTCTTGACGGGGATGCTGGCTCGCCGACAGGCATCAACAACCCGGTGACGGGCCACGCCGTCCGCGCCGGGCATGGCGATCACGACCTCGTCTGGCGGTGACGCCTTGAGGATCGCTGCGAGGTCGTGGGTGGTGCCGTCGACCTTGACGCCGTGGAGGCGCATGCCCTGCTTGCGGACGTCGTCGTCGCAGAGGCGGATCGGCGTCATCCGCAGCGAGCGGTTGGCGAGCATCTCGCGCACGACGACCGAGCCCGCATCGCCAGCGCCAACCACGAGCACCTCGCGACCACGGGGAAAGAGCGTGCCGCGGCCCTCGAGGAGGGTGCGGGCGAAGGCCCGCACGCCAACGGAGCCAACGAGCAGCAGCAGAAAGAAGATCAGCAGGACGCCGCGTGGTGGCGTGGCCGCGATCGGTGGAAACAGGTTGGCGTACAGCGCCACCACCACGACGGCAATCGCCGACGCCCGGACCAGCAGGCGAACGTCACGGAGCGACACGTACCGCCACCAGCGCACGTAGAGGCCATTGACGACCAGCACGGCGACCGTGATGACGACCACCCACGGCAGCGTGGCGAGGCGGAGGTTGGCCGCCCAGACGGGCAACACGTCAAAGCGCAGCTCGAACGCGAGCCACCAGGCGAGGGCGGCCACGCCAGCGTCAGCAGCTACGTGTCCAAGCCGATGCCACGAGGGGAGGCGCATATCAGCATTGATTATAGGCCCCTCGGACGGGGGTGCTGTGGCAGGCGCTCAAGCCGGCGCAGCCAGCACCGGCTTGAGCGAGACAGGCGTCGCCTCGGAGGCTCAGACGAGGCCGTCGAACGCAAGGTCGACGAGGAGCGCCGGATCACGGAGGACCGGCGCAGCAGACGGTGGCCGGGGCTGGACGACGAGGTCCTCTACCCGCTCCAGCTGCTGCAGTCGACCTGCTGCGATGAGGGCCTGGTCGACGGCGCCGAGGACGCCAGCAAACGTGGTCCAGACGGGCGTCCCGAGCACAACCGCCTCGCGGTTCATCGTGCCGCCGGCCGAGACCACCAGGTCGGCGCCCGCCACGAGGCTGCGAGCGTCGATCGCCTGGGCGGGAACGATCACGCGCGGCAACGCGAGCGCGCGGATTGCGTCACCCTGCGCCACCGTGCGCGGCAGCACAACCTGGTCGACGCGCGCGTCCGCCGCGAGGTGCCTCAGCACCTGATCAAACAGCGGGTTGTCGACGCGGTGATACAGGGCGAGCTCGGGCGGTGGACGCAGCACGGCGAGGAGGGCCGAGGGTCGCACCCCAAGCGTGGCACGCACCGACGGATCGACCGCAGCGCCGAACAGCGCGTACTCCTCCTTTAGCCCGGGGTAGCGCACGACCGCGCCTGCCCTCGCCCCGTGAGCGGTGATCGCCGCCAGCGGGATCGCATCGGGAACCAGCACCCGCGCCGCTAGGCGACAGTTGACGCCGTGCTGGAGGCGAGCGCCCTCGTAGTCGAACATGGTGACGGCGGGAAAGCCCAGCAGGCGCGCGACGAGCGGCTGGTCGGTCGAGCCGTGGGCGAGGGCGACATCGAAGCGGCGGCCTTTGGCCCAGCGCCGCAGCGCGGTGATCCTCCCGGCTGCGCTACGCGCCTTGCCGAGGCGCGAGCGCCCACCGTGTGCACCGAGCTCCGTGACGGCGAGGCCGTGCAAGGCGGCCAGCTCCGCCGTCTGCCCGTACGGGCGCGCAGTCAGCTCGACCTCTGCACCCCGCTCCTCAAGGACCCGCACCAGCGGTGCGAGGACGGGCACGTGCGGCGCGTTGGTCAGATCGACCCAGACCCGCATCGCGGCGCTACGCCAGCGGCGCGATGGACGCCGCGAGGGCGTCAACCACGACCGTCTGCTCCGCCTCGGACAACGTTGGATACATCGGGAGGGCGAGCCCCTCACGCGACGCTCGCTCCGTCTCGGGCAGGCTGCCGACGCCGTAGCCAAGGCCCGCGAACACGGGCTGCTGGTGGTGGGGAATGTCGTAGTAGATGACAGCGCCGACCCCGGCCTCCTTGAGCGCAGCCTGCACCGCCTCGCGCCGCTGCGAGCGGACCATGTAGAGGTGGTAGATCGGCTGCGCGCCGGCGGCGGTTGCTGGCAGCTCGACGAAGCGGCCGAGGCCGAGCGCTGCGTAGCGCGCTGCCACCGCCTGGCGCCCCGCGTTCCAGCCAGCCAGCTCGGGCAGCAGGATGCGCAGGAACGCGGCCTGCAGCTCGTCCAGCCGCGAGTTCATGCCGACCTGCGTGAAGGTGCGCTTGTCCTTCGAGCCGTGGAAGCGCAGCTCGCGGACGCGCTCTGCGATGGCGGCGTCGTTCGTGGTGACGAGGCCACCATCGCCAAAGCCGCCGAGGTTCTTGGTCGGAAAGAACGAGAACGTGGCGACGTCACCGATGGCACCACAGCGCACGCCGTCGAGGCTCGCGCCGTAGGCCTGGGCGGCGTCCTCGATCAGCACGAGGCTGTGGCGATCGGCGATCGCTCGCAGCTCGCGCAGCGGCGCAGGATGTCCGAAGAGGTGGACGGCCATGATCGCGCGCGTGCGCTCCGTGATCGCCGCCTCCACGCTGGCGGGATCGAGCTGGTACGTGGCGGGATCGATGTCGGCGAAGACTGGCGTGGCACCAACCGCCGCGATCGATTCCGGCGTGGCGTAGAAGGTATAGGCGGGGCAGATCACCTC
>CAMDVX010000016.1 GCA_945877865.1 Bifidobacterium breve | reverse complement strand
ACCCCAAAGCAAAGCTGAGCGTCGCCGTGGTGCCTGACCCCAAAGCAAAGCTGAGCGTCGCCGTGGTGCCTGACCCCAAAGCAACCCTGATGGTCGCCGTGCTGCCCAACCCCGACGCGGCCCTGAGCCCGCCTGCGCGAGCCGCTGCGACACTTAGCGGGTGATCTACCTTGACCATGCCGCGACTGCGCCGCCGGACCCTCGGGTGCTTGAGGCGATGCTGCCGCACCTTGGCGAGCGCTTCGGCAATCCTTCGGAGCCGCACGCGGCAGGTCGGATGGCACGGGCCGACCTAGAGGCGGCGCGGGAGGAAATCGCACGGCTGGTCGGCTGCGAGACGGCTGAGGTGGTGCTGACCGGTGGGGGGACCGAGGCGGATAACCTCGCTGTGCTTGGTCGTGCGCAGGGGATTCCGGGGCGGCTGGTGATCAGTGCGCTGGAGCATCCCGCGGTGCGTGGAACTGCGGAGGCGCTCGCCGTACGCGGCTGGCGGGTCGAGATCGCGCCGGTCCTCACCAACGGCTGCCTTGATCTGAACGCGCTGGACGCCAGCGTGCGATCAGGTGACGCCCTCGTCTGCGTGCTGGGCGCGAGCAACCTCACTGGCGTGCTGCAGCCCATCGCGGAGGTAGCCGTGCTCTGCGCCGAGCGTGGCGTGCCGCTCCACGTTGATCACGTGCAGACGGCCAGCGGCGCGCCAATCGATTTGTCGTCCTTGCCGGGCGTGGTCACGGCGGCGATTGCCGCCCACAAGCTCGGCGGTCCTCGTGGCGTGGGTGCGCTGGTGGGCCGCGGCATCCGGTCGCTCGCACCCATCAGCTTTGGTGGCGGGCAGGAGGCCGGGCTACGTCCGGGCACGGAGAACGTGGCGGGCGCCGTCGCGCTTGCCGCCGCGCTGTCGATCCGCCAGGGCCCAGACGCTGTGGCCGAGCGTGCCACGCGGGCCGCGCTGCGCGACCAGCTGGAGGAGCGGCTGGGTCTGCCCGTTGCGGGCGGCGTTGCAGAGAGGCTACCGGGGCATACGCTGCTGCTGACGGGCCTGCGGGGAGATACCGTCGTTCGGCTGCTCGACGAGCGTGGCATCGCGGTCGCGGCCGGCTCGGCCTGCGCCAGCGGTGAGACGGCTCCCGACGCCACGCTCACCGCGATGGGGATCGCCGCTGCACAGGCACGCTCTGCCGTGCGCGTGACGCTCGGGCCAACGACCACGCAGAGCGACATCGATGCCTTCGTCACTGCGTGGTCCGAGCTCGAGCCAGCGCTGCGCGCGGCCGCGGAGGCCGCGGCATGATCGACCTCTCCCGGGCCGGAACCGTTGCGCGTCCCGATGGCGAGGGGCGGGCGGGTGGCGGACGCTGCGACGACCGCGTGCGCTTCACCCTCGGCCTCGACGGCGAGGTGCTGCGACAGGTGCGCTTTGGTGCCGACGCCTGCGCCGCGACGACCGCCGCGGCCGCGTGGCTCGCCGCGCGGGCTGAGGGTGGGACGCTGCTCGACGCCGCCCGGCTAGGCCTCGCCGACGTCCTCGCAGGAGCACGGATCGAACCTGCCGCGGCCGAGTGTGCCCTGACGGCAGTTGACGCGCTGCACGCTGCGCTTGGCGATGCGGTGGCCCGCGGCGCGCGCGTCGCGCCGAGCGCAGGCCGGTCCCTGATCGCAATGAGCGGTGGCGTCGACTCAGCGATGGTGCTGACCGAGGCGGTAGCGGAGGGGAGAGAGCCGGTCGGTCTGACGCTGCGCCTCTGGATTGACCCCGAGGCGCCATCGCCCGATCGTGCCTGCTGCGCGCCGTCAGCCGTTCGCTCCGCACGCGACCTCTGCCACGCCAGCGGGGTGCCGCACCTCTCGCTAGATCTGCGTGCGGACTTCAGGCGAACGGTCGTGGACTCCTTCGTGGCGGGCTATGCGGCTGGTGAGACGCCGAACCCCTGCACGACGTGCAACGGCGCCTTCCGCTTCGACGCGCTCGACGCCGCTGCCACGCGGCTCGGTGCCTCCGAGTGGCGGACCGGCCACTACGCCCAGATCGTTGAGCGTGGTGGCACGCTGCTCGTGGCGCGAGGCGTGGACCCTACGAAGGACCAGTCGTACATGCTCGGGCTCGTCGATCCCGACCTCCTCCAGCGCGTGCGCTTCCCGCTCGGTCGGCGCCTCAAGGCCGACGTCCAGCAGCGCGCAGCCGAGCTCGAGCTGGCCGCCGCACGCGCGCCCGAGAGCCAGGAGGTCTGCTTCCTCGGCGGTGGCGCCCTCGCGCCGTTTCTTGCGCGGCAGGGCGTCGGCATGGAGCCTGGCCCGATCGTCGATGAGGATGGCGTAGAGCTTGGTCGCCACCGCGGTGCACGTGCCTACACGCCCGGACAGAGGCGAGGGCTCGGCGTGTCGCGCGGCACGGAGGCGCTGCACGTGCTGAAGGTCGATCAACCCCGCAACACGCTTGTCGTGGGCCCTGCGGGGAGGCTCGGGCGCCGCGAGGTGCCGCTGCGGGACCTCCGCCGAATCCTGCCGATCGACACCGTTGACGCGTGCTTCCGGCTGCGCGCACCTGCCGTGCCGGGAGCGCTGGTACCGGATCGCGCCGGCGCGTGGCTCGTTCGCCTCGAACGCGATGCCTTCGCCGTGGCACCCGGCCAGGTCGCGGTGCTCTACAGCGACGACGCGGTCGTGGCTGCAGGGGTGGTGGCTGGCTGACGGTTCCCCGGGCGCGGATCGCGTACCGTTCGTCGACCATGCTGGCCCGAGAGATCCGCGCGGCCTACCGCGACTACTTCGCCGAGCGCGAGCACCTCGTGGTGCCCTCCGCGAGCCTCGTGCCCGCGTCGCTCGATCCGTCGGTGCTGCTGACGACCGCGGGCATGCAGCCGTTCAAGCCCTACTTCCTCGGCGTTCAGCAGCCGCCGCGCCAGCGCCTGACGAGCGTTCAGAAGTGCTTCCGCACCACGGACATCGACGAGGTCGGCAAGACGGCTCGGCACCTGACCTTCTTCGAGATGATGGGCAACTTCTCGATCGGTGACTACTTCAAGACGGACGCGGTCGCCTTCGCGTGGGGCCTCGTGACGGGCGCGTGGGGCATCGCACCGGAGCAGGTCTGGATCACCGTCTTCGCTGGCGACGATCAGGTGCCTGGGGACGACGAGGCGCGCGGGCTCTGGCTCGAGCAGGGCGTACCAGCCGATCGCATCATTGGTCTCGGCCGCAAGGATAACTTCTGGCAGGCTGGCCCGACCGGCCCCTGCGGTCCCTGCAGCGAGCTCTACTACGACCGAGGTCCAGAGCACGGCTGCGGCCGGCCGGTCGGCGCCGACGGCTGCGCGCCCGGCTGCCACTGCGACCGCTTCCTCGAGTTCTGGAACCTCGTGTTCATGCAGTACGACCAGGCTGAGGATGGCACGCTGACGCCGCTGCCGAAGCCGTGCGTCGACACGGGTGCGGGGGTGGAGCGCGTGGCTGCGCTCCTGCAGGGCGTGCACTCCGTCTACGAGACGGATGGCTTCCAGTCGATGATTGCCGCGGTCGAGCAGTGGACGGGCACGTCGTACGAGGCTGGCGGTGTGCAGACGAAGGCGCTCCGCGTGCTCGCCGACCACGGGCGGGCGATGACGTTTCTCGCCGCTGACGGCGTGCTCCCTGCGAACGAGTCGCGCGGGTACATCCTGCGTCGCGTCATCCGCCGAGCGGTCTCGCACGGGCACCGACTCGGCGTTGAAGGAACCTTTCTGACGCGCCTAGCTGGGCTCGTGATCGACCAGCTAGGCGATGTCTACCCCGAGCTGGTGCAGAATCGCGATGACATCTTTCGCATTCTCAGCGGTGAGGAGGAGCGCTTCCTTCGCACGTTGGAGACGGGCACGGCGCTGCTTGAGGAGTGCATGGCGCGGGTTCGCGGAGCGGGAGGGACCGAGGTGCCAGCCGCTGAGGTCTTTCAGCTGCACGACACCTTCGGCTTCCCGTTTGAGCTCACGCAAGAGCTCGCCGCCGAGCAGGACCTCTCCGTCGACGAGGCGGGCTTTGCTGCGCTGATGGAGGGCCAGCGGCAGCGCGCGCGCAGCGCGGCCGGCAAAGGCAGCGGCGTCGACCTTGACCGCATCGCCGGCTTTGTGCGGGGTGCCGGGTTCGTGACGGACTTCGTCGGCTACGACGAGCTGGATGTGCGGACGATGATCGGCGCGCTCGACGATCTCGGCGATGGACGGTACGCCGTCAAGCTGCGGGAGTCCCCCTTCTACCCGGAGGGCGGCGGCCAGGTCTCTGACGCCGGTTCGCTCGAGTCGGACACAGGCCGGGCAGCAATCGTCGGCGTGATTCGCTTCGACGGCGACCAGGCGCTGGTGGTGATGCTCGAGCACGGCACGCTCCAGGATGGTCAAGAGGTCCGTGCCCTCGTCGATCCGACGCGTCGGCGTCCAACGGCCGCCAACCACACGGGCACGCACGTCCTGCACCGGGCGCTGCAGGAGGTCCTCGGCGACCACGTCCGGCAGAAGGGCTCGGCGGTGCGGCCCGACAAGCTTCGCTTCGACTTCTCCCACGATCACCCGCTAACGACGGACGAGCTGGCCCGCGTGGAGGACATAGTCAATCGCGTCGTCATCGAAGGCCACCGCGTCTTTACGTTTGAGACGAGCCAGGACGAGGCACGCGAGCTCGGGGCGATGATGCTGTTCGGCGAGAAGTACGGCGACGTCGTCCGCGTGGTCGAGATCGAGGGTTTCTCGCGCGAGCTGTGCGGTGGCACGCACGTGGGAACGACCGCGGAGATCGGGCCGCTCTGCATCCTCTCAGAGTCGAGCGTCGGGCAGGGAGTGCGGCGCATAGAGGCTGTCACGAGCGGCGTCGCCCTCGAGCAGCTGCGAAGCCGCGAGCGGGCTGCGGGCGAGGCGGCGAAGGCGCTCAAGGTCGCTCCGGACCAGCTACCGGCCGCCGTACGCGAGCTGCAGGCAAAGCTGCGGGACGTCGAGCAGCAGCTGAAGTCTGCGGGCGGCGGTGGTGCAGCGATTGGCGGGCAGCTCGACGTCCTCGCCGCTGCGGCCGAGCAGCGCGGCGCTGTGCAGGTCGTCGTGGCCGATGCCGGCGAGGTTGCTGCCGATGCGCTCCTCGAGCTGGCCGACCATCTCCGCGGCAGGCTTGGCGCGAGCATCGTGATGCTGATTAGCCAAGGTGGCGGCAAGGTCAACTTGATCTGTGCGGCTACGCCCGAGGCCGTCGCGGCGGGGGCCGACGCCGGCGCTGTGCTGAAGGCGGCGGCTCCGCTCGTCGGTGGTGGTGGCGGTGGCAAGCCAAATCTCGCCCGCGCCGGTGGCAAGGATTCGGCAGGCATCCCGGCCGCGCTCGACGCGGCTCGCGCCGTCCTTGCGGCGCAGCTTGGATCGTGAGCTGCGCGCCTCTGCGCGCAATTGCTGCGAGGCCCCACGCTAGGGTTCGTCCATGAAGGTGCTCGCTCTTGACTACGGCTCGGCTCGCACCGGAGTCGCCGTCAGCGACCCTTCGGGCGCGCTGGCGCGACCGCTGACGACCATCGAGCGGATCGGCACGCCCGCCGGTCTCGCGAGGCTGATCGCTATCGTGGGGGAGGAACAGCCCGAGCTGCTGCTGGTCGGGCTGCCGGTGCGCGAGGACGGTACGCGGGGCGAGCAGGCAAACGCCACGCTGGCGTTCGTCGGGCGCCTCAAGCCGAACTGCGCTGTGCCGATCGAACTGGAGGACGAGCGATTTACGAGCCGAATAGCAGAGCTGAAGGGGGGCGCGAGCGGCCTGGACGACCGCGCCGCAGCGGTCCTCCTCCAAGGGTGGCTCGACCGCCGAGCAGAGGCATGAACGGACGTCGTCTGCTCCGGCGCGTCCTGATCGTGGCCGTGATGGTCGTCGTCCTCGGTGGAGCATGGTGGGCGATCGGTCGCGTGATCGGCGAGCCCACTGCCGTCCCTGGAGGCTCCGTGACGGTGGTGATCCCTGCGGGCTCGAGCGCGACCCAGATTGGCGGGCTGCTGCAGTCGGCCGGGGTCGTGCCCGACGCGGGCGCCTTCGTCAGCAAGGTCGTGGCTGATGGGCTTGGTGCTAAATTCAAGCCCGGGACGTACACGTTCCGGACCGCTGAGGTGTACCGCACGATTGTTGAACAGCTCAACGCCGGACCGGCGACCGCTGAGGCTGGCCGCGTCGTCATCCCCGAGGGCTTCGCCATCTGGGATATCGAAGACGCAGTCGCGCAGGTGAAGGTGACGAAGGAGCAGTACCAGTCGGCTCTCACAAGCCAGTCACCGCCGGCCGGGTTCCTCGAGAGCGGCGAGCAGGCCGCTTCGCTCGAGGGCTTCCTGTTCCCCGCCACCTACGACGTCGGCGTCCCGGCTGACGCCAGCACACTCGTGCAAGACCAGCTCGCGGCCTTCTCAGCGAACGTTGCGTCGGTCGACTTTGGCTACGCCAAGTCGCGGCGGCTGACGAAGTACGACGTCCTCAAGATCGCGTCCCTGATCGAGCGCGAGGCGCGGGCACCAGTGGATCGCAGCAAGGTCAGCGCCGTCATCTACAACCGTCTCAAGGCGGGCATGACGACCGGGATGGAGTCCGGCATCCAGTACGCAAACGGCTCGTGGGACCAGCTGAGCGCCTCGGACCTTGAGATTGACTCGCCGTACAACCTGTGGACGCAGACGGGCCTGCCGCCGACGCCAATCTGCAATCCGGGCCTCGCGTCGATTACTGCGGCAGCGCATCCGGCGAAGGTCGACTACCTCTACATGTACGCAATCAAGGACGACCCTCAGGGCCGTCACTACTTCACCAATAGCTACGACGACTTCCTGCGGTACCAGCAGGAGCATCCGTACTCGTGATCACCGGGACGACACGGCTGCTCGGGGTCATCGGCGATCCCGTCGCACACTCGCGCTCACCGGTGATGCAGAACGCTGCGCTGCAAGCGCTCGGGCTCAACTGGGCCTACGTGCCGCTGCCAGTTAAGGCGGACGCGCTGGAGGCTGGCCTCCGCGGGCTCCAGGCGGTGGGCTTCGTCGGCGTCAACGTGACGGTGCCACACAAGGAGGCCGTGGCGCGGTTGGTCGATGAGCTCAGGCCCGTCGCCAAGGCGAGCGGCTCTGTCAACACGGTCGTCTTTGCCGACGACGGACGCCTGATCGGCGACTCGACCGACGGCCCCGCCATTGCGGCGGCGATTGCGTCTGAGGTGGAGGAGACGTACACCGGGTCTGTGCTCGTGCTCGGAGCGGGCGGCTCGGCGAGGGCCGCCGCTGCGGCGCTGGCCGCCGACGGCTGCACGGTCAGGATCTTCGCCCGTCGTCCAGAGGCCGCCGCGACGCTGGCTGCGGAGCTGGCGACGCTCGGTGATGTGGCCGCCGTGATCGACTTACCAGACCCGGCTGGTGGCGTGGTGGTGAACTGCACTCCGGTTGGAGCGCTCGTCGACCGCGACGGCATGCCCTTGCCTGCCTCGCGTCTAGTCGACGTGCGCGTCGTCGTCGACCTGGCCTATCGCGCTGATGCCACGCCAACGCCGTTGATCACCACCGCCGCCGAAGCGGGCTGCGCCGTGGTCGACGGTCTGGAGGTGCTGGCGCGACAGGGCGCGAAGGCGCTGGAGATCTGGACGGGCGAGTCGGCGCCGCTGGAGGTCATGCTCGCTGCCGCCCGAGGCGCATGAGCCTCGCTGTCGGGTTCCTGGTGGGTGCCGTGCTCGGTGCCTGCGCCGTACCGCTCGTGCGGTGGCTTCCACGGGGGATCGACGAGCGGCTAGAGCAGCCTCGGTGGACCCGCCTCGCTGGCCACCCTGCCACGCTCGTCGTCGCCGGTGCGCTGTTGGGCGGGTTGATCGCCGCCGGAGCACCATCGTGGCCCGCGCTCGCATCTGGGCTCGTGTTGCTGGCCGTGCTGCTTCCTGCCACGGCGATTGACGTCGCGTGGCGGGTGGTGCCGGACTCGCTGGTGGCTTTCGGGTTTGTCGTGGGCCTTGCGGTGGTTGCGCTGGATGATCCAGCCCTGCTGGGGGGACACGTGCTTGCAGCATTGCTCGGCGGAACCGGCGCGACGCTGCTCGGACTCGCTGCCCGCGGTGGTTTCGGCCTCGGTGACGCCAAGCTCATCGCCATGCTCGGGGCAGTGCTGGGAGCGGCCCTGCCGCTCGCGCTGATGGCGGCGGCGGTCGTCAGCGGAGCCGTCGCCCTGCCCGTCCTGCTGCTACGAGGTCGAGGGGCCACCGTTCCGCTGGTGCCGTTCCTCGCCGTTGGCGCCGTCGTTGCCGTCGTCTGCACGGGGCTCCCCGGCTGAGGTAGCACTGTGATGAAACCGTAATGTTCCGTTGAGAAGATCGCCACATCTTGGGCGTACTCTTGAGACAGGCGCCGGCCCCCTCCCTCCTCGCCGGCGCTCGACGCACCTTCGGGTCGTCTGATCTCATCCGGCCACGACGGCGGAACCCTCCCACCTCGAGCGCCGTGCTCCCCCCCGGAGCACGGCGCTCCTTGGCTTGGGAGACACCGGGCGCGTCAGGGGACGAAGCAGACAGAGCGCCTCTGCTCGCTGCATCGGCACTACCATTCACCAATGGCTCCGATCCGACACGTCGCCCCTGGCGGTGGGGCCGAGTTCGAGGTCGATCCCACGACCGGCCATGCGGCCTGGCGGGTGGGAGGACGTCGCGTCGACGTCGCTCGTGCGCGTGCGGTCGCAGGTGACGCGGCGGTCGACCAGATTCTCCGCACCGCCGTCGCGCAGCTTCGCGCAGCCGCCGCCGCCGCTGACGTGGAGGGCCCTCGGCTGCGGAGCCTCGCGGGAGGCATTTGGCGAGAGCGCCACGGAGCCTCGCCGACGGCTGGCGAGGGGCCGACGCGCCTGTTCTAGCGGGGTCGAGCCTCGCTGAAGGAGAGGATTGGCCTGAGGCGCATCAGCCACGCCGGCGCGGGCGTAGTCAGTCTCCGGCGAGCACGGCGAGCTCGGCCATCGCCGCGGCGAGCAGCCGCTCGAACTCTGCCACCGGCGCCGGCCTCGCCAGCGCGGCGGCAAGAGCACCGACATTCACGATTGCTCTGCCGTAGGCACCTGGGGCCAGAGCGCTCAGCGAGATGTCCGCCTGCTTGAGATGGTTCGCGACCGTGGTGAGGCGAGCGCTCGCAGCGGCGTAGGCCGCCGCGTCTGTCACCTTGCCACCGGTGACGCCAGTGGCGTACTCGG
The DNA here is from genome assembly GCA_945877865.1 of Bifidobacterium breve. Lineage (GTDB taxonomy): Bacteria > Actinomycetota > Thermoleophilia > Gaiellales > F1-60-MAGs149 > F1-60-MAGs149. The sequence goes on along the minus strand of CAMDVX010000016.1, from coordinate 10,812 downwards.
CTCGGATGGGAGCGAGCGTGCGCACCAGCTCGCGCGCATTCAAGCGTGACTGAGCGGCGAGCGTCGTTAGGTCGGGAGCCGCCGAGCGTCCAATGAAGGTGCCCGCCGCCAGCCCCACCACGATGGCGAGCACAGCGACGATGGCGACGACGATGACCAGCCTGGGTGTGATCTCTACGTCGTTGTTGTGCTGCCAAGCGCTCATGGCGGACAGCATGCCGTAGACGGTCACCCGTAGGAGTCGAGTTAGGGTACCCTTTCGCTTGTGTCCGTGGAGGTCAGCCTACAGCTCGTAGATGTCAGCCGCCGATTCGGTGACGTAGCGGCGCTTGCTGCTGTCTCCCTCACGGTACGGCGGGGCGAGGTGCTCGGAGTGCTCGGGCCATCGGGCTGCGGCAAGACGACGCTGCTTAACCTCGTCGCCGGGCACATTCGCCCTGATCGCGGCAGCATCGCTATCAATGGGCGGCGCGTCGTGGACGCCGGTCTGTGGGTCGCCCCGCAGGACCGCCGCGTCGCCATGGTGTTTCAGGACTACGCGCTCTTCCCGCACCTGACGGTTCTCGAGAACGTCCGCTTTGCCCTCCCGAGGGCGGTCCGTCGCGGTGGCGATGCACGCGCCCACGAGCTGCTCGCAGCGCTCGCCGTCGAAGAGCTCGCTGGTCGCCGCCCGACGGAGCTCTCGGGTGGCCAGCAGCAGCGCGTTGCCCTCGCCCGAGCGTTGGCGCAGGAGCCGGACCTGGTGCTGCTGGACGAGCCGTTCTCGAGCCTCGACCAGTCCACGCGTGATGAGGTTCGCAACGAGCTAATTGGCCGCCTGCGCGCGACCGGGTTGACCTGCATCGTCGTGACCCACGACCAAGAGGAGGCGCTGTCGATCTCGGATCGCGTGGCCGTCATGCATCAGGGGCGCATCCTTCAGATCGACGAGCCTGAGGTGCTCTACCGCAAGCCCTTCTGCAGCGAGGTCGCGGACTTCCTTGGGCGAGCGAACGTGCTTGACGGCGAAGGACGAGGCGATGTGGTCGAGACAGCGATCGGCGCGTTTGCACTGCTCGGCAACGTGACGGGCCCCGTCCGTGTCTTCGTGCGGCCCGAGCTGGTTGGCGTTACGCCGGACGCGGCAGGTACCGTGATCGTCGAGTCGCGCGATTTCCGTGGGCACGACGTCGTCTACGGGCTACGGCTTCCCGATGGCTCGCTGGCGTGGGCCCACCGTCCGAGCGTCAACATGGTCGACGTCGGCGATCGGGTCCGCATCGATCCTCAGCCGGGGCATGCGGCGCTGGTGCCCGTTGCCTGGCACGCCGCCTAACGCTACGAGCGGCTCCGTGCCTCCGGGCGAATCAGCAGGAGGTAGACCGGGACGGCGGAGATCGTGATCAGCAGCAGTGCCGGAATCGCAGCAGATGCGTACTCAGCGACCGATGTCTTCTGCCAGATCAGGGTCGCCGGTGTGTTGAAGCCATTCGGGCGCAGCAGCAGCGTGGCGGGGAGCTCTTTGACCGCGGTTAGGAAGACGAGGGCGGCACCCGTCAGCACGCCGGGAGCGGCGAGCGGGAGCGTGACGCGCGTCAGCACGTGGAGCGGCGAGCGTCCCATGCCACGGGCGGCCTGCTCGAAGCGCGGATCGACGCGCTCCCACCCGCTGCGGGCGCCGCCGATTGCCTGCGGGAGCAGCCGAACGGTGTACGCGAGCACGACGAGCGCGACCGTCTGATACAGAGCGGGCGCGCTGCGGGTGGCGAAGAACACCAGCCCGAGCCCAACGACGATGCCCGGTAAGGCATAGCCAACGAACGACACGCTCTCGATTGCTCGTGGCAGCCGTCCGGAGCTCCGTGCCACCAGCGCGGCGATCGGCAGGGCGAGGACGACGCAGACGATGGCGGCCGCCGCGGAGACGAGCACGGCATTCGCCGTGGCGGGCAGGGCGGTACCGAGCTGGCTGACGATGTCGGCTCGGCCGACGAGGCTGATGGCCCACCACACGAGAATTGCGATGGGCAGCACGAGCGCAAAGAACGTAATGCTCAATACGAAGGCAATGGCGATGGGGCGTGCGGTGCCAAGCGGTAGCGGCACGACGTCTTCGCGGGCACGGACGCGGCGGCGAGCAGCGAGGCTCGAGCCCCGCAGGGTCCACTGCTCGGCGCCAACGACCAGCAGGGCGAGGCAGGCGAGCACGAGCCCGACGGTGGCGGCGCCGGCAGGGTCGTAGAGGGCGTCATAGCGGAGGAATGCCTCGCGCGTCAGCGTGGTGCAGCGGAGGAGGCTGACGACGCCGAAGTCGCTCATGGCGTAGAGCGCTGCGAGCAGCGCACCCGCGATCACCGCCGAGCGAATCTGCGGCAGGGTAATCCGCAGAAACGTGTCGAGCGTGCTGCGGCCCATGCCTCGAGCCGCCTGCTCAAGGGCTGGATCCACTCGGCGGAGCGCTGACGCAGCGAGCAGCAGCACGTACGGATAGGTGAAGAGGATCAGCACGAGCGTCGAGCCGACGAGGCCATCGAGCTCTGGCAGCCGGTACACGCCGAGCGGCTCGAGGGCTTGAGCAAGCAGCCCGCGTGGTCCCAGCGCGCCGAGCAGGGTGAGTGCGCCGACGTAGCTTGGGATCACGAGCGGCAGGGCTCCGAGGACGAGGGCTAGCCGGCGCAGCGGCAGGGCAGTGCGTACCGTCAGCACGGCGAACGGCACGCCGATCGCCACAGCGCCAACGGCGACGAGCGCTGCGAGAGCGAGCGAGCGGACGCCGGCCGGAACGAGCGTCGCCGGATCAAGCGCGTCGGTGGCCCCGCCGGCGATCGCCCGCAGCGCGAGGTAGACGAGGGGGGCAATGGCGATCACCAGCGCGGGCACCGCCGCCAGCAGGAGCAGGGATCGCCGCGAAGCGGGTGCCTGCTGGCTCGTCAGCTGATCAGCCCCGCATCGCGGATCATCGCGATGGTGCTCTCGAGATCGTGGCCGAGGTCAGCGAGGTCCACGTCCGGGCCGGGGATGTCTGCGAGCGGTGGAAGGTCGCGCACACGCTCGAGGCCCGGCTGCGTCTCGTTGAGTGGATACTCACGCTCGCCCTCGGTGTTGGCGTAGTAGACCTGCGCCTTGGTCAGCAGATACTGGACGAAGGTCTGGGCTTCGTCTGCGTGGGCCGCGGTCTTGAGGATGGCGATCGGGGCCACATTGATGAACGACCCCACATCGGTCGGTGCGAAGTAGTGGTTCGCCACGGGCGCCGTGGGGTCGCTCGCGAGCTTCTCGTAGAGGTAGTAGTGGTTGACGAGACCGGTGTCGACCTCTCCCGTTGCAATCGCATCAATGATCTGGGCGTTCTTCTGGTAGGTCTTGGCGTGCCCGGCGAGGCCGGTCAGAAACAGCTTCGTCTTGGCGTCGCCTTCGGTTAGACGCATGGCGCTGACGAAGCCAACGAAGGAGGCGTTGGTCGGGGCCACGCCGATGTCACCGAGCTTCCAGTCGGCTGCGCCGAGGGCGAGGACGGACGCTGGCAGCTGGGCGTCGCGCAGGTGGTCTGTGTTGTAGGCCAGCACGCGGACGCGGCCGGTGATGCCGACCCACCGGCCCGCAGGATCTCGGAAGCGTGCTGGGATGGGCGTTAGGTCGGACTGCGGCAGGACGGCGAAGTGGTCCTCAAGCACGCCGACCGAGCCCGCGTCCTGGGCGTAGAACACATCTGCTGGCGAGGCGTCGCCCTCCTCGCGAATGGTGGCCGCTAGCTCGGCGGACTCGCCGTAGCGGACATCGAGCTGGATGCCGGTGTCCTTGGTGAACTGCTCGAAGAGCGGTCCAACGAGGTCTTGCTCGCGGCCCGAGTACACGACGAGCGTGGGGCTGTTAGCGGATCCACCGCAGCCGGCGATGATGGCCGCTGCTGTGCAGGTGGCGAGGAGCGTGAGCAGAAGGGCGAGGTGGCGCATGGCGATAGCGTCCTTGGTTGTGGTTGTCCGTGCGCCGGGAGCATCGGCGAACGAGCGAATATTAGGTAGCCCTAACGGATTCGTCAAATCCGTCCGTTACCTCTGGCACCCCCGCTGGGCTCGACGCACGCGGTGCATCGCGATCTGAGCGGCGTGGCGGCTGCACGTAGCGCGATACCCTATACGGACCGATGTCGCTGTCGTTTGTCACCTCTGGTCAGTCGCATGGCCCCGGGATCGTTGCGATCCTGAGCGGGCTGCCGGCCGGCATCCATGTCGATCGGGAGCGCCTGCAGCGCGACCTCGGTCGTCGGCAGGCCGGCTACGGTCGGTCGCCACGTCAGGCGATCGAGACGGATGAGGCCACGATTCTTGGTGGCATGCGCCATGGGCGGACGATTGGCGGGCCGCTCAGCCTGATCGTCAAGAACCGGGATCACGAGAATTGGGGTGCGGCCCAGAGCGCGTGGGCCGTCACGGATGAGGAGCTTGCCGAAGTCGCGGCGCGTCGCACCCGCACGGTGGTGGTGCCTCGTCCGGGGCACGCCGACCTCTCGGGAGTGATGAAGTACGACCTGCCCGACGTTCGTGACGTCCTGGAGCGCGCCTCTGCCCGTGAGACGTCCGCACGCGTCGCGATCGGCGCTCTGTGCAAGGACCTGCTGGATGCGATCGGCATCAGCGTCCACGGCCACGTGGTACGCGTCGGCTCGGTTGAGGCTCCTGCGCAGGGTGACCTGCGCGCCAGCGACTTCGCCGTGCTCGACGAGCGACAGGTTGGCTGCATCGACGCTGACTCCGACGCCGCCATGGTCGCGGCGATCGAGTCGGCCAAGAAGGATCGCGATACGCTCGGTGGCATCGTTGAGGTGCGCGCCTACGGCTGTCCGCCCGGGCTCGGCTCGTATACGCAGGAGGAGCTGCGGCTCGATGCGCGCATCGCCGGGGCGGCGCTGTCGATTCAGGCGATGAAGGCCGTGGAGATTGGCGACGGCTGGGACAACGCGGCGCTCCCGGGCAGCAGGGTCCACGACGAGCTGCGCTACGAGGGTGGCTACCGCCGTGACACCAACCGAGCCGGCGGGCTAGAGGGCGGCATGACGAATGGTGAGCCCGTGATCGTGCGGATCGCCATGAAGCCGCTGCCGACGCTGATGAAGCCCTTGCGTACAGCGAGCCTTGACACGCATGAGCCGGCTGAGGCGCTCGTCGAGCGCTCCGACACCACGGCGATCTGGGCGGCGGCCGTGGTGGCTGAGGCCGTCATTGCGTACGAGCTTGCTCGCGCCGCAAAGGAGAAGTTCGGCGGTGACTCGATCGGTGATCTCGTTGCCGCGCACGGGCACTACCTGGCGCGCATCCCCTGGTCGCCGGCGGCGCCGTGAGCGCGCGCCCCGACGTCCTCGTCGGCTTCATGGGAGCAGGCAAGAGCACCGTGGGGCGGCGCTTGGCAGAGCTCAAGGCCGTCAGCTTCATCGACGTCGACCGCGAGCTTGAGCGCCGCACGGCGCGATCTATCCCCGACCTCTTTGGCGACGGCGAGGAGGCGTTTCGCGAGCTCGAGGAGGCAGTGGTCATCGAGCTGGTGATGAGCGGTGAGCATGGCGTCATCGCTCTTGGCGGCGGTGCGTTGACGCGGCCCGGCACTCGCCGCGTGCTGGCGGCGAGGGCGCGCGTGCTCTGGCTGGATGCGCCAGCAGCGGTGCTCTGGGGGCGAGTCGAGGCCGACGGTGGGGCGGGTAAGCGTCCTTTGGCTGTCAACCTGCATCGGTTCTCCGACCTGCAGCACCAGCGGGCCGGACTCTATGCCACGGCCGCTGATGCGATCATCGATGCATCGGCGCCGGTCGAAGTCGCAGCCATCGCGTGTCGTGATAGCTCCGTGGTGCGGGCGGGCGCGCTTACGCGTATTCCGGAGACGGTTGGGGATCGGCGCGTGTTCATGGTGATCGACGCACCGCTCGCGGATCGCACTCCGGATCTTGGCCCGCGTCTGCTGCTGCCCGGTGGGGAGCAGGTCAAGGACATGGCCACGCTCGAGCGGCTCTGGCGTGCCTTCGCGGAGGTCGAGCTCGAGCGCAGGGATGTGATCGTTGCGGTTGGCGGCGGAGCTGTCACGGACGTCGCGGGCTTTGCTGCGGCTACGTTTCGCCGTGGGCTCGACTGGGTCTCGTGTCCGACGACGCTCGTTGGTCAGGTCGATGCTGGCATCGGCGGCAAGACGGGCATTGACGTGGCGGCCAAGAACGATGTCGGCGCCTTCCATGCGCCGCTGGCGGTGCTGGCTGATCCGACGCTGCTTGACACGCTGTCTGCGCGCGAGTGGCGGTGCGGCTTTGTAGAGGCTCTCAAATCGGGGCTGCTGCAGGGCGACGCGCTCTGGGATCTAGTGCGCCGCTGGCCGAGCGAGCGTGGCTCAGAAGACGACCGCTTCGCGCTGGTGCGCCGCTGTGCCGCCCTCAAGGGGCGCGTGGTGGCGGCCGATCCGAGGGAGGCGGGGGAGCGGGCGATGCTCAACCTCGGGCACTCGATTGGTCACGGAGTCGAGCACGCGAGCGGGGGTCGCTACCTCCACGGCGAGGCGATCGCGATCGGGCTCGTGGCTGCGCTGGGGCTGTCTGTCGAGTTCGCGGGCCTTGACGTTGGTATCGCAGACGAGGTGCTGGGTGTGCTCACGCGCTTGGGGCTACCGACGATCGCCGACGAGGTTGACCCTGACGCCGTGCTCGCCGCAATGCGCTCCGACAAGAAGCGCAGCGCCGGTCGTACCCGGTTCGTGCTGCTCGAGTCGCCCGGTCACCCTCGCTGGGGCGTCGAGCTTGATGACGCGGCGGTCACCGCAGCCGTCCGCGCCGCCTGCCCTCGCTAGCCGAGGCTCAACCCCCTGCTGTTGACAACGCAGGCCCGTGCGATCGCCTGCGGACATTTTGGGCCCGGGCCCAGTATGTCCGGCTGGTGGACATTTTGGGCCCGGGCCCAGTATGTCCGCCTGCGGTGGGCTTTTTATGAGGTTTTGTCGTAGGTTTTGGGGTGTTTTTGGCTTGTTTGCTCGATGTGTGGGCCCGGACATGGTGGGCCCGGGCCCACCATGTCCGGGCAGCAGATTTGGAACTGAGCACAGGTGGTGCTACACACCCGAGTTGAGAACCCGGCGTCGCTCTGGTGGGAGCGGGCAGATTGCTGGGGCAGCCGAGGCGTGCCCGACGCACGCGGTGGGTACCACGCCTGCAGGACGCGTAGACTCCGAGGATGATCGCGGTCCTCAACGGCGCCAACCTCAACATGCTTGGGCAGCGCGACCCGGCCCAGTACGGCACGCTGACGCTCGGCGAGCTGGAGAGCAGGATCTACCAGTGGGCGCGCGACGCGGGGACAACGGCGCGCTGCTTTCAGACGAACCACGAGGGCGCGCTGATCGACCACATCCACGAGTGCCGTGGCTGGGCCAACGGCGTGATCATCAACCCTGGTGCCTGGACGCACTACTCGTACGCCATCCGCGACGCACTGGAGCTCGTCACCGCGCCCATCGTTGAGGTGCACCTCTCCGACATCACGAAGCGCGAGGAGTGGCGGCGCACCTCAGTCATCGCCGACGTCGTCTCCCACCGCGTCACGGGGAAAGGCGCCGATGGCTACCACGAAGCCATCATCTGGCTGAAGCAGGAGACTGCGAGTGTCTGAGCATCAGCAGCGCATCGAGCGGGCGGTCGCAGCGCTTGGCGGCGCAGGCGTGGATGCGCTTGCGGTTACAAACCTCGTCAACGTCCAGTACCTGACGGGCTACTCGGGGTCGAACGGCATCGTCGTGCTCTCCGCCGCTCGGGCCGTCCTGATCACGGACTTCCGCTACCGCGACGCCGTGGAGCCGCTGCGCGCAGTGCTCGACGTGGAGATCCTCGACCGGGACATTGCCGCGCGCGTTGCCGAGCAGCTTGCCGAGCTCGCACCAGGCAGCCACCGGCTCGGCTTCGAGGCCGCCTCGGCACCTTACGCGCTGGTCGAGCGCCTCCGACCGCTCGTACCGGCAGGCGTCGAGCTAGCGCCAACCGAAGGGCTGATCGAGACGCTCCGGCTCGTCAAGAGCGCCACCGAGCTCGCGGCTACGCGTCACGCCTCAGACATCCTCGAAGCGGTCTACGGGCGGCTCGCGGCTGGGCGCATGGTCGGCCGCACCGAGATCGACGTGGCCTGGGAGATCGAGCGCACGATCCGCGAAGCGGGCTTTCCTGAGCTGTCGTTCCCGCCGATCGTCGCCGGTGGTGCGCACGGGGCGCTCCCGCATGCTGAGCCTCGCAACGTAGCGATCGAGCGTGGCGACCTCGTCGTTGTCGACATCGGCGCGCGAGGCGTCAGCGGCTACTGCTCCGACTGCACCCGCACCTTCGCGGCCGGCGGTCCACCCGACCCGGCCGCAGCCGAGGATTATGCGCTCGTGCTGTCTGCCCAGCTGGCTGGGCTCGGGGCGGTGCGTCCGGGCGCCGTCGGTGGCGTCGTTGATGCGACGGCTCGTGAGATTATCGAGGCCGCTGGTGCCGGCGAGCTGTTTGGTCATGGGCTTGGCCACGGCACGGGCCTCGAGGTGCATGAGGGGCCGACGCTGCGCAAGGGGTCGGAGGACGTCCTCGTGCCCGGCAACCTCGTCACGGTGGAGCCGGGCCTCTACCGCCCCGGCCGCTGGGGCATCCGCATTGAGGACCACGTGGCCGTCACGGCCTCAGGGCACGAGATCATCACCGGGTTCACGAAGGACCTGGTGGAGACAGCCGGCTAACGCCGCTCGAATTCAGGCCCATGCGGCATCACACCCGCCCGGTCGGATACCCTCCTGCGCATGGCGGAACACGTTTCGACGAATCAGTTCAAGAACGGCATGCACATCGATGTGGACGGTACGACCTACCGCATCGTTGAGTTTCAGCACGTCAAGCCCGGCAAGGGCGGAGCGTTCGTCCGCACCAAGCTGAAGGCCTTTGAGACGGGCGCAGTCGTTGATCGCACGTTCCGCGCAGGCGAGAAGTTTCCGCGCATCCTGACCTCCGTCGCAGACATGCAGTTTCTCTACGACGACGGCAGCGACGTCGTCATGATGAACACCGAGACGTACGAGCAAGTCAACCTCCCACGCAAGATGTGCGCGGACGAGCTGCAGTGGTTGAAGGAGGGCGACACCGTTCAAGTCCTCTCCGTCGATGACAAGCCGGCGACCTTCCAGCTGCCTTCGTCGGTCGAGCTCGTCGTGACGGCCACCGAGCCAGGCGTCAAGGGCGACACGGTGTCGAACGTGCTGAAGGCCGCCACGCTTGAGACAGGTGCGGTCGTGCAGGTACCGCTCTTCGTCAACGAGGGCGACACCATCAAGGTCGATACCCGCGAGGGCCGCTACCTCTCCCGCGCCTAACCGTCCGGAAGTCGGATCGCTAACCTTTCTCACTAATGGCACGCCTCGTCGACACCACGCTACGTCTCCTCGCCCAAGACCCGATCGCGGGCCGCGTGCCCGCCTCCCTGCAGTACGAGGCCTGTGAGATCCTCGACGGCGCGGGTTTTCATGTGCTGGAGGTGACGGGCGGCGGCTGCTTTCTAAGCGCCGTCAGCCGCGGCATTGAGAGCCCGTGGGAACGCATTCGCAACCTCAAGCGCCGAGCGACGCAGACGCCGCTTGGCATGGCGCTGCGTGGACGCTTTCTCGTCGGCTCCCAGCCGGTTGAGCAGGACCTGATCCGCCGCTTCGTCGACTGCGCTGCCGAGTCGGGCATCGCCGTCTTTCGCATGCACGACCCGATGAATGATCCGGAGGACCTCGTCGGCCCGGCTGCCGCTGTTCGGGAGACGGGCGCGCGGCTGCACCTCGGTCTCGTCTACGACGAGCATCCTGATGGTGCGCAGCGTCTGATCGACCGGGCGCCTGCGCTCGCCCAGCTCGGCGCCGACCGCCTGCTCCTGCTCGATCCAGCGGGAGCGCTGAACCCGTCGAAGACCGGCGAGCTCGTCACGGCTCTGCGCGATGCGGCGGGCATCCCGGTCGGCCTTTATTCTCAAGGTCCGGGTGGTACGTCGCTGGCGGTAGCGCTTGAGGCTGCCCGTGCGGGGGCCGATCCGATCGCCGTCGCCTCGTACTCGCTGGCCGTCTCCGGGCACCGCGCCAGCTCCGAGCTGCTCAGCCAGGCAATTGATGGCCTTGGCCTCGAGGCAGGCGTCGACCAGGGCGCGCTCTGGAAGGTCGCCGAGATGCTTGATCACGCGCTCTTCGCAGACACGGCGCTGCCGCCGCCACTGTCGGCCCACGTCTCTCTGCTCGCCGCCCTCAAGGGCGTGCCAGCGGGCTTGGTCGCTGCCGTGGAGCGCCGGCTGGCGGCAATCGACGCCTCCGATCGGCTTGCTGACGTGCTTGACGAGGTGCAGCGCGTTCGCGAGGACCTCGGCTCTCCGCCCGCCGCATCGCCGCTTGGTGACGTGATTGCGCGGCAGGCGATTGACCACGTGCTCGAAGGGCGGCGCTGGCACGCCGTCGACGGCGACATGCGGGCGCTCATCAGCGGTGAGTGGGGTCGTCCACCCGCTGCGATCAACGCGGAGGTCGCGGCGCTGGCGGCAGCCGGCCAGGGTGGCTCGTCCACCATCGCGGTCCCTGCCAACCTCGCCGACGCAGTCGCAGAATCTGGCGAGCTCGCGACGTCGGAGGAGGAGCTCTGCCTCGTCGCGCTGTTCGGCGAGGAGGCGCTACCCCTGCTTGAGCGCCTGCGTGGCCGGCATCAGGCCTCCGCGCCTGGCGCCACGAAGGCGGAGGATGAGCGCATTCGCGGCCTCGTCGACCTGCTTGAGGAGTCGGGCTTGGGCGAGCTCACCGTGGAGGAGAACGGCACCCGCATCACCCTCC
>CAMDVX010000015.1 GCA_945877865.1 Bifidobacterium breve | reverse complement strand
CTTGGGCGTCGGCTCTCGAGCACGCGATCGGTTCGGCATCTGCTTTCGGACACGCGATCCGCTTGGGCATCTGCTCTCGAGCACGCGATCGGTTCGGCGTCTGCTCTCGGACACGCGATCCGTTCGGCTTCTGCTCTCGGACACGCGATCCGCTTGGGCGTCGACTGTCGGACACGCGATCCGCACAGGATCTGCTCTCGGACACGCGATCGGTTCGGCATCTGCTCTCGGACACGCGATCGGTTCGGGATCTGCTCTCGAGTACGCGATCCGATCCGCGTCTCCTTTCCGACACGCGATTCGCTCAGGATCTGCTCTCGGACCCGCGATCCTTTCGGCGTCTGCTCTCGGACACGCGATCCGCTCGAGATCTGCTCTCGGACACGCGATCCGTTTGGGATCTGCGCTCGGACACGCTGTCCGTTCGGGATCTGGACCCGTTCGGACACATCGTGCGCGTGTGTTCTCAGGCCGCGCCACCGCCAGCGATGCGGCGTGGGGTTGGTCGGGTCTGCTGCACGCGTGGGTGAGGGAAAATCGGTGGCGCCGCGTGGCCCGCTCCAAGCAAGCGACGCCTGCTAGGCAGGTCGCGCCTTCCCCCCAATGCGCATCGCGTCTTCACCCTTTTGCACAGCGCGCGCTCCGCGATCGTGCCGGGTGGAGGCAGCAGCTCAGCTCGCGTCGAGGCCGAGCAGAGCGCGCGCGAAGGAGTCGGCAGCGAACGGGCGGAGGTCGTCGAGCGTTTCGCCAACGCCGATGAGCTTGATTGGCACGCCGAGCTCGTGGGCGATCGCGAGGGCAATGCCGCCCTTGGCGGTGCCGTCGAGCTTGGTGAGCACGATGCCGGACAGCGGCGTCGCCTCGCTAAAGAGACGGGCTTGGACGAGGCCGTTTTGACCGGTCGTCGCATCGAGCACGAGCAGAGTCTCGTGCGGCGCGCCGTCGAGCCGCTGGGCGATCACGCGACGAATCTTCGCGAGCTCATCCATTAGCCCGACCTGGGTCTGCAGCCGCCCGGCGGTATCGACGAGGACGACGTCGCGCCCGCGTGCCACCGCCGCATCGACGCCGTCGTAGGCAACCGCGGCCGGGTCCTGACCATGCGACGACCCGACGAAGTCGGCTCCTGCCCGCTTCGCCCATGCCTCGAGCTGCTCGTCCGCAGCAGCACGGAACGTGTCCGCCGCAGCGACGACGACCGTCTTGCCTGCGCGCCGCAGGTGCTCGGCGAGCTTCCCGACCGTCGTCGTCTTGCCCGTGCCGTTGACGCCGACCATCAGGATCACCGTCGGCGAGGCGGCAACATCGATCTTGGCCTCGGCGCCGGAGAGCAGCTCGGCGATCTCCTCTGCCAGGGCCGCGGCGAGGTCGCCGCCCGCAGGCAGCCCACCGGCGGCAGCACGACGCTCGAGCCGGCCAATGATCTCAACCGTGGCGGGAACCCCGCAATCGGCGAGCAGCAGGGCCTCCTCGAGCCGCTCCCACGCAGCCGCGTCGGCCGGGTCGAACGCGATCGCCTGGATCTGCCCCGTGAGGGCCCGGCTCGACTTGGCGAGGCCGTCGACGAGCTTGCGCAGGAACCCGCCGCTCGGGCTCGGTGCGACGGGCACCTCCTCGACCACGACGACGTCGCCGAGACCGCTGAACATGCGCTGAGGATCGGCCATGGCTAGGTGTTCGTCGGCGCGGCGGTGAGCGTGCCAGCCGGCCCGTCGGCGGAGCGTGGCAGCCTCCGCGAGATGACTTGGGAGACGCCGTTGCCCGGCATCGACACCCCGTAGAGGGCATCGGCGGCCTCCATGGTTCCCGCCTGATGCGTGATGACGAGGAACTGAGCGCGGTTGCGGAAGCGCTCCACGAGCTCGAGAAAACGATCGATGTTGACCTCGTCGAGAGCAGCATCGACCTCGTCGAGAAGGTAGAACGGGCTCGGTCGCGCCAGCATCAGTGCGAAGGTAAAGCCGAGGGCGGCCATCGACTTCTCGCCGCCGGACAGCACCGAGATGGAGCGGATCTTCTTGCCTTCGGGCTGCACCTCTAGCTCGACCCCGGGCTCGGGCGACTCGTCGACCGGCGCGTCCGCGAGGTCAGGATCTGGGTCGACGTCGCTCGCGTCGGGATCGTCCGGGTCGATCGCTGCGAGCTCCTTCGGCTCGACGAGGCGCAGTCGGCCGGCACCTCCCGGGAAGAGCGTCCCAACAACCTCCGCGAAGCCCGCCTCAACCGTGGCGTACGTCGCCTCGAAGCGATTGCGAATCTCCAGCCCGAGCTCGCGAACGAGCTTGCGCAGCTCTGCGACGGATCGCTCGAGGTCTGTGATCTGCTCGTTGAGCTCATCCGCCTCCAGCTTGGCCTCCTCGTACGCCTCCTTGGCGAGGGGGTTGACGGCGCCGAGCTGCACGACGCGTCGCTCGAGCCGCTCGACGCGCCCCTCGCGCGCGATGCGCTCATCCTCGGCCAGCGGCTCGACCATGTCGATCACCTCACCGGCGGCCTCGCCGCGCTCCTCAACGAGGACGACGCGACGATGGTTGAGCTCTGCGAGCCGCTCCTCGGCGCGCTCAAGCTCCACCCCAAGCGCCGCCGAGCGAGCAGCCCCATCCCGCCGCTCCGCACCGATGCGAGCGTCATCATCGGCGCACGACCGCAGCTCGGCGCCAAGCTCGGCCACGCGCTGGGCACCCGCCTGCGTCTGGGCCCGCGCGGGCTCGCGGAAGCGCTCAGCCAGCTCGAGCGCCAGCCTGATGGTGCCGAGGATGTCTGGCAGGCGTGTCGTGACCGTCGCCAGCTGATCTGCATTGCGCTGCGCCGACTCTGCCTGGCGCTCCTGCTCGACCGTCAGCGCCCGCAGCCGGGCTCCCTCGGTGCGGGCGCGCTCAGCCCGCTCCTCCGACGCAGCCCGACGACCACGACGATCGGCAACATCGCTCTGAAGCGCGACGCGGACTGCCTCCGCCGCCGCATGCTCGGCCGTCCGCTCGACCACGCGGGCCTGCAGAGCAGTCAATCCCGTCTGCAGCGCGTCGAACTCTGCCTGTGCCGCGGCGGCCCGTGCCTCCGACTGGCTGGCCTCCTCCGCAGCCGCATGCAGGCGCTCGGCCGTCGCCTCGTCGAGGCGTGCCAGCCGATCGGCCTGCCGTGCAGCCTCCGCGAGCGCACGCTCCAGCTGAAGCTGTGCATCGCGGGCGTGACCGACTGCCTGCCGCGCCAGAGTCTCGCGCTGCTCGACCGTCTCACGGGCGCCCAGCGCCTGCTCCAAGAGCGCCGCGGCCTGCTGGCGCTCGCCTTCTGCCTCGCCAACCTCGAGCTCGACGACGCCAAGCTCGCGCTTGCGCTCAAGGGCTCGCCCGGCGGCATCACCAGCACGAAAGGCGATCCCGCGATCAGCATCGAAGCCGCGCCCGTCGGAGAGGACGCCGATGCCGCTCGTGACTGCGAGCAGCTCGTCGGGCCGCTCGACGAGCAGAACGCCATCGAGCAGACCTGCTGGGATCTCGCCGATCACGGCGACGCGAGCTGCCAGCGGGATGCCCGGTCCGGCGGCGGTCCGCGACGGCAGACGATCGAGGCACAGGAGCGCAGCGCCCTCCAGCGCGTCATCGGCAAGCAGCTCCACTGCGTCGCTGGCGATGCGGGCGACGGCCTCCGTCGCCCGCCACGACAGCACAGCAGCAACGGCTCGCTCTAGGCCGGGCTCTGGGCGAATCTGATCGGCGACCACGGAGACGCCGCGATCACGCAGACGCACCAAGGCGGCGTCGAGCCCATCGCCTCGCTCAACCGACTGCCGCAGCTCGGCGAGCCGGGCGGTCGCACCCTGCGCCTTTGCGTCGGCGTGCGCCGCTGCCGTCCGCACCTCGGCCTCGACCGTTCGCGCCTCGTCGGCTGCCGTGCGCGCCTCACGCTCCGCCTGCTCGGCCTCAGCCAAGGCGATCCGTGCGGCATCGACGGCCGTCTGGGCGGCTTCAAGCGTTGCCTGTGCCAGCTGCCGGGCAGCCTCACGCTCGCCCACGCCCGCGGAGAGCTCGTCTCGACGCAGCTCTGCGGCGGCCGCTCGCTCGCGGTTCTCCGTGGCCTCGGCCTGCGCTCGCGCGAGCCTGCCTTCATGCTCGGCCTCAGCTCGGCGCGCCTCAAGCAACGATGCCAGCGCGGCCTCGGAGGCCTGGGTCGCAGCGCTAAAGCGATCCTCAACGCCGGTGTCGTCGGGATCCGCCGCCAGCTCGGACCGCTCGCGCTCGGCATCGGCCTCAACCAGCGCCGCAGCCGCGGCCGTGGCCGTGGCCTCCTCAAACAGGCGCTGAGCCCGCACTCGCAGGCGATCGGCGTCCTGCGCGAACTCGTCGCCGCGCTCCGCGAGGTGTGCCGCCCGCTCCGTCAGACGATCGACGCCGACGTCGAGGCGCTGCACGAGCCGCGATGCGGCCTCTTGCTCGCTGACGAGCGCGCCGAGCGCCGCCTCCGCGGCCTCCCGTCGTGCAATCACCGTTGCTGCGGCCGCATCCAGCTGCTCCTGCGCGGCGCGAGCGTCGCGCAGGCTGGTCTGGCGGGCCTGCCGGTTGCGACGCGTCTCCGCCAGCGCCGACAGCACGAGCTCAAGCCGAACCTCGACGAGCTCGGCGGCCAGCAGGGCCGCTCGCTCTGCTGCTGAGGCCTGCAGAGCGAGGGGACGCAGACGGCCCTGAATATCAGCCTGACGCACCCGGGCTTCGATGAGGTGCCGCTCGACGCGACTCAGCTTCTGCTGCGAGCGGACGCGCCGCCGCTTGTACTTGCCGAGGCCGGCTACCTCCTCGATCATCCCGCGGCGAACCTCGGGGCTCGCCAGCAGAACCTGCTCGACCTGGTTTTGCCCGATGATCGCGTGGCTGTCGCGGCCGAGGCCGACGTCGGCCAGAACCTCGTGGACGTCGAGCCGACGAACGGGCACGCGGTTGAGCAGGTAGGCGCTATCGCCGCTGCGGCTGAGGCGGCGCAGGATCGACAGCTCGGGCCGACCGCCTGGGGCGACGCCACCCTCATCTTCGAGGACGATCTCAACCTCGGCCAAGCCCGCGGCAGAGCGCCCCTCAGCACCGTTGAACAGCACGTCGACGCCGCTCGTCACGCGCATCTCCGAAGGTGCCTGCGACGCCATCGCCCAGCGCAGCGCCTCGGCGATGTTCGACTTGCCGGACCCGTTCGGTCCGACGATCACCCCGACGCCCTTATCGAACTGGAGCACCGTCTCGTCGGCGAAGCTCTTGAAGCCCTTGAGCCGGATGCGGGTCAGCCTCATGCGTCGCCGTCCGGCTCGATCAGGCGAATGACGCGGCGCGCCGCCGCCTGCTCCGCTGCGCGCCGGCTCGGGCCAGAGTCCTCGCCGAGGACGTCGCCCTCGACCCGCGCCACGGCCCGATAGCGACGAGCGTGCGCAGGTCCAGAGGTCTCCACAAGGTCGTACGCTACACGTCGGCCCTGACGCTCAAGGATCTCCTTGAGGGCCGTCTTGGGGTCGACACGCGGATCGAGCGCGTGCTCCACGAGCGGTGAGAACGCCGCCACGGCCGCCTGCTGCGCAGCGAGCCAGCCGTCGTGCAGGAAGATCGCCCCGAGCGCCGCCTCCGTCAGGTCGGAGAGCACGGACCGGTTGAGCGAGAGCCGTCCGGCCTCTGCCTCGTGCTTCGTGCCGACCGCGGCCGCATGCAGGCGTCCACCAAGCTGCTCGCGACGCGCGACGACAGCGCAGAAACGCGAGGAGCGGACCTGGTTCTTGATGCGGGAGAGATCCCCCTGGCCGTAGTCCGGGAAGCGCTCAAGCAGGTGGGCCCCGAGCGCGAGGTCGAGCACGGCATCACCGAGCAGCTCGTACCGCTCGTAGGAATCGCCCGGTGATGCCGCCCAGCTCGCGTGCGTGAGCACCCGGGCGTGCAGGGCAGCCGGGAGCGCGTCCAAACGGGCCCCAATCGGGCCGGGCTGGTCAGTCAGCGCGGGCGACGATGAAGTCGACAGCGTCGCCGACCGTGCCAATCGACTGGGCCTCTTCGTCGGAGATCTTCACGCCGAACGTCTCCTCGAGGTCCATGATCAGCTCGACGAGGTCGAGCGAATCCGCCTGCAGGTCATCGCGCATGTGCGCGCCCTCATTGATGCTGGCCTCGTCGATATCGAGACGCTCGACCAAGATCGCCTGCACCTTCGCCATCACTTCTTCGCGCTCCGCCACTGTGACACCCCTTTTTGTACTCCCGTGAACTGGGCCGACATTAGCAGGCGCGGCGCCGCGACCTACGGACTACCCACCGCAGTTCGCGCCGCTAGTCGGGCTGGGAGGCCAAGCCGAACCCCGGCTGCGGCGTAGCGACACGCCTGCGCGATGCCATGTGGACGCGCCTCGCCGTGGGCAATAATGGCCACTGCCTCCGCCCCGAGCAGGTGCGCTCCGCCGTAGGTATCGGGGTCGAGATCCGCCCGCACCCGCCCGAGCGCGGTGTGCAGCTGAAGGCCGGCGAGCGTCGCCGGTGCTCCCGTCACCTGCTCTCGCAGCCGCCTGAACGCCTCACGCGCGGCTCCCTCCGTGGCCTTGAGGGCGATGTTGCCGGCAAACCCGTCGCTGACGATGACGTCGACCTTCGACGTCAGCAGATCGCGACCCTCAACGCTGCCGCGATATGCAAGCGTCGCGTCCGCCAGCAGCAGCGCGTGGGCGGCCTTGGTGCGGAGGTCTCCCTTCCCCGACTCCTCACCGATCGTCAGCAGGCCACAGGTCGGCTGCTCGATGCCGAGGAGCTCCAGCGCAAAGGCGGTGCCAAGCCGGGCCTGCGCGTGCAGCTGCTCCGGCGTGGAATCCAAGTTGGCACCCGCGTCAATCAGCACCGTCGGCCGCAGCGCGCCCGGCAGCACAGCGGCCAGCGCAGGTCGGGACACGCCTCGCTGGCGGCCGATGATGAGCGTGACCGCCGCGAGCGTGGCGCCCGAGTGGCCGGCCGAGACGAGGCCGTCGGCTGCGCCAGAACGCACCGCCTGGGCTGCGACCGCGATCGAGCAGCGGGGATCCGAGCGGATGGCCTCCGCAGGGTCGGCGGTCTGCGGCACGACCGTGGCGGCCGGGACGATCTCAATGCCCGGCTGATGGGCGACGAGCGGCTTCAGCACGGCCGGATCGCCGACCAGCAGCACCGCGAGCGAGCCGTCCTCGACAGCCATGCGGACGCCGGCCACGACGTCCTCTGGCGCACCATCGCCGCCCATCGCGTCAACCGCGATGACGACGCCCATGCGCTAGGCCAGCGCGGCGTCGGTGGTCGAGTAGCGGCGGCCGCGATAGGTGCCACAGCTCGGGCACACGCGGTGCGACAGCTTGGGCGCCGAGCAGGCGCTGCAGGTCGCGACCATGGGGATCGCGATCTTATGCTGGGCCCTTCGCTTGTCGCGACGGGACTTGGAGGTTTTTCGTTTCGGGACTGCCATATCGATGCGGACAGTAGCGGACCCCGCGGGAGCCCGGCGGCAGCACCCGTCAGTCTTCGCCTGTGACGAGGTCTCGCAGGGGGCCCCAGCGGTCATCCGCTGCGGGCGGCGGGCACTGGCAGGGCCGCTCGTTCAGATTTGTTCCACACGAGGGGCAGAGCCCGGCGCAGTCGGCGCGGCACAGGATCTTCAGCGGCATCGCGAGGACGATTGCATCGGCACCCCACGTTGCGGCATCAAGGTCATCGCCTTCAAGGTAGTCGCACACCTCCTCCGACTCGGCTCCTGGCTCGGGATGCTCAGCCTGATACTCGCTGGCATCAATCGTGACGGGCACGACCGCCTCCTCAAGGCAGCGATGGCAGGGACCGATGATGGCGGTCGAGAGGCGCAGCCGCAGCAGCAGCCCAGCACGCAGACGCGTCAGATCGACCCGGGCGATGGCGGGGGCAGCTGGCCCCGTGTAGTCGACGCCGCCGATCGTGATGACCGGCAGCGCAATCGGAACCTCGACCGCACGGGCCTCGCCTGGCTCGAGGCGGAGTCGGGAGACGTCAATCATCGCCGGTGCCGCTGGTCGCTAATTGGAGATTTCGCTGAAGCGCGCCGAGCCGCCGGCCGTGCGATCCGGCGATCCGCTGGCGAGCTGGCTACGCCCACGCTGGACGGCGCCGAGGAACTTGCCGAGGTTGCCCTCGAGGGTTCCGAGGATCTCGTCCGCATAGTCCTCCGCACCGATCCGGATCTCTCGCTCCCGCTGACGCGCGCTCTCGAGGATCTCCTGGGCCTGGCGCTCAGCGAGCCGCACGACCTCCTGCTGCGAGGCCTCTCGCTGCGCGATCTCACGCGCCTCGACGACGATGCGCTCCGCCTCGCGCTTGGCTTCGCCGAGCATCTCCTGACGCTCCTTGACGATCCAGCGCGCCTGCTTGATCTCGTCAGGGATGGTCGCGCGCATCTGGTCCAGGATCTCCCAGATCTCCTCGCGATCAATCCGCACCTGATCAGTGAGGGGCACGGCCTTGGCGTTGTGGACCAGCTCGTCAAGCTTGTCAATGAGAACGAGAACATCCATGAGAACTACTTTACAGGTTCGGCCTCGACGGATGGTCCGCGAACCACCGTCCGACGCAGGGCGGCACGAGATCCTCGACCGGTCCTCCGAACGCGGCGATCTCACGCACACCGCTCGACGAGACGAACATGTAGCGACCTGAGGCCGCCAGGTAGACCGACTCGATCTCCGGCGCGAGGTGCTTGTTGAGCTGCTGCATCTGAAACTCCCACTCGAAGTCGGAGACAGCGCGGAGCCCCTTGACGAGGGCGCAGGCGCCCGCTCGCCGTGCGAAGTCGACGACGAGATCGGAGAACATCTCGACCGAGACGTTAGCGACGTCAACGAGCGATTCCTCAAGCAGCGCCACGCGGTCCTCGGCCGGAATCAGCGGCTCCTTGTGCTTCGGCCGCCGCACGACGCCGACGACGACGTGGTCGAACATGGCAGCCGCCCGCCGGATGATGTCGACGTGCCCCATCGTGACGGGGTCGTAGCTGCCCGGGCAGATAGCGATGCGCGTGGTCACTCAGCCTCCATGGGTTGAAGGATGACGATCCGGGCGGCTGCAATGCGGCGGTTGTACCGCTCCACGAGCCCTGGCATGACGATGCCGCTGCCGGCGGCCGTCTCCAGCACGATGCGTCCCGCGCCCGTGAGCGCCCGCGGCAGGAGGTCGGCCAGCACGCCGGCGAGGTCGGGAGCGTCGTCGTACGGCGGGTCGACCACGATCAGGTCGAATCGCTCACCCCCCGCCACGACCCGCCTGAGGACCGTCACCGCGCTGCCCCGCTCGACGGTGGCACGCTCCTGCTCACCAAGCGCCGCGACGTTCGCCCGAATCGCCGCGAGCGCCGCGGCGTCGCGCTCCACGAACAGGCAGGATGCCGCTCCCCGAGAGAGGGCTTCGAGCCCCATCGCCCCTGATCCCGCGAACAGGTCGAGCACGCGCGCGTCATGCACGGCTGGACCGAGCGAGGCGAACACGGCCTCGCGCGCGCGGTCCGAGGTGGGCCGCACGCCCGTGCCCGGCGGGACGGCGAGGCGACGCGAGCGGTGCTGGCCGGCGACGATACGCATGCTGTGAGGGTATCGTGGCGATGCTCCGGCCCGACCCAACTCGCCGCATGCCGCTGACGCTCTACGACAATGCGCTCTCAACGAACGCGCAGAAGCTGCGCTTCCTCCTCGCCGAGGCGGAGATCGCGTACGAGGCGATCGCGGTCGCACTGGGACCGCTCTGCCCGCCGTGGTACGGCGAGCGCCATCCCTTCGCCACCATCCCCCTGCTCGTCGACGACGGCTTCGCCCTCTACGAGTCGAATACGATGCTGCGCTACCTCGCCGATCGTGAGAGACGTACCGATCCACGGGCCAAGGCGGCTGCGCTGCAGGCGCTCACGCCGGTCCTGACTGCCTTTGAGGTGCTGCTCAACGAGCTCGACGGCTTTGGCATCGCCGACTGCGCGCTCGCCGGACGCTTCGCAACAGCGCCGCGGCTCGGCGTCGACCTTAGCGACTGGCCGCTGCTCACTGCCCGACTGCAGGCGGCCTGGGCGCGGCCCTCGTGGTCGGCGAGCCTAGCGGCCGCAGCGCGGTAACCGCCGGTCCGGTGGCGATCACCGCCGCAGCAGACTCGGCGCCGCATTCCTCAGGCTCGTCGGAGCGCAGCGATCAGCTCGCCGAAGCGCTCGCCGGCGGCCAGCTCGAGGATCTCGTCGCCGCCGTCACGGAGGATGCGAGCGGCATCTGCCCGGGCGCGTTCCAGCAGCCGGCGGTCGCGGTGCAGGCGGGCGTGGCGTAGATCGCTGCGTCCGCTCTGCGCCTCGCCCAGCAGGCGGCCCTCGCCACGCATCTGAAGGTCGATCTCCGCCAGCTCGAACCCGCTGGTGTGGCCGAGGATGGCCTCGAGGCGCAGGCGCCCATCGGGTGTCGGCTCGGACGACGCATACAGCAGACAGTGCGACTGCTCAGCGCCACGCCCCACCCGCCCTCGTAGCTGGTGGAGCTGTGCGAGACCGAACCGGTCGGCGTCCTCGATGACCATCACCGATGCGTTTGGCACGTCAATGCCAACCTCGATGACCGTCGTCGCGACGAGCACGTCAACGTCGCCTGCAGCAAAGGCCGCCATCACGCGCTGGCGCTCGGCCGATGGCATCTGCCCATGGGCGCACGCCACCCGCAGCTCGCGCAGCGGCCCCGCCGCCAGACGTGCCGCCTCGTCCTCAGCCGCGCGCGCCTCCACCTCCGGATTGCCCTCCACCAGTGCGCAGACGACGTAGGCCTGATGGCCCGCGTTGGCCTGCTCCACGATCCAGCGGTAGCCGTCCTCGCGCTTCGCCTCGGGCACGATGCTGGTCTTGATTGGCTTCCGCCCGGGGGGTAGCTCGTCGATCACGCTGAGGTCGAGGTCGCCGAACGCCGTCAGCGCGAGCGACCGCGGGATCGGCGTGGCCGTCATGTGGAGGACGTGCGGTGCCGTGACGCTGCGCGCCGCAAGCGCGGCCCGCTGCGCGACGCCGAAGCGGTGCTGCTCGTCAACGACGAGGACGTTGAGAGCGGCGAACGTCGTGTGCAGGATCGCGTGCGTGCCAATCGCCACGAGCGGCTGGCCTGCTTCGATCCGCGCGCGGCGCGCCCGGCGCTCTCTGTCGGGGACGTCGCCCGACAGGTAGACGACCTCGATGCCGAGCGGCTCCAGCAGGCGCTCGGCCGTCCGCAGGTGCTGCAGGGCGAGCACCTCCGTCGGGGCCATTAGCGCCGCCTGCCCCGCTCGCTCGACGGCGCGGACCAGCGCTGCGAAGGCAACCACGGTCTTACCGGAGCCGACATCGCCCTCGAGCAGGCGCTGCATCGGCTGGGTGGCGTCAAGGTCGAGGTCGACCGCTGCAAGCGCCCGCTCCTGCGCCGCCGTCAACGCAAACGGGAGGCCGTCCCTGAAGGCGCGCGACAGCGGACCCGGTGATCCGAGCGCCACCGCCCCGGCCTGCGCATCGCTGGCTCGGCGGTGAGCGAGCAGCGCTAGCTGCAGCAGCAGCAGCTCCTCGTAGGCGAGCCGACGACGAGCGCGGCGCGCCGCCTTCAGTCCAGTCGGACGATGGCCAGCATGGATTGCGTCGCGTCGCAGCGGCAGGCGGTGGAGCATGCGCAGGTCGACCGGAAGCGGATCGACGATGACGTCTGCGAGGTCGACGAGCGCCTCGGCGACGAGCGTCCGCAGCACGGCCGTCGAAACCTGCGAGGACGCGTGGTAGACCGGAACGAGCCCCGGCATCGACTGGACGCTCGTCTCGTCCGGCGAGCCGAGCACCTCATGGGTGCGCACCGTCAGCTCGGCGCCGCGCGGCCCGAGCTTCAGCTGGCCGCGGGCCACCAGACGCGTGCCGGGCTCAAGCGTGCGCGCGAGGTGACGCTGGTTGAACCACGTCAGCGACAGCTCGCCAGAGTCGTCGCTGAGACGGGCCGTCAGGATTCGCAGGCCCGCGCGCCGGGTGGGGCGCTCCGTAATCGACCCGACCCGTCCGACGACCGCAACGTCGTCGCCACCAGCCTGCACCACCTCGGCAATCGTCCGCATCGCCGTCATGTCCTCAAACCGAAACGGCAGCTCCTCGAGCAGATCGCCCCGGGTCTTGATGCCGAGGCCGTGCAGGGCCGCAACGCGCTTAGCCGGGCCGGTGATCGCCTGCTCGAAGCGGCCGGGCGCGGGTGCAGTGCGCGGCCGAGGCAGCGCAGCATCTTCCACCACTCCGGGAAACCGAGCGAGCACCAGCACATTGTGACGATCGCCCCCACCGGCGTCGGTCTGCGAGAGTCTCCGCATGACGCGCGTGATCGCCATCGACTGGTCCGGAGCGAGGTCCGGCGCCGAGCGGCGCATCTGGATCGCCGAGGCTGTTGGCGGGCGGCTGGAGCTGCTGGAGGACGGTCGCACGCGCGCAGAGGTGGCCGACTGGCTTGTGCAGCGACGGCTGGCCGTACCGCAGGCGCTCGTCGGCGTCGACTTCGCCTTCTCGTACCCCGCCTGGTTCCTCGACCGGCTCGGCTGCCGTCAGACGCACGACCTGTGGCCGCTAGTCGCGGAGCAGGGCGAGCGGTGGCTCGCCGACTGCGCACCACCGTTTTGGGGCCGGCCAGGCGTTCGCCGGGGCGACGAGGCTCAGCTGCGGGCGTGCGAGGAAGGCTGGGCCGTCGGTGGCATCCAGCCGAAGAGCGTCTTCCAGATCGGTGGCGCTGGGGCCGTCGGTACGGGCACCATTCGTGGCATGCCATTCCTGCCGCAGCTGCGGGCGGCCGGCTGGTCGATCTGGCCGTTCGACGCGGTTGCGCCGCACCTCATCGCAGAGATCTGGCCTCGGCTGCTGACCGGCCCCGTCGCCAAGTCGTCTGGCCCCGCTCGCGCTCGCTGGCTGCAGGCGAACGCGCGCCAGACGGGGCGCCTGATCGAGCGTGCCGGGTCGAGCGAGGATGCGTTCGATGCGGCTGCCAGTGCGATCGTGCTCTCGCGCTGCGCAGACCTCGGCGCAACGCTGGCGGCGGCGCTGCCCGGCGATCCACGCGAGGGCGCGATGCTCGTGCCGCCGAGCGTGCTGAACGGCTCCGCGTATGGCACCCTTCCGTGATGGACATTGGTGAGGAGCAGGAGCGCATCGTCGTCGAGCCGGTCCATCCACCGGTGCCGGCTCGTCGGCCGGAGCCCACGCCAGAGCCGGCACCCACTCCGGATCGCGAGCGCGAGCCGCTGCCGGTATGACGGGCGAGCCGGCCTACGTCGTCCCCGACCTGGTCGAGCCGATCATCGGGTATCGCTCCTGGACCGTGCGGATCAACCCAGCGGGCGAGCCCGTGCTGTGCTCTCCCTATCGACGCCACGTCTGGACGCCGCGCGAGGCCCTCTCCGCGCGTTGCGGCACCACGACGTGGATTCCCCCGCTCGGACTACGACCTACGGGCAGAGCCCGGCCGAACCACGATGCACCAGCCGAGGGCTGCACGTGCGGCGTCCACGCCTGGCGCTCACGCGGTGCGGCGCTCCTCGACGCAGCCGATACTCGTGGCCTGCGGGCCGTGACAGGTGACGTCGCGCTCTGGGGCGATGTGCTGCGCCACCAGCGCGGGTGGCGCGCGGGGCATGCCTACCCACAGGCGCTCCGGGTCCACGCGGCGACAACGGATGGACTCTGCTTCGTCTTCACCTGGGAGGCGGGCCAGCTGCGCGCGGTGCCGGCGGCCGAGCTCGCACTGGCTCTCAGCGAGGCCTACGGCATCCCGGTTGAGATCGACCCCGGCGAGGATCCGCTCGGCCCGCTGCCGCGGCATGCCCCGTCTGCCGTTCGCCTGCCCCGAGCACAGCTTGGCCTGCGGGCCACAGCCGGGACCCGCAGGCGTTCCACGCTGCGGCAGCGCGTAGTCGACTGGCTAACCGTGTCGCGCAAGGCCCTCGGCCAAGAGGTACCTTCCGTACGTCTCCGCTACGCCAGCACGACGGGACGCATGGCCTCGATGTGCGCCGGCGTCGAGCCGCAGCAGGCACCGATCACGTTGATGCCAAGCGCGCGCATCTCCTTGGCGTACTCCTCCATCACCTCGGGAGTACCGTCGTAGGCAAAGGTGTCGCCGACGAGCTTTGGCAGGCCCGCGTTCGACTGCGTCATCAGAAAGACACCCTCGGGACGAGCAGCGACCAATTCGCTGGCCATGATCTTGATCTCGTCGGGGCCACGGCCACAGTTCGCTCCGATGATGCGCACCCCGAAACCAGCAATTGCCTCAACGGCCTGACTCGGCTTGACGCCCATCATGGTGCGGAGGTTCGTGTCGAACGACATCGTCACGAGGATCGGCAGGCCGGGCGCCTCAGCTTGGGCGGCGCGGACGGCTGCCTCAACCTCGTCAAGATCGCTCATCGTCTCGATCAAGATCGCATCAATTCCGCCCGCAACGAGACCGCGAATCTGCTCGGCGAACAGCTCCTTGGCTGTCTCTGGCGTGAGCGTGCCCATCGGCTCCATCAGGTCACCGGTTGGGCCGACGTCGCCAAGGACGAACGTGCCGGGATGCCGGTCCGCAACGCCGCGGGCAACCTGCGCGCCGGCCTTGCTGATCTCCTCAACGCGGTCACCAAGATCATGCATCTCGAGGCGCGGCCGCGTTCCTCCGAAGGTGCAGGTCGTCAGGAGCTGAGAGCCAGCTGCCGCATACCCCTCGAGGATGGCTTCGATCACCTCAGGCCGCTCCACGTTCCACAGCTCCGGCGCTCCGCCGTCGTCAAGCCCGGCGTCCTGGAGCATGGTGCCCATGGCACCGTCGCCGAGGATCAGCCCGCCCGACTCAAGAATCTCGTAGATGCCGCTCACGATGCCTCTCCTGCGCTCGCGGGTCCGAGGTCGTCGAGCAGCGCCGTCAGCCGATCCTCAGAGAGCTCGGCCTCCAGCTCGATCGTCACGCGATCAGCAACCTCGGTCGGCGTGCCATCGGCAGCCAGCCAATCACCCTTGCGCCAGCCCTCCATGTAGGCATCTGCATCAGCAGCTCCGACGCGCATCGCTGCCTCGTCAATGGCCTCCTGAAACCGCTGAGCCAGCTGGGCTCTCGCGGTATCGTCACCATCGCGCGCGGTGACCATGGAGGGGATATCGCGCCAATAGGTGATCTGATATTCGCTCATGTTGCGCACTATAGCACGATTACGCTTATGTTCAACAGTATAACGACCGCAGTGGACTGCTAGGCTCTTCGCATGAGCTGGTGGATCTATGCGCTAATCGGAGCCTGGGTTGTGGTGGCCGTCGTCACGACCATCCTCAAGCGTCCCGTCTACGGCCCTGGTTGAGCCATCACCCAGGGCGCGAGGCTCGCGGCCGAACATCGAGAGCGCAAGGCCCGACGGGCAGCTGCCGAAATCGACGGGGAGTAGCCCGCCGTCGAGCGGGCTCTGGCTCATCGCCGCCAGCGACGCGCGCCCACAGGTCGTTCTCCGCCGAGGCAGACCTCAGGCTGAGGAGGCGACGTAGGCAACGCCGAGCGCGCCCGGACCCGCGTGCGCGCCGACGACAGCGCCAAGGGTGAGGGTGCGCAGCGAGGCGATCCCGTCGCGCGATGCGCGCACCAGCGCCGCAAGCTCCGCAGCCGCCGCCGGATCGGCCGCGTGGGCGATGGCCACGTCAATCGTCGGATGCGGCGCGGAGCGGCGGACGAACTCCTCGACCAGCCCAGCAAGCACGCGCTCAGCCCCACGCACCTTCGCTGCCGGCACGACCTCACCGTCCTCAATCGCAAGGATTGGTCGGACCCCAAGCAGCGTGCCGACCAGCGCCTGTGCCCGACCAATGCGACCACCCCGCTGCAGGTACTCAAGCGTCGGCACGCTAAACAGGCAGCCGCTGCTGCACCGCACGGCGTCGATGACCGCCGGCAGGTCCTCGACCGGGACGCCTGCGTCAAGCGCCGCCTGTGCACGCACGATCGCCAGCGCGAGCGGCATTGACACGCCGCCGCTATCGACCACGCGAACGCGTCCATCGAAGCCGGCTGCCGCCGCCGTTGCCGATGCCCAGGTGCCGCTCAGCTTCGACGAGAGGTGGATTGAGACGACGTGCTCGTACGTCTCAAGCAGCTCTCGATAGACCGCGGCAAAGGCGCCGGGAGAGGGCTGCGAGGTGCGCGGATGGTGTGGCGACGACGCCAGCCGCTGGTAGAACGCCTCGACCGACAGGTCGACGTAGTCGCGTAGCTCCTCGTCACCGAAGCGCAGCGTCAGCGGCACCATCCGCCACGAGTCCCGTTCGGCCACCGGCAGGTCGGCTGTCGAGTCGTAGACGATCGCAGTGCCGGCCACGACCGCCCTCCCGCCCGCAGCCAGCGGCACCTCGCCTCGTAGCTCCGAGACGGCCGGCTCGGAGACCGTGCCCAACCGCGCTGCAGCAGCCATCACTGCGTCCGGGTCGTCGGCATGCACGTGGACCCGCGACAAACGATCGTCACCGACGACCACGACGGAGTCGCCCCAGGCCTGCGCGGCGACGCGCAGGCCGCCGAGGTCCGTGCCACGAACCACGAAGCCGACGCAGTAGCGATAGCGGCTCGTGGGATCCGCAGCGTGCGGCTGTAGCGGCGCGACGACGCCAGCGGCAGCAACCACGCTACCGCCGGCAAGCACGTCGGCAAGGCCCTCGAGGATCGCCACTAAGCCCGCGCCACCCGCGTCAACGACGCCCGCTGCGCGCAGCCGCTCCAGCTGCTGTGGCGTCGAGGCGAGCGCCACCCGCGCCCCGGCGAGGGCGCTGTCGATCGCGGCCCGCGGGTCATCACCGCTGCTCGCAGCGGCCAACGCGCGAGCCACCGTCAGCATCGTCCCCTCCACCGGCTCCGGCACCGCTCGGTACGTAGCCTCAGCACCGGCTCTGAGCGCGGCTGCTACGGCAGCTCCCGTGGCCGACCCACCGCCAAGCTGCGTTGCCGCCGTCTGAATGAGCGCGGCGAGAATCGTGCCGCTGTTGCCGCGCGCGCCAAGCAGGGCGGCCTCGCCGACCGCCTGCGCTGGATCGACCGGATCGAGGCGCAGCGCAGCCACGACCGCCTCAACCGTCTGCAGCATGTTGGAGCCCGTGTCACCGTCGGCAACCGGGTAGACGTTGATCTGGTTGAGGCGCGCAGCCTCCTCCGCCAGCCGGTTGCGGGCGCCGAGGGCGAGTCTGAGGAGAGGCGGATTCGGCACGATGCAGAGTGGGCTGGGGCGGGTGCCGTTTGCGGCAGCCGAGGCGATCCAGCATACTGCCTGCATGTCGCGCATCTGCTCCTCCTGCGGTCGAGGCCCCGGCTTCGGCAATAATCGCAGCCACTCCATGGTCGCCACCAAGCGTCGCTTCGAGGCGAACCTCCAGAAGCTGCGCATTCTCAAGGATGGCGTTGCCGTCCGCGCCTACGTCTGCACTCGCTGCCTGAAGGCCGGCAAAGTGCAGCGCGCGCTCTAGACGCAGCGCCCGCCGCGTCGCCTGACGCTGCCGACTGCCGCATCGGTAGGCCACGTCCCTTTGCTTCGAGGACGACGTGCTCCCCGAGTCCGCGCAGCGCCCTCACGTGGTGCTGACGCGCTTTAGTGGTCGAAGCGCACCTTACGGTTTGTCCACCATTGATCCCACGGAGCGCCGTGGAACAGGTCGTAGCTGCATCGGCAAGCACGACGCACGCCCTCTTCGCGCGCTGAGCGTCTAGCCCGTGACCGGCTCAGCCGGCAGGGCAGGTCGCGCCCCGCTGACCCTGACGCGCGTCGTCGCGGGCGTGCCGGTGACACCCATCCGCACGGGCGTGATCGAGACGAGCCACCGCCCTGGCCGCTGCAGACGAATCGTGCACGTCGCCATGCGCCTCTGCTGCTTCGTCTTGATCCTGCACGTACCACGCACAACCGTGGCGGCCCGAGCACCGCCGCGGCCGGCCGTGCTCGGCGTCGCGGTAATCATGTAGGTTGAGTCGGCCGCGGCCGTAAAGGTTGCCAGCAGCACCTGCCCCACACGAACGCTCTGGGTTGGCTGCGACCACCTGATCCTCGTCGGCGCAGTCGGTGCCGTCGGCGCAGTCGACGGATTCGGCGTGATTGGCGCCAGCACAGACTCCGACCATGACGACGCAAGACCGGTCCCCACAGCATTCGTCGCAGCCACACGAAACCGGTACGCAATCCCAGCCACGAGCCCCTCAACAACACAGCCCGTCGCCGGCACCACGATCGTGCACGCCTTCCCGCCCGTGTCCGAAACGACCTGATACGAAACGACAGACCCACCCGCAAGCGGCGCAACGCTAACCGCCGCCGAAACCCCAGTGACCACCGCGGTAGGAACGTTGGGAGCCTGCGGAAGATCAAGAAAATGCGCAATGAACAAGTCGCCATTGGCGGCATCGCTGGCGGTAAGAGCAATGCTCCCCCCGAACGCCACATCACCCTCAAAGTTCCCCGCCGTCAAGACCGAACCATCCGGCAACGCCGAAACGCTGCGGGCTCGAAATAGGCCGGTAGTGCTCGTAGGGTTCCAAGCCGACGCCCACGAACCGTCCGCAGTAACTCTCGCAACGAAGGATCCGGAGACATACCCTAAACCCGTGTACGACTCGGTAAGCGTCAGACCTCCCCCAAATGCCAATGCATCACCGTGGAAGTTCCCGGTGATGATCGCCGAACCATCCGCTAACACCGACACGCTCTGCCCAGAGTCATCACGACTGCTGGTGGCGCTCTTGGCCCAGACCCATGAACCATCTGCATTCACTTTCGCGACAAACGCATCAATCGTGAGGCCTACGAGCGTGTCGGCCCCAAACACCATCGCCAGCGCCTCGAATTGCCCGGTGATAATCGCCGAACCATCCACCGCCACCGACACACCGGCCACATCCGTATGGGTGAGTCCGCCGACAGCGCTCGTGGCCCACGCCCACGAGCCATCCGCACGCACCTTGGCCACGAACACGCCGACCCCCGATCCACCCGGGTCAGGGAGGATGGTCGTCCCAAACAGCACTGAAGAAGACGTGTAGGTCCCCGCGATAATCGATGAACCATCCGATAAGACGGACACGCCGGCGGCACTTTCACCGCCGGTGCCGGTCGGGTTCGTAGCCCACGCCCACGCACCATCCGCATTCAGCTTCGCAACAAACGCATCGTTTGCAAAAACGTTAGGGTTGGTGAGCGTAACCGCCCCAAACACTGCGTTCGCACCCGTGAAACTCCCTGCGATGATCGCCGAACCATCCGACAACACAGAGACACAACTGCCAAAACCACCGTTCATTGATCTGACGACGTTCTTAGCCCACGCCCACGCACCATCCGCATTCAGCTTTGCAACAAACACCTCAGTAAAGCCAGCGCTAGGGTTGGTAAGAGTCGTACCCTCGAACACGAGATTCGTGCTGTCGTAACTCCCCGTGATGATCGCCGAACCATCCGACGACGCCGACACGCAATCGACCAAGACCGTTCCGTTACCGGCGGGACTCTTCGCCCACGCCCATGAACGATCCGCACGCAGCTTTGCAACAAACGCAGCCGGTGAGCCAGGGTTCGCGTTGGTGAGGACAGCGCCCCCGAGGGCCAACGTCGCACCATCGAAGCGCCCGGTGATGATTGCCGACCCATCCGACAGCAGCGCTGCACTCCCGGCATAGTCGTAGCCGGTGCTGACGGCGGTCTCGGCCGAGATCGGCGCTGGTGGGCTCGCGGCTAAAGCCGCCTGCGCACCGGCAAGGCCACAGACGAGCGCGAGCACAACGCAGACGCCCCCCCGCAGTCGTTGGCGCCATACTCCAATATGCGCACACGGCCAATACGTGCTCATGCGCACAGCATGACCGCGCGCAAAACCCCCGTCAACCCCACGCCAACAGGCCGCTCTGCCGCGCTGCGTACGAGGCCACGATGCGCCTCGTACAGGCGTCGATGGGTTCCCAGGTGACCTCGCCAAGGTCGGGTCGGTGAGCACAAGCGCCGAAACCCGAGATTCGCGCCTACGGCTTATCAACACCACCAACGCCCGCCCTCTGCCAGTGCGCTAGGCGTCTAGCCCGTGACCGGCTCAGCCGGCAGGGCGGGCGTCGGCGCGTTTGACCCTGACGCGCGTCGTCGAGGGCGTGCCGGTGACACCCATCCGCACGGGCGTGATCGAGACGAGCCACCGCCCTGGCCGCTGCAGACGAATC
>CAMDVX010000014.1 GCA_945877865.1 Bifidobacterium breve | reverse complement strand
GAGCCGATGTTCGTCGAGGTCGGCGCGAGGGTGGAGGTCGGTCAGGTGCTGTGCATCCTCGAGGCGATGAAGCTGTTCAACGAGTTCAAGTCGGACGTCGCCGGCACCATCAAGCAGATCCTCGTTGACGATGGTTCGGCCGTCGAGTTCGGCCAGCCATTGTTCGAGATCGACCCCAGCGGGTCCTGAGGCCCTCGGTGCTGCGTCGCTGCCTCGTCGCGAACCGGGGTGAGATCGCCGTGCGGATCATCCGCGCCTGCCGCGAGCTCGGCATTGAGTCGGTGGCCGTGCACTCCACGGCCGACCGCGACGCCATGCACGTCCGCATGGCGGATCGCGCCGTGCAGATCGGCCCGCCCGCTGCAGTCGATTCGTATCTGAGGGTCGATCGCCTCGTGTCTGCCGCGCTGACGACGGGGTGCGACTCGATCCATCCCGGCTATGGCTTTCTCGCTGAGAGCACCGCGCTCGTCGAGGCGTGCGCCGAGCACGATCTGGTCTGGATCGGACCGTCTGCAGAGGTGATTGAGACGATGGGCGACAAGGCCCTTGCCAAGGACACGATGCGCGCCGCCGGGCTGCCGCTCGTGCCCGGCTCCGCTGGTCGGCTGGCGGGCCCTGACGAGGCGCTAGTCGTTGCGGAGCAGGCCGGCTACCCCGTGCTGCTCAAGGCTGCTGCGGGCGGCGGCGGCAAGGGCATGCGGCTGGTCCATCGCCCCGAGGACCTGCGCGATGCCTTCCTCGCCGCCAGCGCCGAGGCGGAGGCGGCCTTCAGCGACTCGGGCATGTACCTTGAGAAGGCCGTCATCAACGCGCATCACGTTGAGATTCAGGTGATGGGGGACGGCAAGGGCGGCGGGCTCATCCTTGGCGAGCGGGAGTGCTCGATCCAGCGCCGCCACCAGAAGCTGATCGAGGAGTCGCCGTCGCCGTTTCTCGCCGCCGAGACGCGCGCGACGATGATGGAGGCTGCTCGAGCCGCCGTTGAGAGCCTTAAGTACGCCGGTGCGGGGACCATTGAGTTTCTCGTCGGAGACGACCAGTCGTTCTACTTCATGGAGATGAACACGCGGCTCCAGGTCGAGCATCCGGTGACCGAGGTCGTGGCGGGCTTCGACCTCGTGCAGGCGCAGCTGCTCGTCGCCGGCGGCGAGGGGCTTCCGGACTGGGATGGACGCACGGCCAACGGGCACGCGATTGAGTTCCGCATCAACGCGGAGGACCCGCTGCACGGCTTCCGACCCGGTCCTGGCCGCATTGAGCGCTTCCGCCCACCGCTCGGGCCGGGCATCCGCATCGACACGTTCGTTGAGGACGGCTCGACCGTACCGCCGTTCTACGACTCGATGATCGCGAAGCTGATCGTGCACGCTCCAACGCGTGACGCCGCGCTGGCACGTGCGGCCCGGGCGCTCGACGAGCTGGTGATTGATGGCATTCCGACGACGAGCGCGCTCCTGCGCGAGATCGTCGACGAGCCAAACTTCCGTGCAGGAACGTATACGACGACGTACCTGACCGAGGTCGGCGACACGCTGACCATGCTCGGGGAGGGCTAGCCTTGGCCGCTCAGGAGCCCGTCAAGGATGCCGACGGGTCGCGTCGGCAGTCGCGGCGCGCGGCCGTGATGCTGCTGTACCAAGAGGACCTCACCGGCCACGCGATGGAGCAGATCGTTCGCCAGCATGAGGTCGACGCTGGGCGTCCCCTGCCGGCGTACGGTCGTGGGCTGATCGACGGGGTCGAGGCCAATCGGCGTGGGCTCGACGAGGAGATTGACCTGCGGGCGGAGGGGTGGAGCGTCGAGCGGATCGCGCCGGTTGAGCGCGCCGTGCTGCGGGTCGCCCTGCTCGAGCTCGATCAGGAGGACCCGCCCGCTGCCGTCGCGATCGCCGAGGCCGTCGCCCTTGCTCGCCGGTACGCCTCGCCTGAGGCCGCCTCGTTTGTCAACGGCATCCTCAGCGCGGCTGCGCGCGCTCGCGGTCGTGGACACTGACGCCGGGGTCGAACCGGTAATCTGCGGATATGAGCGAGCAGGACCCTTTCGGAGAGCTGGTGGCACGGCTTGAGACCGCCAAGCAGCAGCTGGAGGGCGTGGTGACGCCGGAGGATGCTGTCGTGGCGCTCGAGGAGCTGCAGGAGACGACGCGTCAGCTCTCTGCCGAAATCGACCGGCGCCGTCGGGCGCTCACGGAGGACCGCGGCGATGGGCAGCTCGACCTCCTCTGATTCGGCTGCGATCGGGCGGCTGAGCGCCCAGGTCGAGTCGGCGCTACGCCAGCACAGCGACACGCTGATCGGCGGCGACGCCGACCTTGCGCCGTTTGCCGCCGCTCTGCGCTATCCGATCGATGCGGGAGGCAAGCGGCTTCGCCCTGTGCTGCTGCTGGCCACGGTCGAGGCGCTCGGCGGCGACCTGGTACGTGCCCTGCCGAGCGCCTGTGCGCTCGAGATGATCCACACGTTCTCGCTCGTGCACGACGACCTGCCCGCCCTCGATGATGATGAGCTCCGGCGGGGTCGTCCGACCACGCACGTCGTGCACGGAGAGGACGTCGCGGTGCTGGTCGGTGACGGACTGTTCGCGCAGGCGTTCCGCCTGGTCGCTGAGGACGTCGGCACTGAGCCGCTCGCACGGCTTGCGGTGATCCGAGAATTGGCGCGCGCGACGGACGGCATGGTGCGCGGCCAGTTTCTCGATCTCCGACCGGTCGCGCAGCCTGACGAGGCCTCGCTGCGCCGAATGTGCGGACTCAAGACCGGGTGTCTGATTGAGGCAGGTGTTCGGATGGGCCTCGCGCTCTGCACCGTTACACCGATCGAGAGTGCGGCGTATGCGGCTCTCGCTGCCGAGGTCGGCGTTGGCTTTCAGATCGTGGACGATGTGCTCGACGCCACCGGCACGAGTGAGGCGCTCGGCAAGACGGCTGGGTCCGACGTTGCCAACGAGCGGTCGACGTACGTGACGGTCCTGGGTCTCGAGCAGGCCCAGCAGCAGGTCGAGGCGTCGTGGGAGACCGCCGCCGCTCTGCTTGACAAGCTGCCAGGCGATCCGTCTGCGCTGCGCGCGGTCGTCGAGCTCGTCTACCGCCGCGATCGGTAGGCATGGCTGAGCGGAGACCACGTGAGCGGCTCGATCACGCGCTCGTTGAGCGTGGCCTCGCACCCACGCGGTCGAAGGCGCAGGCGTGGGTGCTGGCCGGGCTCGTCTCCGTCGATGGCAGCCCGGCGAAGACGGCAGGTCAGGCCGTCCACGCGGAGCAGGAGCTCGTCGTGGTGCAGCTGCCGAAGTTCGTCTCCCGGGCGGGCGATAAGCTCGACGGGTTTCTCGAGCACCTTGTGTGGGAGGTCACTGGGGCTCAGGCGCTCGACATTGGTGCATCGACCGGGGGCTTTACGGACTGCCTGCTCCAGCGCGGCGCAGCGGCCGTCGTGGCGGTCGACGTCGGCTATGGCCAGCTCGACCAGAAGGTCCGCAGCGACCCGCGGGTCACCGTGCTGGAGCGCACGAACGCGCGCGGGCTTGTGCCAGAGGTGCTTCCATTTGCACCCGACCTGATCGTCGCCGACGTCTCCTTTATCTCGCTCCGGCACATCCTTGGGCCGGCGCTTGCGTGTGCCCGTGCGCCCTGGCGGGCGATCGTGCTGGTCAAGCCGCAGTTCGAGGCTGCACCAGGCGACGTCGGCAAGGGCGGCGTTGTGCGCGCTGCGGCCGTGCGACGGCGAGCAGTCGCGAACGTCGCCCGCTACGCTTCCAGTCTCGGCGCAGTGCCGATCACCGCTCGCGACTCGGGCCTCCCCGGTCCGGCCGGCAACCATGAGTATCCGCTCGCCATCGTCTCCCACGACCACCCCCTTGCCAGTGACACCCACCCCGACCCCGACGACATCGCTAGCAGCGCCGTTGATGACGCCTAGCGTCCGTCGGCTCCTGCTGATCACGCACGGCGAGGCTGCCGTGACGCGCGAGGTGCTGCCCGAGCTTGCGTCCGCACTCGCCGCGCGCGGCGTGGAGCTGGTGCTGAGCGAGGAGGAGGCCCTCAAGCATCCCAACCTTCAGCCGGTCAGCGTTGACCGCCCCGACGAGGTCGACCTCATCCTCGTCCTCGGCGGCGACGGCACGATGCTGCGCGCGCTCCATCGTGTGATTGATCGTGAGGTTGCCTGCGTTGGCGTCAACTACGGGACGTTTGGTTTTCTGACGACGCTGCGCGCCGGCGA
Organism: Bifidobacterium breve; assembly: GCA_945877865.1. Classification (GTDB taxonomy): domain Bacteria; phylum Actinomycetota; class Thermoleophilia; order Gaiellales; family F1-60-MAGs149; genus F1-60-MAGs149. The sequence goes on along the minus strand of CAMDVX010000014.1, from coordinate 16,191 downwards.
GCTGATCTCGTCGCTGCCAACGATTCTCGAAGGAGGCATCGAGATCGTCGACCTGCCGACGGTTGCAGTCGAGACGCCTGAGGGTCGCTTCGTCGCGATCAATGACGTGCTCGTCACGGCCGACGGGCTGGGCCGCATGGCCGTCCTCGAGTGGGCCGTCAACGGCATCGACCTTGGGCGTCGCGGCTGCGACGGCATCCTCGTCTCGACGCCGGCTGGGTCGACGGGGTACAGCCTCTCGGCGGGTGGGCCAGTCTTGAGCTGGGGCGTCGACGCCATGGTCGTCACGTTTATAGCGCCGCACTCGCTCGATGGGCGTCCGCTGGTGCTCGCGCCCGGCCACGACGTTCGCGTCGTGTCGCGCACGCGCGACGTGCCGAGCCGAATCGTCGTCGACGGTCATCCAGTGGCGTCGCTTGCCGCCGGCGAGGTCGCGACGGTACGCATGTCCCGAGAGGTGGCCCGGCTGGGAGTTCTGCCGGAGCGCCCCTTCCTCTCCCGCTATCGCGATAAGTTCGGCCACTGACATGCTGGAGCGCCTCCGAGTCGACAACCTCGTCGTGGTCCGCACCGCGGAGCTCGAGCCGGCCCCCGGGATGACCGTCATCACGGGCGAGACGGGCGCGGGTAAGACGATCATGACCGGCGCGCTTGGGCTCGTGCTGGGTGCCAAGGGCGAGTCGGGGCTGGTTGGCCCGCACGGTCAGGAGGTATACGTCGAAGCGACGTTCCGCATTGATGATGACATCCTTGCCGACCAGGCGCTCGACGGCGTTCGCGAGCTGGTGGACGACGTTGAGGAGGGCCTGCTGGTGGCTCGCCGCGTCAGCCGCGACGGACGTGGGCGCACGCTCGTTGGTGGGCGCGGGGCTACTCGCGGTGCGCTTGAGACGGCCGGTGGTCGCCTCGTTGGCGTGGTCTCGCAGCACGAGTCGCGTCGCCTGTCTCGACCGGCAGCGCAGCGGGCCATCCTCGACGCCTTCGCAGGCGAGCAGCAGGAGGAGCGGCTGCGGACGATGGGCGTGGCCTGGCGCGAGCTGACCGCCGCTCGCAGCGCCCGCGAGGCTGCCGAGATCGAGGCCGCTGGGCTGGCCAGCCGCGTCGCAGAGCTGGAGGGCATCGCTGAGCGGATGGCCACGATCAATCCGCAGCCGGGGGAGATCCCGCTGCTCGAGCAGGAGCGCGAGCGCCTGCGCTTCGCCGACGTCCTCGTCGAGGGTACGCGCGGTGCCGCGGCACTGCTTGCGCCCGATGAGGGCGACGGCGCGCTGAGCCTCGCTGGCTCGGCGGAGCGCATCGTGCGCTCCGCCCTCGAGCGCGATCCGGGCCTCGCCAGCTGCGCTGATGATCTGCGTGACGCGGTCGTGCGGCTTGAGGAGGTCTCGCGCTCGCTCCATGCCTATGCGGCGGGCATTGAGCACGACCCCGTGCGGCTGGATCAGGTTGAGGCTCGGCTCGACCAGCTCGCCGACCTCGTCCGCCGGCACGGCTCGATCGAGCAGGCGGTTGCTGCGGGCGTGGAGGCCGAGCGCCTGCTGGCGATCGCGAGCGGCGAGAGTGGCGGCGTGGCTGCATTTCGCGCGGCCGAAGCCGCGGCGATTGCCGCCGCGGATACCGCCGCAGGTGCGCTGGCAGAAGAGCGGGCTGCGGCCGCTCCGCGGTTGGCGCGCGACGTGGAGTCGCATCTGGCCGACCTTGGCATGGCCGACGCAACCGTCCAGATCATCGTCCAGGAGCGAGAGCTCGGCCCGACTGGCCGCGATGAGGTGCGGATACTGCTGGCACCAAATCCGGGCCTGCCACCAGCGCCCGTGGCTGATGCAGCCTCGGGCGGTGAGCTGTCGCGGGTGGCGCTTGCCCTGCGCGTCGCCGCGCACGACCGCTCGGCTGTGCCCACGCTCGTGTTCGATGAGGTCGATGCGGGCGTCGGTGGTGCCACCGCGATCGCCGTCGGGCGCAAGCTCCGCGAGCTGGCCGGCTCGACGCAGGTCATCTGCATCACCCACCTTGCGCAGATCGCCGCGCTCGCCGATCGGCACTACCGCGTCATCAAGGTCTCCGGACACCCAACGGAGACCATGCTGGAGCGGCTCGATGATGCCGGCACCGAGGCCGAGCTGGCCCGCATGCTCGGCGGTGACGCCACCGCCGAGGAGGCGCTCGTGCTCGCACGGCGCATGCGCTCGGGAATGAGCGGCTAGCTTCGGCTGCGCGCCGCGGCAGCACCACGCATGCGTGTCATCGATCTCTCTCAGCCGCTCGGTCCCGAGACTGAGCCCTGGCCGGGCGACGCACCGCTCGCCGCCCGCGTCGAGGAGACGGTGGCAGCGGATGGCTGCTTCGTCCGTCGCATTGACCTCCCCGAGCATCTGGGGACGCACTTCGATGCGCCTGCGCACTTCGTTGCCGACGGCGCGACCGTGGATCAGATTCCGGCGGAGCGGCTCGTCGTGCCTGCCCGGCTGCTGGACGTTGCGGAGCGGGTCGGCGACGACCCGGACTACGCCGTCTCCCTCGCCGACGTCCTCGCGATGGAGGCGGAGTTCGGCCGCCTCGAGCCGGGTCAGGCGCTCGTGGTTCGCACCGGCTGGGACCGCTTCGTCGGTCAGGCTGCTCGCTACGTTGGCGACCTGCGCTTTCCCGGGCTCGGCCTCGCCGCCGCCGAGCTCGCCGTCGAGCGCGGCATCGCGGGCATTGCGATCGACACGCTCTCGGTCGATCGTGGCGTCGAGACCGGCTTCGCGGTGCACCTCTGCACGCTTCCGGCCGGGCTCTGGCACGTCGAAGGCCTCGTGGGGCTGGAGCGGCTGCCGCCGACGGGCGCGCTGCTGGTGGTTGGCGTGCCGCCGCTCGTGGGGGCCTCGGGGTTTCCTGCCCGCGTCCTCGCCCTGCTGCCTTGAGCGGTCCGCTGCACGGCATCCGCCGTCCCGCCTACCATCCGTGCTGACGACGACGGAGGAACGAGATGGGCGAGACGAGGACCCGGTACGTATTCATCACGGGCGGCGTCGTCTCCTCGCTTGGCAAGGGCATCACGGCGGCGTCGCTCGGCCGGATTCTGAAGAACCGGGGCCTGCGCGTTGCGGTCATCAAGCTCGATCCGTACATCAACGTCGATCCGGGCACGATGAGCCCCTTCCAGCATGGCGAGGTGTTCGTCACGGAGGACGGGGCCGAGACCGACCTCGACCTTGGGCACTACGAGCGCTTTATTGACGAGAACACCTCGCGCCTGTCGAACGCCACGGCGGGCGCCATCTACGACAGCGTGATCCGCCGCGAGCGGCGGGGCGAGTACCTCGGCTCGACGGTGCAGGTGATCCCGCACATCACCGACGAGATCAAGCGTCGGGTCCTGCGCGTGTCGGAGGCCGAGCCCGTTGACGTCGTGCTGTGCGAGATCGGCGGCACCGTCGGCGACATTGAGAGCCTGCCGTTCCTTGAGTCGATTCGCCAGCTGCGCAATCAGGTCGGCAAAGACAACGTCTGCTACATCCACTGCACGCTGGTGCCGATGATCGCGGCCGCGGGAGAGCTGAAGACCAAGCCCACGCAGCACTCGGTGAACGAGCTACGGCGCATCGGGATCACGCCCGACATCGTGGTGTGCCGCTCCGAGCACCCGATCACCCGCGACCTGAAGGACAAGATCGCGCTCTTTGCCGATCTCGATCCGCGCTCCATCATGGCCTGCGAGGACGCGTCGAACATCTATCGCGTCGCGCTCGCGCTGCACCAGCAGGGCTTCGACGATCTCGTGCTGGAGCGCTTTGGCATGACGGCGCCCGCCCCGGACATGTCGGAGTGGGAGGCGTTGTGCGACCGGGTCGATGCGCTGCGGGGCGAGGTGCGCATCGCGATCGTCGGCAAGTACATCCAGCTGCAGGATGCCTACCTCTCAGTCGTCGAGGCCCTCAAGCACGGCGCCATTCATCATGGTGCGGTGCTCGTCCCCGTCTACCTTGACGCGGAGGCCGTGCTGCGCGGTGAGGTCGACAGCGAGCTCGCCTCCGTCGACGGCGTGCTGATCCCAGGGGGCTTTGGCGGGCGCGGCATCGAAGGCAAGATTGCTGCTGCGCGCTATGCCCGTGAGCGTGGCGTGCCGTTCCTCGGCATCTGCCTTGGCATGCAGATCGCCGTCGCCGAGTTCGCCCGCGGCGTGGCCGGCATGCCGGGCGCAAACTCGACCGAGTTCGACCCAGAGACGCCCGCGCCGATCGTGGACCTGCTGCCGGAGCAGAAGGATGTCCGTGACATGGGCGGCACGATGCGCCTTGGCGCCGAGCCGATCACGCTTAAGCAGGGCACGCGGGCCTTCGCGGCGTATGGCGAGGAGACGGTCTACGAGCGTCACCGTCATCGCTACGAGGTCTCGAACATGCTGCGACCTCAGCTTGAGCGGCACGGGCTGATCGTGTCCGGCACGTTCGCGTCCAAGGACCTCGTTGAGATCGTCGAGCTGCCCGACCATCCGTGGTTCGTGGCCTGCCAGTTCCACCCGGAGTTCAAGTCGCGTCCGACCCGCCCGGCCCCGCTGTTTCGCGACTTCATCGGAGCAGCGGTCGCGCATGGGACGATGCTTGCCGTTGACAGCACCTCCGGTCTGGATGCTATCTAGCATGGAGACCGCCGTTGATCTCTTCGTCGCTCTGGCGCGCCTCCCGACGCCGCCGGGTCAGGAGCGGGCGGCGATCGATCTCGTCAGCAGCGTCCTCGCAGGCTTCGGGGTGGCGTCCGCTGAGGATGACGCTGGCAGCCGCATCGACGGCGACGCGGGAAACCTCTACGCCCGTATTCCCGGCACGGTGCCGGGTACGCCGCTCTTCTTCAACGCCCACGTCGACACGGTGCCGCCGTCGGCGGCGATCGAGCCCGTGGTCCGCGACGGCTACATCGTCAACGCGCAGCCGACGATCCTCGGCGCCGACAACAAGGCGTCGGTCGCAGGCATGGTCGATGGCATCCGCAAGGTGCTGCGTGAAGGGCTGCCGCATGCGGGCATCGAGCTGCTGATCACGGTGCAGGAGGAGACGGGCCTGCGCGGAGCGAAGGCCTTCGACGTTGGCCGGCTTGAGGCGACCATCGGCTACGTCTACGACGTCGACGGTCCTCCCGGCCGCATGGTGATGCGTGCGCCGAGCCAGATCTCGATGGACATCACGTTCCTCGGCAAGGCCGCCCACGCTGGCATCGCGCCGGAGGAGGGGCGTAACGCCATTCAGGCCGCTGCGCGTGCGCTGGCGGGGCTCGAGTTCGGCCGCATTGCCGCTGGGGTGACGCGTAACGTTGGCGTTGTCGCGGGTGGTCGGCAGCGCAACATCGTGCCGGACCGCTGCACCGTCCAGATCGAGCTACGTAGCCTCGTCGACGCGGACATGGCTGGGCTCGCGCAGGAGGTCATCGATGCCTGCAACCTGGCGGCGGTAGCGACGGGCTGCTCGGTCGAGCTTGCGCAGGCGCGCGAGTACACGGCGTACGCGCTCTCCGACCGCGATCCGGTCGTGGTGCTGGCGCGTCAGGCTCTGCGTGCCGCGGGCTGCGAGCCAGTCGAGATCGAGACGGGCGGCGGGGCAGACACCCACGTCTTCAACGAGCGGGGCCTGTCCTGCCTCAATCTGTCGAGCGGGATGGAGGCGATTCACTCGCAGGACGAGCGGATTGCGGTGGCAGACGTCGAGGCGCTCTCGCGGATCACCGTCGAGCTGATTCGCGCCGCTTCCGCATAGTGGAATCGGCCTCCGTGCCACCTCCGGTGAGGTGCAGGGAGCGGTAGCATCCACGCTCAAGTTCGTTTACTGCATCTGGGGGTGCTCTGTATGCGCGTTGGCGTCGTCAAGGAGATCAAGAAGGACGAGTACCGGGTCGCGCTCACTCCGGCGGGCGCGCTGGAGCTCATCCATCGTGGCCACCAGGTCGTCGTTGAGACGGGTGCGGGCGTCGGTAGCTCGTTTGCCGATGAGGCCTACGTCGCCGTTGGGGCAACGATCGCTCCCTGCGACGAGGTCTGGGCAGCGTCCGAGCTGGTGATGAAGGTCAAGGAGCCGCTGCCGGACGAGTTCGGCCGGATTCGCTCGGGGCAGATCCTCTTCACGTACCTCCATCTGGCCCCGGCTGCCGAGCTGACGAACGCGCTGGTCGCCACCGGCGCGACGTGCATCGCCTACGAGACGGTGGAGACGGATGATCGTCGGCTGCCGCTGCTGGCACCGATGAGCGAGGTCGCCGGCCGCCTGGCGCCGCAGATGGGCGCCCACTCGCTGGAGAAGCCGAAGGGTGGCCGCGGCATTCTGCTGCCGGGCCTACCGGGCGTGGCGCCGGCCAAGGTCGTCGTGCTGGGCGGCGGCATCGTTGGGTACAACGCCGCGCTGATCGCGGTGGGCATGCAGGCCGACGTCTGGGTGCTGGAGCGCTCGGTTGATCGCATGCGCGAGCTCGAGATGATGCTCGATGGGCGCATCACCTTGGAGATCTCGAACCGCCAGATGGTCGAGGAGGCCATCGCAAACGCTGATCTCGTGATCGGCGCCGTGCTCGTGACGGGCGCTCGCGCCCCGCGGCTCATCACGAAGGACATGCTGAAGGGCATGAAGGAGGGCGCAGTTCTCGTTGATGTCGCGATCGACCAGGGTGGGTGCTTTGAGACGTCGAAGCCGACGACGCACTCCGACCCGACGTACGTGGTCGACGGCATCGTCCACTACTGCGTGGCCAACATGCCCGGCGCCGTGCCGATCACGTCCACGCGCGGACTCACGAACGTGACGCTGCCGTACGCCGAGCTGCTCGCCGACAAGGGGCTGGACGAGGCGCTGCGTGCGTCGCGTCCCCTGGCCCGCGGAGTCAACGTCCATGCCGGCAAGGTGACGAACGCCCCCGTGGCGGAGAGCCACGGCCTCGTCTACACGCCGCTGGCCGAGCTGATCGATGGCGCCGTCAGCTAGCGGCGCAGCACGGTTGGGCAGGGGCGGCTGCGTGCGTCGCTAGGCGTGGCGCAGCCGCACCCGTGCTGTGGGTAGGAGTCTGTCCCCGGCGCGCGAACTTCCCCGTTATGCCAGATCCCCGCATCACGGACTTCCTTGAGGCGCTGCAGCTCGAGCGCGATGCCTCGCCGCATACGGTTTCGGCCTACCGTACGGACCTCGCCGAGTTCGAGGCCTTCCTGCGTGCGGGTGCGCTCGACCTTGATGTGGTCTCGGGCAGGGAGCTCGAGCCGTTTGCGCTGGCGCTGCGACGGCGGGGTCTCGCCCCGGCAACGGTGCGGCGGCGCATGGCGGCGGTGCGGTCGCTGCTGCGTCATCGCACCCGCGAGGGAGCGCGGCCCGCTGGGGTCCACGACGTTCCGCTGCCGCGTGCACCGCAGGCGCCTCCGTTCGCGCTGACGGCGGAGCAGGCGATTGCGCTCGTCGAGCACCCGCATGCCACACCGCTTGGTCTGCGAGATCGCGCGGTCCTCGAGCTGCTGTACGGCGCGGGGCTGCGGGTCTCCGAGCTCGTGGGCCTGCGTCCCGGTGACCTCGACCACGAGACGGGGCTGGTGCGGGTGCTTGGCAAGGGCGGACGCGAGCGAGTTGTGCCGTGCGGCGGCCAGGCGGTCCGCGCGGTCGAGCGCTATCTGGCCCGGGGCAGAACCCTCCTAGGTCCACGGCAGGATGTCGAGGCGCTGCTCGTGAACAACCGGGGCGGACGGCTGACGCGGCGCGGCGTGTTTCTGATCGTCCGTCGGCACGCTGAGCTGCTCGACCTGCCCGACTGGGTCGGGCCACACGCATTGCGGCACGCGTTCGCGACGCACCTCGTGGAGGGCGGCTGCGATCTCCGGACCGTGCAGGAGCTGCTCGGGCACCAGCGCATTGCCACGACGGCGATCTACACGCACGTGGCCGGCACGCACCTGCGCGACACGTTCCTCGCCGCGCATCCGCGGGCCCGGGCCGCGTAGGCGGAGCATCGCGGATACTGCAGCCGTGCCCGAGCTGCCCGAAGTCGAGACGGTTCGCCGGCGCCTGCTGCCCCACGTCGAGGGGAGGCAGATTGTTGCGGCTGACGTGCGGGATGCGCGCCTCGTCGGCCGGGACGATCCGCGGCGGGTTGAGGAGCGGCTCACCGGACGCACGATCGTCTCGCTCGACCGGCGCGGGAAGTACCTGCTGCTCCGTCTCGATGGTGGCGAGACGCTGGTGTCGCACCTGCGAATGACGGGCAACTGGCTCGTGCCCACTGGCGACGAGCCGCCGCACGCGCGCGCCGTGCTGACCCTCAGCGAAGGTGGCACGGTGGTCTACGCAGATGCGCGCCGCTTTGGCACCTGGGACCTGCTGACGGATGCGGAGGCGGACGCCTACCTTGCCGCGCGGCTGGGGCCCGAGCCGATCGCCGAGAGCTTTGATGCTGGCGTGCTGCTCGCCGCCTTTGCGGGTCGAACCGCACCCGTCAAGGCGCTGGTGCTGGACCAGCGGGTGCTGGCCGGCGTTGGCAACATCTACGCCGACGAGGCGCTGCACCGGGCCTGCATTCATCCGGATCAGCCGGCCGGCCGGCTTCGGCACGCGCAGCTGGTCGGGTTGGCCGAGTCCCTGCGCTTCGTGCTCGAGGAGGGCATCCGTCAGCAGGGTGCGTCGATCCGCGACTTTCGCGATCCTGGCGGCGGCTATGGCTCGATGCAGGAGTCGTTCCGCGTCTACGGCCGCGATGGCGAGCCGTGCCCGGCCTGTGGCACCGTGATCATCAAGACGCGCTGTGCCGGCCGCGGCACGCACATCTGCCCGGCCTGCCAGCCGAAACCTCGGCGCCGCGGAATGCGCCGAGGCCCTGTGACGTTGAAGCCGTTGTGAAAGACGTCACGCTCTACTCCGCTAATTGGTGTCCCTTCTGCCTGCGGGCCAAGGGGCTGCTTGAATCCCGCGAGATCCCCTTCAAGGAGATCAACGTCGACGAGATCCCCGGCTTTCGGGAGAAGCTCGTTGAGATGACCGGTCGGATGACCATCCCACAGATCTTCATTGGCGACGAGTCGATCGGCGGCTGGGACGACCTGTCCGCGCTCGATCGCTCCGGCGAGCTCGCCACGCTGCTCGCAGGCTAGCCTCCGTGGCGGGCGCGTACGCGACCGAGGCGATCGTCTTGCGCTCGTTCCGCACGGGCGAGGCAGATCGGGTGGTGCACCTGCTGTCGCCGACGCACGGGCGGGTCAACGTGATCGCCAAGGGAGCGAGGCGCACGAAGGCTCGGCTCGGCGCGCGCCTCGAGCCATTGACGCGCATCGACGCCATCCTCCAGCCGGGCCGCAGCGAGCTGGCGGTGATCACCGGAGCGGATGTGCTGTGGTCGGGCGATGACGTGCGGCGCGACCCCCTGCGCGCGCTGGCGGCGACCGCAGGCGTGGAGGCCGTCGTGCGGCTGTTTCCCGAGCCTGAGCCCGACGAGCGGCTCTATCGTGGCCTCCAGCGCTTCCTTGAGGTGCTCGCCGGATCGCTCGGGGACGATCCGCGGTCGATGCTGGACATCACGACGATCGGCTTCGTCCTCAAGCTGCTTGCCCTCGCTGGCTGGCGGCCGGAGCTCGGCGCCTGCGTCCGCTGCGGGCTAGAGGTCGCCGTCTACGACGCGCAGGCCGGCTGCGCCTTCTGTGGGGGCTGCGGTAGCGGCACGCCGCTGAGCCCGGCGGCGGCGGTCGTGGCTGGGCGCATGCTGACCGAGCCGCTCGGCGGAGGGATCGCGGCGTCGCTGCAGGACCGTCGGGAGATTACGCGGATCTGCCGGGCCACCGCCGAGGCGCATGGCAACGTGCGGCTTGCCCTGCTCGGCCAGGGCTCTACGGCCGCAGGCTGAAGAGCCTACCGTCGGTGCTCGCGAGGTAGAGCTCGCCGCTGTCGTCTTGGCCGAAGGTCGACAGGTGCGCTATGCGCAGGCCGGTGTCGGTTCGCATCGGGTTGGCTGAGGTCATCGTCCACAGCTGGCCGTTGCACCAATCGCCAAACACGTAGCGGCCGCGTAGCTTCGGGATGGCCTTGCCGCGGTAGACGTAGCCGCCGATGATCGAGCACCCGACGTCGTGGTCGTAGACCGCCAGCGGCTCGATCAGGGTTCCTGGGGTCGGGTGTGGGACGTAGGGTAGATCGCCCTCCCAGGCGTTCCAGCCGAAGTTCGGCAGCGCAGGAGCGGCCTTCGGGAGGCGGTTTACCTCCTCGCGGGCGTGCTCTCCGACGTCGGCGAGCCAGAGGGCACCGAGCTTGCGGTCAAAGGAGAAACGCCATGGGTTGCGCAGGCCGATCGCCCAGATCTCGGGCAGCCCGCCGCCGGCGACGAAGGGGTTGGTGGCCGGGATGGCGTAGGGGTTGCCGCCGTCGACGTCGATGCGGAGCACCTTACCGAGCAGGGTGTTGGTGCTCTGGGCGCGGTTGGCGGGATCGCCGCTCGCGCCGCCGTCGCCCATGCCGATGTAGAGCAGCCCGTCAGGTCCGAAGGTCAGCTGGCCGCCGTTGTGGTTGGCGTACGGCTGGCGGATCGACAGGACCGTGGTGGCCGAGGCCTTGAGCAGCCGGTCGTACCGGCCTCGTTGGAGGCGGACGATCTGGGTGTCGCCAGCTGCGTCGGTGTAGTCGATGTAGACGAAGCCGTTCTCGCGATACTGCGGGTGATAAGCAATCCCGAGCAGTCCCTGCTCGCCGCCCTGCTGGCCGACGCGGTCGCTGAGGTCGGCGAGCACGATCAGCTTGCCCTGCCGGAGCGTCACGATGCGACCACCTTGCTCAGCGATGACGGGGTTGAGGTTACCTGGACGAAACGCGATGGCGGTCGGCGACTTCAGCTTGGCGGACAGCGAGACGAGGGTGAGCGCGGACGCCTCGGACGTGGCGATAGCCAGCCCGGCGGTCAGCGACGCGATTAGGAAGAGACGTAGCAGCATGGGCTCAGGGTATCCGCACCTGCCTCGGGCGGGGTGGCTGGGTGGCGCGAGCCGGTACCCTTACCCCGTGTCGACCGCCGCTGCGCCGAGGACCTTCCAAGACCTGATCCTGCGTCTTCAAGCCTTCTGGGCCGGTGAGGGCTGCGCGATCGTGCAGCCGTACCACACCGAGGTCGGCGCGGGCACGATGAATCCGGCGACGCTGCTGCGTTGCCTCGGTCCCGAGCCGTGGTCGACGGCCTACGTGGAGCCGTCGATTCGTCCGACGGACGGGCGCTTTGCCGAGAATCCCTACCGGCTTCAGCACTACTACCAGTTTCAGGTCCTGCTCAAGCCCTCTCCTGACGATGTGCAGGACTCGTACCTGCGATCGCTCGCGGCGGTTGGCATTGACGCAGCCGAGCATGACGTGCGCTTCGTCGAGGACAACTGGGAGGCGCCCACGCTGGGTGCGTGGGGTACGGGCTGGGAGGTCTGGCTCGACGGCATGGAGGTCACGCAGTTCACGTACTTTCAGCAGGCGGGCGGGATCGACTGCGATCCGATCTCCGTCGAGCTGACGTACGGGCTGGAGCGTCTGGCCATGTACCTGCAGGGCGTTGACTCCTGCTGGGACCTCGCATGGGCACCAGGAGTCTCGTACGCCGATGTTCATGCCCGTGGCGAGCGTGAGTGGTCTGCCTACAGCTTCGACGTCGCTGACGTCTCTGGCCTCGTGCAGACGTTCGACCATCACGAGGCCGAGTGCGGCCGCTGCCTCGCCGCGGGGCTGTCGGTACCGGCGTACGACCAGGTGCTCAAGTGCTCGCACGCCTTCAACCTTCTGGACGCGCGGGGAGCGATCTCGGTGACGGAGCGCGTTGCCTACATCGGCCGCGTCCGAAGCCTGGCGCGGGCTGTCGCGCACGCGCACCTTGGGCTGGAGCTCGCGTGATCGCGCCGCTGCTGATCGAGCTCGGCTGCGAGGAGCTGCCAGCGAACGCCTGCCGCGTGGCTGACCGCGAGGCCGGAGCCATCGTCGAGCGGCTGCTGACAGAGCGTCGGCTGGCGCCGACCTCCGTTGAGGTGTTCGTCACGCCGCGGCGCATCGCCGTGCTGGCCGAGGGCGTGCCTGCCGAGCAGCCGGCGGAGACGCTGGTGCAGACGGGCCCGCCGGAGAAGGCGGCGCGCAACGCCGACGGCTCGTGGTCGAAGGCGGCCGAGGGCTTTGCGCGTAAGCACGGGCTCAGCCCTGAGCAACTGGGTGTGCGCGACGGGATCCTCACGGCCACGATTGAGGCACCGGCTGAGCCCTTGGCTGCGCATGCCCAGGCGCTCGTCGACGGTCTCGTCGAGGGGCTGCAGATGCCCAAGAACATGCGTTGGGGCGCGGGTGCGCTGCGCTTCTCGCGTCCGATCCGGACGCTCCTGGTCCTGCATGGCGCGGAGGTGCTGCCGGCTGAGGTGCAGGGCGTAGCGAGCAGCCGCACCGTCCGCGGCCATCGCGTGCTGCGGCCGTCGCTCGACCTCGACCACGCCGACGACTATGCATCCGACCTGGGCGGGGCCGGGGTAGCGGTGCGAACGGTAGATCGGCGCGAGATCATCGAGACGCTGCTGACCTCGCTGGCCACGTCGCACGACGCAACCTGGGACGACCCGGGCGGGGTCCTCAAAGAGGTCGTGTACCTCGTGGAGTGGCCGCGGGTGATCGATGGCTCGTTCGGTGAGCGCTACCTCGAGCTGCCCGAGCGCGTGCTCGTCACCGCAATGCAGTCGCATCAGCGCTACCTGCCGCTGCGGGGCCCCACGGGCACGCTGCGACCTGCGTTTCTGACGGTCGTTAACTCGCGGCCAGAGGCCGATGCGACTGTGCGCAGCGGCAACGAGCGCGTGCTCGCTGGGCGCCTTGACGATGCCGTGTTCTCGCTCGCGAAGGACCGCGCTCGTGGGATTGAGGCGATGGCGGCGGAGCTTGATCGCATTACGTACCATCAGCGGCTGGGCTCGCTAGCCGAGCGGACGGCTCGCCTGATGGCGCTCGTCGGCGTGCTGGCTGATGGTGGGGGTGTCGCCGACGCGGAGCGGTCGCATGCTGTGGAGGCGGCCCGCTTGGCCAAGGCCGATCTCGCCTCGACGCTGGTCGGCGAGTTTGCAGAGCTGCAGGGCGAGGTCGGCATGGAGTACGCGCGCGCGGCCGGCCTGCCCGAGGCTGTGGCGCTGGCGATTCGGGAGCAGTACCAGCCTGATGGTGCGGGCCGCCCAGTGCCGGCGACGCTGCCAGGTGCGCTCCTTGCCCTCGCCGACCGCTTCGACCAGCTGGTTGCGGTGGTCGCCATCGGCGAGCGCCCGACCGGCTCTCGCGATCCGTACGCGCTGCGACGGGCGGCCGCGGGCATCGTCGACATTCAGGCTCGCTATGGCCTCGCGCTGGACCTACCAGCGCTCGTCGCGGAGGTCCACGCCCTGCTGGTCGGCCAGAGCGCCGAGCTCGAGCTCGACGTGGCTGCCGTGCAAGCGTCGGTGGTGCCGTTCATCCTCGATCGCGTCGATCAGGCGCTTGGTGACGAGGGGGTGCCCATCGACGTCCAGCGCGCGGCGCGCGGTGCGGGTCGCGTCGATCCGGCCGAGCACGCGCGGATCGCGCGGTCGCTGCATGCCGCCGCCGATTCGTCCGAGCTCGCGGTCGTTCATGCAGCCGTCACCCGCTGCAGCCGCATCGCTGAAAAAGAGCAGCCTGCAGACGCAATCGTTGTCGCCCTGCTGACGGAGCCGAGCGAGCAGGCGCTGGCTGCAGCGCTCGCCGAGCTCGGGCCGCGCATCGCGGCTGCCGCCGATCCGACGGCTGCGCTCGCGGTGGCCGCAGAGCTAGCGCCTGCGGTCGATGCGCTGTTTGACGATGTGATGGTGCTTGCCGACGATCCGGCGGTGCGGGCGAATCGCGTCCGCCTCCTGCAGGACGTCGTTGCGGCCCATCGGCCGCTCGGCGACCTAACGAGGCTCCAGCGGTGAGCGACGCTCCCGTCGAGATCCACATCATCTCCGACTCCACGGGCGACACCGCCTCGCGCGTGGCGCGCGCCGCTCAGGCCCAGTTCTCGGCCTCGCCCGTCAACATCGTCCGACATCCGCGCGTCACGACCCTCGACGGGCTGCAGGCGGCGTTCGCCAAGATTCGCTCAAACGGTCGCGCCACCGTGTTCTTTACGCTCATTGATCGCGCGCTGCGCGAGGGGGCGACCGAGCTCTGCGAGCGGCACGGCCTGTCATCGTGCGACCTGCTCGGCCCCCCGCTTGAGGCGCTGCAGCAGGCCTCGGGCAGCGAGGCCGAGCTCGTCCCTGGACGTCCCGTCGGTCTGGAGATCGACTACTTCAAGCGTGTGGCTGCGATGGAGTTCGCCGTGAAGCACGATGACGGGCTGTCGGGTGAGGGCCTCGACGAGGCGGACATCGTCATCGTTGGCGTTTCGCGGACCGGTAAGACGCCGCTGTCGATGTACCTCGGCTACCTCGGGTACAAGACGGCGAACACGCCGCTCGTGCCTGGCGTCGAGCCGCCGCCGCAGCTGTTTCGCGTCGACCGCAACAAGATCGTTGGGCTCACGATTGATCCAGAGCGCCTGCAGCGCATTCGCGGTCGGCGGCTGCGGGCGATGGGCGGGAGGGCGCGCAACGACTACGCCGACCTCGGCAAGATCCTTGAGGAGCTCGACGACGGGTCGACGACGTTCCGCCGGCTCGGCTGCCCCGTGATCGACGTGTCGAACCTGGCGGTCGAGGAATCCGCTCTGCGCGTGATAAACCTCGTAGAAGAGCGTTCCCGGGAGGAAGAGGCATAGCGATGGCATTTCATGAGCTGCGAGTCTCGTATCGAAACGGCGCATTGGAGGAGACCGCTGCCGGCGAGAACCCAATCGAGCTGTTCATGGCGTGGATTGGCGTTGCTCGCGGGTCGGGGGCGATTCTGGAGCCGAACGCGATGACGCTCGCAACGGTTGGGCCCGATGGTCGGCCCGCTGCGCGCATGGTGCTGCTCAAGGAGGTTGAGGGTGACGGGTCGTTCGTGTTCTTCACGAACCGTGAGAGCCGCAAGGGTGGCGACCTGCGCAGCCATCCCCACGCGGCGCTCGTCTTCTGGTGGGAGCCGCTTGAGCGGCAGGTCCGCGTCGAGGGCGTCGTGACGGAGACCACGCCGGAGGAGACCGCGGCGTACTTTCGGACGCGGCCCCGCGAGAGCCGCATTGGCGCGTGGGCCTCGCAGCAGAGCGCCGAGATCGCCGATCGTGCCGCTCTTGAGGCCCGCTTCGCTGCTGCCGACGCGGCGCATCCGGGCGATGACGTGCCGGTGCCGCCGTGGTGGGGCGGCTATCGGGTCGCGCCGGCTGCGATCGAGTTTTGGCAGGGTCGCACGGGCCGCTTGCACGATCGGCTGCGCTTCTCGCGTGAGGGCGCAACCTGGTCGCGTGCTCGCCTGCAGCCGTAGACGCTGATGGGCCTGTCCCGCTCTTGGTCGGGGCGGCTTTCCTGCAGCGAGGAAGGAGCGTCGAGCTGCGGCTGCTGGTGCGGACGCGGCGGCGAGGATGCGGATATCGGCTGGCCTGATCCGTGGCTGGTAGCATCACTGCAGGAAAATGCAATGGAGGGTTCAAGTTGTTAAAGATTCCGCGGTTTCCCGTCCTAGCCCTCGTGGTGCTGGCGCTGGGAGCGTGGTTGGCGCCAAGTGCGCTGGCGCAGAGCGCTCCGGCGATGACGCTCTCGTCGATTACGCCCGCTGCGGGCCCCACTAGTGGTGGAACGGTCGTGACGATCGTCGGCGCGAACTTTCAGCTCTATGGGCAACCCGTGACCTCGGTGACGTTTGGCGGGACTCTGGCGACCGGAGTCGTGGTCAACACCGCAGGTACGACGCTGACGGTGATCGCGCCGGCGCATGCGGCCGGACTGGTCGACATCGTGGTCTACCGACCGTTGGTTACTCGACCAACTCCGCGTTTCGGCGATGACACGAGCACGGCCACCTTTACGGGTGTCTACACCTATGCGCCGCCGCCTGTGCTGACGGCGGTTGTGCCGGCGTCGGGTTTGGTGGCGGGTGGTGCGTCGGTGGTGGTGTCGGGTGCGGGGCTGTTGGGTGCGTCGGCGGTGTCGTTTGGTGGTGTGGCGGGGTCGTCGGTGGTGGTGGTGTCGGATTCGGCGGTGTCGGTGGTGGTGCCGGCGCATGCTGCGGGTGTGGTTGATGTGGTGGTGACGACGGCGGGTGGTGCTGGGTTGCTGGCGGGTTCGTTTACGTATGTGGAGCCGTTTGT
>CAMDVX010000013.1 GCA_945877865.1 Bifidobacterium breve | reverse complement strand
CACCTCCACCGTCCACAAGACCCTGGCCGGCCCGCGGGCGGGCTTCATCCTGTGCCGGGAGCAGTGGGCCAAGAAGATCGACTCTGGCCTCTTCCCGGGGCTGCAGGGCGGACCTCTCTGCCACGGCGTCGCCGGCAAGGCGGTCGCCTTTGGGATCGCCTCGACGCAGGCATTCCGTGACTATCAAGGGCAAGTCAAGCTGAACGCGCAGGCGCTCGCAGGTGCCCTCACCGGCGCTGGAAACACGCTCGTCTCGGGAGGCACGGACACGCACCTCGTGCTGCTCGATCTGCAGGCCAACGCGCTGTCAGGGCGCGAGGCTGAGGATCTGCTCCACTCGATCAACATCACGGTCAACCGCAACGCCATCCCGTTCGACCCGCGCCCGCCGATGGTGACGAGCGGCGTCCGCATCGGCACGCCGGCGGCGACGATGCGCGGGCTGACCGAGGTCGACTTCGCCACCGTTGGGCGCATTATCAGCGACGCCATCAAGCCGAGCCCGGACCTCGCCGCTCTGCGTGGCGAGATCGACGTGCTGCTCCAAGGCCACCCGCTGTACGCCGGGATGCGCGGCTTCGGTGCAATCCACGCCGACTGAGCGACGTGCAGCCGCGCTGCACGGTTGAGCCGTGCTCGCCGGGGTTTTGGTGGGGCACGCCACATGTGTGAGGAGACGGCGTGCTCCGAGCGGGCGTCGTCCCACCGTCGCGATAGCCTGAGTGCACGTGCCTGACTCGCTCTCCCGACTCGTCGTCTCGCCCTCTGCGATCTACGCGCTTGCGTTCGCGATGGCCGTCACGTTCGCGCTGACGCCGGTGGCGATGCGCGCCGCCTGGCGGCTCGGCGTGGTCGACAGGCCGGGGGGGAGGCGAATCCACGACCGGCCCATCCCGCTGCTGGGTGGCGTGGCGATCGCGCTCGGCATCCTCGTGGCGGTCGTCCCGAACCTCGACCTCGACCGGCGCTACGAGAGCATCCTGATCGGCGCCGGGCTGATCTGCCTGCTCGGTGCCGTCGACGACCGCTTCGGCATCCCTCCTTTGCCGAAGCTGCTCGGTCAGATCGTCTGTGCGGCCATCCCCGTCGCGACGGGAATGACCATCGACGCCGTGACGATACCCCTGATCGAGCCGAGCACCGTCTCGTTTGGTGTGCTCGCGTATCCGCTGACGATCGTCTTCATCGTCGCCGTGGCGAACATCGTCAACCTCGCCGACGGCATGGACGGCCTCGCGGCCGGCGTCTGCGCCATCAGCGCGATCACCTTCGCCGTGCTGGCGCTCTCGCTCGGCCGCATCTCTGCCGCCGTGCTGGCCGCGGCGATCGCAGGCGCCTGCCTCGGCTTTCTGCCGTGGAACTTCAATCCGGCGCGGGTCTTCATGGGCGACTCCGGCGCGCTCGTGCTCGGCTTCCTGCTTGCGGCGGTGTCCGTGCAGGGCGTGATGAAGACCGCGGCAGCGCTCTCGCTGGTGTTTCCGATGGTCGTGCTGATGGTCCCGATCCTCGACACCGCCTTCGTGATCCTGCGTCGCCTCAAGCACGGTCAGCCGATCTCGGGTGCTGACCGCAGCCACTTCCACCACCGCCTGCTGCGGCTCGGCTACTCGCAGCGGCAGGCCGTGCTCCTGCTGTACCTCTGGTCCGGCGTGCTGGCGGCCTTCGCCCTGGCGATCCGCCTGTTTCCCTATCGCACGCAGGGAGCCTGGAACCTGTGGCCCACGATTGGGCTGACCGGCTTCGCCGTGGGTGCCCTCGCCGTGACGATCTACATCCTGCTCGCGCTCGCGCTGATCAAGCATCGGCACGTGCGGCGCCTTGGGCTGCTGCGCGGCACTGCAGCTGCGGATGATGATCCTGTGCGACCACCGTCGCCGCGTCGCCGCTAGCCGGGCCGGCACCACCCGACGGTGGCCCGGCGATCCGCCCGGGACCCTGCTACGTTTCCTCCCGTCCGCCGGGCAGTCGCTTGGAGGGGTGAACAGGGATCAGGAGCGCAGCATGGCCGGAACGGGAAGCAACGGAGGCCCCGACGCCTCCGGCCTCGCAGCTGGCATGACGATCATTGCCGGCATCCTGCTTGGCGCCGGCATCGGCATTGCCGGCGGCCTGCTGCTCGACCGGCTGGCGCTCGGCATCATGGTCGGGTCGACCGTCGGCTTGGTGCTCGGCTTCTACCTGCTCTACGTCCAGTACTTCAAGCCCCGATGACCCACAGCCAGACTCGCCGCCACGTCGCCCTCGGACTCCGCTTCGCGGCGGTCGTCCCCTGCCTGATCGCCCTGCCGCTGTTCGCGGTCGCAGGCTGGTCGCTCTGGGCGTGGGGTCTTGCGGCCGTGCTGCTGCTCGCAAACATCGTGATTTCGTTCGGCTCCGACTGGTTCTCGCACGGTCGGTCGCCCGTGCTGGCCGTCGGCATCGTTGGCCTCAGCCTGATCTCTCGGGCCTGGCTGACGTTCGGTGCGCTCTTCATCATCGCCTGGACCGTCGACCGCCAAGTGGGTGTCGCCGCAGCCGCAGCCTTTCTCGTCTATTTTACCGTCGATATGGTCGCCCGGTCGATAAGCCACGTGCTCCTCCGCCCAGCGGCAGCCCCCACCCCGAACCCGGAGGGTACGGCGTGATTCGTCGCATCTCCTTGGCGCTCGCTGCGCTCGTCGGCATCCTGCTGATGCCGACTGCGGCCTTCGCAGCCACAGAGACCAACTTCAAGCCCGTTGACGAGTTTCTCAACGAGTACTGGGCGACGCTGTTCACGATCGGGCCCGTGGAGATCGGCATCTCGAAGCTCGTCGTGTACCTCTGGCTGGGCGTGGCGGTCTCCGTCATCCTCACCCTCTGGGTCGTCCGTGGCGGTCTGCGCACCCAGCCGGGTCGCACGCAGACGGTCGTCGAGCTCCTCTACACCTTCTCCGAGACAAACATCGGCCAATCGACGCTGCCGAAGGCCGCCTTCGCCCGCTGGTTCCCCTACGTCGCCTCGTTGTTCGTCTTCATCTGGACGCTCAACATGATCAGCTTCATTCCCCTGCCGCTCGACACGCACAACCCGCTGTGGGGGCCAATTCCAGGCCTGACGATCTACGCGGCCACGTCGAATCTGTCCGTCACGTTGACGCTGACCGTCCTCACGATCGGCATCTCGCACTTCGAGGGCATCCGGGCCAACGGCGTCGTCCCGTACTTCAGAAGCTGGGTGCCGCCGTGCCCGCCCGCGCTCAAGCCCGCGCTGATCGTCCTTGAGGTGCTCTCGCAGGTCCTCCGCGTCGTGTCGCTCAGCGTCCGACTCTTTGCCAACATGCTGGCTGGGCATCTCCTGATCATCATGTGCATCGGGTTCGTGATCCTGCTCGGCAAGCTCTTCGTGGCGCCGATCGCGATCCCAATCGCCGTCGCCTTCTACATCTTCGAATGGGGCCTGGTGGCGTCGCTCCAGGCCTATATCTTTGCGATGCTCTCGGGCATCTACATTGGCTCGGCTATCGAGCCGCACCACTAACCCGTCCAACCAGGAGGAACTCGTTTCATGGCACTTTCCGAAATTGCACTTACCGATCAGGGCATGGTTGCCGCTGCCAAGGCAATCGCGCTCGGTCTCGGCACTGGCTTCGGCGCAATCGGCCCAGGCGTTGGCGTGGGTTACCTGATCGGCAAGACGATCGAGGGCGTCTCCCGCCAGCCGGAGATGCGCAGCGACCTCCAGGGCATGATGTTCCTGGGTCTCGCGCTGACCGAGGCGATCACGTTCTACGCCCTCCTGATGAGCTTCGTCGCGTTCTTCATCGCCTGATCTCATGCAGTCTCTGACTCTTGCAGAAGCAGGTGGGGCCGGGCTGATCAATCCCGAGCTCGGGCTCAGCATCTGGACGCTCATCACGTTCCTGATCGTCCTGTTCATCCTCCGAAAGTACGCCTTCGGTCGGATCGCGGGGCTGCTCGATGAGCGTCGTGCTGCCGTGCGCGACAACCTCGCGGCTGCCGAGAACACGCGCACTGAGGCGGAGCAGCTGCTGGCCGAGTACAAGGCTCAGCTCGCTGAGTCGAAGCACGAGGCCTCCGCGATTCTGGAGCGGGCCCGGGCGTCGTCGGCCGAGCAGCAGCGCCAGCTCGTCGAGGAGCTCGCCGTTGAGCGCGAGCGAGGCATTGCCGCAGCGCAGCAGGCGATTGCCGCGGAGACGCAGCAGTCGCTTGATCGCATCAAGGACGAGATCGCCGATCTCACCCTGCTCGCCACGGAGAAGGTGCTTGGTCGTGCGCTGGACGACAAGGAGCAGAAGCGGCTCGTTGAGGAGGCGCTCGCGGGCGTCGACTTCTCCGCGCTGCATGGATCGGGAGCAGCGAGCGGCAAGTGAGCGTCTCGACCCCGTACGCCACGGCGCTGTTTAGCGCGGCCAGCGAGGCTGGCCGTCTCCGCGAGGTCGACGCCGATCTCGCAGAGCTGGCCCGCGCGATGCGTGAGGACCCGGCCCTTGGCCGTGCCCTCGCCAACCCCGCGGTGCCTAGCGAGGCTAAGCGTCGCCTGTTCGACGCTCTCTGCGAGGGAGGCGACCCACTGGTGGTCCGTCTCCTCGGCGTGCTGCTCGACCACCGTCGACTTGGCACGTTCCTCGAGCTCCAAGCCGATTTTGCTGCCCGCGTACGGCTTGCACAGAACGAGCTAGCGGTGCAGCTGACGACCGCCGTGGCGATCGATGACATGACGGCCGACAAGGTATCCAAGCAGCTCGCTGCTGCGACGGGTCTGGCCGTGACCATGGATCGCACCGTCGATCCAACCATTCTCGGCGGCGTCGTCCTTCGGGTCCGCGACCGCCTCGTTGACGCATCGCTGCGTCGACGTCTTGACCTTCTCGGCCGCGATCTGCGCGCCGCCCGCATCCCCACCGTCTGACGGAGAAAAACGTGAAGCTGAGCCCCGACGAGATCGCCTCCATCCTCAAGAACCAGATCAGTGGGTTCGAGGACACCGCCGACGTCGAGGAGATCGGCACCGTCATCCAGGTTGGCGACGGCATCGCCCGCGTCTACGGCCTCGAGCGCTGCGTGGTGCTCGAGATGCTCGAGCTGCCCCATGGCGTCACTGGCCTCGCGCTGAACCTCGAGGAGTCCAACGTCGCCGTCGTGCTCTTCGGCGAGTGGCAGAAGATCCGTGAGGGCGACACCGTCCGACGCACCGGCAAGGTGATGAGCATCCCCGTCGGCGAGTCGCTGATCGGACGCGTCGTCAATCCGCTGGGAGAGGCCATCGACGGCGGCCCCGCCATCGTGACCACCGAGCAGCGGGCGCTGGAGCACAAGGCGCCGGGCGTCGTCGACCGACAGCCCGTGAAGGAGCCGCTGCAGACGGGGCTCAAGGCGCTTGACGCCCTCGTGCCGATCGGCCGCGGCCAGCGTGAGCTGATCATCGGCGATCGTCAGACCGGCAAGACCGCGGTCGCGATCGACACGATCATTAACCAGCGCGACTCTGGCGTCATCTGCATCTACGTAGCGATCGGGCAGAAGGCCTCCACGGTCGCCCAGGTCGTCGAGAAGCTTCGCGAGCACGGCGCGATGGAGTACACCATCGTCGTCGCCGCGAACGCCTCCGAGGCCGCACCGATCAAGTACATCGCGCCGTACGCCGGCTGCGCGATGGGCGAGTACTTCCTCTACAAGGGCGGCCATGCCCTCGTGGTCTACGACGACCTGACGAAGCAGGCCGATGCCTACCGCCAGATGTCGCTGCTCGTGCGCCGTCCGCCGGGCCGCGAGGCCTTCCCGGGCGACGTGTTCTACCTGCACTCGCGCCTGCTTGAGCGCGCCGTCAAGCTGTCCGACGAGCTCGGTGGAGGCTCGCTGACCGCGCTGCCGATCATCGAGACGCAGGCTGGCGACGTGTCTGCCTACATCCCAACGAACGTGATCTCGATCACCGACGGGCAGATCTTCCTCGAGTCCAGCCTCTTCTTCCAGGGCGTCCGCCCGGCCATCAACGTGGGCATCTCGGTGTCGCGCGTCGGCTCGAACGCGCAGACGAAGGCGATGAAGAAGGTCGCAGGTCGGCTCAAGCTCGAGCTGGCGCAGTTCCGCGCGCTTGAGGCCTTCGCCCAGTTCGCCTCGGAGCTCGACGCAGCCACGCTGGCTCAGCTCAACCGCGGCCAGCGGCTCGTGCTGACGCTCAACCAGAACCAGTACGATCCGTGGCCCGTCGAGGAGCAGGTGGCAGTCATCTGGGCGACGACCAACGGTCACGTCGACCAGATCGACACGGCCGATGTGGCCCGCTTCAACGACGGCTTCCGTCAGGCGCTGCGCGTCGAGAAGACGATCCTCGCCGGCATCCGCGAGTCGCTCGATCTGTCCGAGGCCTCCGTCGAGAAGCTGACGGCCGCCGTGACGCAGTACGCCTCGGGCTTTGAGAGCTCGGCCGCGGCTGCAGGGGTCATCGCGTAGTCCGTGGCGTCGCTTCAGGACATCCGTCGACGGATCCACTCCGTCAAGAACACCCGCAAGATCACCAAGGCCATGGAGCTCGTGGCCGGTGCCAAGCTGCGGCGTGCACAGGTGCGCATCGAGTCGCTGCGGCCCTTTGCCGATGGCATGCATGAGCTGATCACGGAGACGGTCGGACGGACGCAGGCGCTGCGGAACCAGCCGCTGCTGGAGCGTCGCGAGATCGAGACGACGGGCATCCTGCTGATGAGCGGCGATCGCGGCCTCGCTGGCGCGTTCAACGCCAGCGTGCTGCGACGGGCGCTCGACGAGGCCGTCGCCGAGCGGGCGGCTGGGCGCAAGGTCGTCTGGTTTGCCGTTGGACGCAAGGGTGCGAGCTCGCTGCGCTTCCGGGGCGCCGACCTCAAGCAGTCTTGGACGGGCTTTACGGACCGCCCCGTGTACCAAGACGCCGAGCAGATCGCCTACTCGCTGGTCGAGCACTACACGGAGCAGGCCTTCGATCGGCTCGTGATGGTCTTCAACCACTTCGATTCACCGCTGGTGCAGACTGTGTCTGCCCTTGAGGTGCTCCCGATCCCGCTGCCTGAGCGGCTGGTCGAGATGACGCCGCGCGACCGCGCCCTGATGGGTGAGCTGCTCTTTGAGCCCGAGGCCGAGCAGATCCTCACGCCGCTCTTGACGACGGCGCTGGAGACGGAGATCTTTCGGGCGCTGCTCGAGTCGACCGCATCGGAGCATGGTGCGCGCATGACCGCCATGCGCAACGCCTCGGACAACGCCGGAGAGCTGATCGACCGCATCACCCTAGATATGAACCGCGCGCGCCAGGCGGAGATCACCCAGTCGCTGCTTGAGGTCGTTGCCGGCGCCGACGCATTGTCGTAGAGAAGTCGTACCAGTAGTCGGTTTGGTACGGGACTGTCGCTGATGTCCAAGCCGTGTAGGCTATTGCTCGCGGGGGGAGAAGTGCATGGCAGCGGTTGAGGAGCATCAGGACCTGCACGTTGACGGCGGCGTGGTGGCGCGCACGCCGCTGCGCCTCGCGGCTGAGCGCCTGCGCCACGACTACGTCGCGCTTGGCAGCGTGCTCTTCATCGCGCTGCTCGTGCTCTTCGCCCTCGCGGGCACGGTCTTTGAGTCGTGGACGGGCCATCCGCTGAATCGCTCGAACGCCTCCGGCGTGGATGACTATACCCTGCTCCCGGTCGGCCCCATGGTCGGCTGCCCTGACGGATTAGCCAGCGTCGGCGAGAAGCACTGCTTCGTGCTTGGAGCGTCGAACAGCCTCGGCTACGACATGCTCGTGCAGCTCTCGTTTGGCGCCCGCACGTCGCTGATCATCGGCGTGGTTGCCACGCTTCTCACCGTCGTGGCTGCGCTGCTGCTGGGCGTGGTGGCGGGCTACGTCGGCGGCTGGACGGACACCGCGATTGCTCGCCTGATGGACGTCGTGGCGGCGTTTCCGTTTCTCCTGTTCGCGGTTGCAGCGTCCGTCGCCTTCGGCCCATCGCTGTGGTTCGTGATCATCATCATCGCCTTCTTCTCCTGGTTCTACCCAGGCCGCATCTTTCGGGGCGAGGTGCTGGCGCTCCGCGACCGCGAGTTCGTGACGGCCGCGCGCATGCTCGGCGCCAGCAATACCCGAATCGTCCTGCGGCACCTAATGCCCCAGCTGATCGGCCCGATCACCGTGTACACCAGCCTCTCGATCGCGGGAGCGATTGCGGCGGAGGCCGCGCTCTCGTACCTCGGCTTCGGGCTGCCGCTGGAGATCCCATCGTGGGGGCGGATGATCTCGGATGCCGTTCCCGGTGGGCTGTACATCAATGCACCGTTCCTGATGATCTTCCCAGGCACGCTGCTGATCCTGACCGTCCTCGCCTTCAACCTGCTTGGCGACGGGCTGCGGGACGCGCTCGACCCCCGTGGCGGCACGCAGCTCTAGTGCCGCTCCATCACTTGACCCCGAACCGAAAGGGCCATTCCATGAAGACCACAACGCGAGGAGCAGCACGATGAGAATTCGATACCTACTAATGGCGGTGGCGCTGGTGGCAATTGCCGCCGTCGCAGCCGCCTGCGGCTCGAGCAGCAGCTCGAGCTCCAGCGCTGCGGGCGACGGCGCCAGCACCGCGGCGGCGGCCGGCGGCGACTTCCTCAACGGTGGCTTCTCCGCCACCGCTGAGCCGGTCAAGGGCGGCACGCTCAAGATGACGATGAACGACAACATTGACTGCTGGAACGGGCTGTCGTACTACGGCATCTCGTGGTCGGTGTTCTACTTCGCGGCTCGTGGGCTGTACGGCTACCCGAACACGGTCGTCGCTCCCGCCACGAACGATATGCAGCCCGACCTCGCAGCCGACATGCCGACCGTCTCGGCAGACGGTCTGAAGTACACGGTCAAGCTGCGCTCGGGCCTGACCTTCCCGGACGGCTCGCCCGTCACGGCCAAGGACGTCAAGGCCACGTTCGAGTACATCCTCGATCCGAACATCCAGTGCGCGACCGGCGGACCGCCGGCCTCGGGCTACTACTCGGTGATCGCCGGCGAGTCGGAGTACTCCGACGCGATGACGAGCTCGAAGGGCAAGACGAACCCCGGCATCAGCGGCATCAAGGCCATCGACGACCTGACGACCGAGTTTACGCTGACCAAGGCCGACGGCTCCTTCCCACGGGCGCTCGCCATGGGCTGGGCGTTCATCGTGCCGGCCTCGACGCCGCACAAGAAGACGGACACGCCGCCGCAGTACGTCGGTCCGTACAAGATCTCCGACTACCAGCTCGACAAGTCGGTCACCATCGTGCGTGAGCCCACGTGGGCGAAGAACGTCGCTGCTGGCGTTCCCGAGGAGGCCAACGAGAACAACATCGACGGCATCTCGGTCGCGATCGGCGTGCCCGATGAGACGCAGCTGGCCCAGCTGAAGAACAACGAGATCGACATGACGTTTGACGGCTCGGCGCCCAGCGGCTCCGAGATCCCGGCGACCGCCAACGATCCCGCCTTCAAGGGCCGGTTCTACTCGACGCCAGATGCAGCTGTGGACTACGCCGTGTTCAAGACCGACAAGGCGCCGTTCGACAACGTCATGCTGCGCCAGGCCGTCAACTACGCGCTCGACCGCGAGGCCATCGTCAAGATCATCGGCGGCAAGCTGAGCCGTTCGCCGTGGTCGCAGATTCTCTCTGAGAACCTGCTGGAGGGACAGTCGCCTGACGTGTACACGCAGGACGTCGCGAAGGCGACGCAGCTCGTCAAGGACTCGGGCGTGAAGACGCCGATCGAGATCACGATCGCAAACTTCGCGGACAACCCGGCACCGCTGGTGTCGGCATCGATGAAGGAGGCGCTTGAGGCCGTCGGCTTCAAGGTCACCGTCAAGTCGCTGTCTGCCGACGTGTACTACGGCTTCCTCGCTGATCCCAAGTCCGAGTACAACATCGGCGTGGCAGGCTGGGGTGAGGACTACGCGGACGCGATCACGTTCTACGGTCCGCTCCTGCTCTGCGGTAATGGCTCGAACTACGGCCAGTTCTGCGACGAGGGCTTCGACGCCAAGGTTGCGGAGATCAATGCGCTGCCGGCTGGCTCCGACCGGGCTGCGCAGTTTGCCCAGCTCTCCACGGACACGGCCGCGAACCTCGCACCGTGGGCCACGCTCGACCTGCGCCGCAAGGTGTCGTTTATCTCCGAGCGCCTCGGCAACTACGTCTGGGGCCCCGGCAAGCAGTTCTACTTCGCCTCGTACTTCCTGAAGGACGGCAAGTAGCCAATCGGTAAGCCTCCCGCCAGCCGTGCCGCGATGGCCCGGCTGGCGGGAGGACTCCCTGCAACCGCATGATCCGCTTTCTGATCAGACGCATTCTCGGCGGGGCCTTCGTGGTGCTCGTCGTCACGCTGGCCGTGTTCGTCCTGTTCGGCCCCGTGCTGACGTGGAAGTCGAACATCACGCCGGCGCGCCTCTACGCGGGCAAGAGTCCCACGGCGAAGGACATCGAGCAGGTCAAGACCCTGCTCGGCCTCGATCAGCCGTACTACGTCCAGTACGCCTATGGCCTGCGTCGGCTCGTGCTTGGCCCGAGCCAGGACGAGCGTGACCGCGTCTGCCCAGGCTCAACGGCGGAGGAGTGCGATCAGCTGCTCGGACGCTTTGGCAGCTCGTTTGCGAAGCAGCGCTCCGTGGACTCTCTGATTGCGGCGCGCTTTCCCGTCACCCTCTCGCTCGCGATCGTCTCGGCGCTGATCTGGCTGCTGATCTCGATCCCGATCGGGGTGCTGTCAGCCATTCGGCCCCGCTCGCTCGGCGATCGCATGGCGACCGTCTTCGTGCTGATCGGGCAATCGCTCCCCGTCTACTACATCGGGCTGCTCGCCATCTACTTTCTGTCGTATCGCCTCGGCCTCTTTCCGCTCAGCGGGTATGAGAGCTTCGCGATCACGAATCCGTGGCCGTGGCTCTCGCACCTGCTCTTGCCAGCGCTGGTCCTCGCGCTTGCGTTCGCGGCGCTCTACGTCCGCATCACCCGCTCGCAGATGCTCGACACGCTCAGCGAGGACTACGTTCGCACTGCGCGTGCCAAGGGCGCCAGCGAGCCGCGCGTCGTCGTTCGGCATGCCCTCCGCAACGCGATGCTGCCGATCGTCACCATGTTCGGCTTGGACCTCGGGCTGCTGCTCGGCGGTGCGATCCTGATCGAGGTCACGTTCGGCTTGCAGGGCCTCGGTGCCCTCGCCGTGGAGGCCGCCAAGCGCCTAGACGTCCCGACGACCGCCGGCATCGTGCTGTTCTCGGCGATCCTCATCGTCGCTGCCAACATCGTCGTCGATCTCGTCTGCGCCAGCCTCGATCCCCGGATTCGGCTGGAGTAGCGATGACTCTGCTGACCGTCGACAACCTCCGCACGACCTTCCGCACCGACGACGGGCCCGTCTGCGCCGTCGATGGCGTCAGCCTGACGGTTGGCGCCGGCAAGGTGCTCGGCATCGTCGGCGAGTCGGGCAGCGGGAAGTCCGCGCTGAGCCTGTCGATCATGGGGCTCCTGCCGGAGTCGGCCACGGTCGAAGGGAGCATCCGCCTCGGCGAGCAGGAGCTTGTGGGCCTCTCCAAGCACGACCTGCGTGCGCTGCGTGGCTCTGAGGTAGCGATGATCTTTCAAGACCCGATGACGTGCCTCAATCCGGTGCTGACGATCGGCTGGCAGCTGGTCGAGGCCGTGCGTCTGCATCAGCAGGTGTCGCGGCGGGAGGCGCGGAAGCTCGCAATCGACGGGCTGGCCGCCGTCGGCATTCCGAGCCCGGAGGATCGCCTCCGCACGTACCCACACGAGCTCTCCGGCGGCATGCGGCAGCGCGTGATGATCGCGATGGCCCTTCTCAACCGTCCGCGCCTGCTGATTGCCGACGAGCCGACGACGGCGCTTGACGTCACGACCCAGGCCCAGATTCTCGAGCTGATGCGCGACCTGCGGCGCGAGGTCGATGCCGCGATCGTGCTGATTACGCACGACCTCGGCGTGGTTGCAGAGGTCTGCGACGAGGTCGCCGTCATGTACGCGGGACGCATCGTTGAGCGCGCGCCCGTCGACGAGCTCTTTGCCCAGCCGCAGCATCCGTACACGTGGGGGCTGCTCGCTTCGCTGCCGGGCCGCAGCCGCACGGGCCAGCGTCTGCACCAGATCCCCGGTGCCCCACCGAGCCTGCTCAGCCCACCGCCTGGCTGTCGCTTCGCGCCCCGCTGCGCGCTGGTGCTGGACGCCTGCCGCACCGACCCCGCGCCGTCGCTTGCACCCGTTGGCGCGGGTGGCTCGCAGGTGGCGTGCCTGCTCGATCAGTCCACCCGTGACCGTGAGGGTGCGCGCTACGCCGCCGGTGAGGAGTCGGCATGAGCGAGCCCATCCTCAAGGCCACGGGCATCACCATCGGCTTTCCGGTCACGCGCGGCATCATCCTGCAGCGCGAGGTCGCACGCGTCCAAGCCGTCGCTGGGGTCGATCTGACCCTGCACGCCGGGGAGACGCTCGCGGTGGTCGGCGAGTCCGGCTGTGGCAAGACCACGCTGGCGCGCGGGCTCGTCCGGCTCCGCGACGTCGACGCCGGCACGATCGAGTTCATGGGCGAGGACATCACCCGCAAGCGCGGCCGCGGCCTGAGCGCCTTCCGACGTCAGGTCACGATGATCTTCCAAGATCCGATCGCCTCGCTGGATCCCCGCATGCGGATCGGGCAGTCCGTCCAAGAGCCGCTCGACATCCACGGCATCGGCACCCCCGGCGATCGCAAGCGTCGCGTGCAGGAGGCGCTGGAGCGCGTCGGCCTCAACCCCGAGCACTACAACCGCTTCCCGCACGCGTTCTCCGGCGGCCAGCGGCAGCGCATCGGGATCGCCCGGGCGCTCGTGCTGGAGCCCCGCGTGATCGTCTGCGACGAGCCCGTCTCCGCGCTCGACGTGTCCGTGCAGGCGCAGATCGTCAACCTGCTTGAGGACCTCCAGCGCGACCTCGGGCTGTCCTACATCGTCATCGCACACGACCTTGACGTCGTGCGGCGCCTCGCAGACCGCGTCCAGGTCATGTACCTCGGCCGCGTCGTGGAGGAGGGTGGGGGCGAGCAGGTCTACACGCAGGCGCGCCACCCCTACACGGGCGCGCTCCTCTCGGCGCGTCCCATCGCCGATCCGAAGGTGGCGCGCACGCGTCAGCGCATCGTGCTCCAAGGCGACGTGCCAAGCCCAATCAACCCGCCGTCGGGCTGCCGCTTCCACCCGCGCTGCCCCGTCGCACAGGCCTCGTGCACGACGGACGATCCTCGGCTCGTGGTCGGCGCCGACGGCCACGGCTGGGCCTGCGCGTACCCGCTGTCCTGATGCGTTCCGTCCACTGGCGTGCCGCAGCAGTGCGCTTCGGCGTACTAATGCTTGGCTTGCTGGCCGCGGTTGCCCTGCTGGCGGCGCTCTTTTGGCTCGCTGGACGCCCGCCTCGGCCGGCGCTCGCCGCTGCCTTCGGCGTGGTCGGACTGATCCTCGCGGCTGCTGCCGTCGTGATGCTTGGCGCGTCCCGACGCGGCTCAGGACGCGTTACGAGCGGCACTGCCTACGGGACGCTGGTGCTGAGCGTCCCGTTCCTCGCGGCCTCGCTCGTCAGCTAGCGCGACCTACCCCTGCCGCGCGCTGCGCTTTCCGCTATGGTGGCGCCGGTGCAGGATCGCCTGAGGGCTGGCCTGCGGTTCGCTTTTCGACACCAACGACGAACGAGGGCAAGAACGCATCATGGGTGAGCGCAACGTCGGCAGTATCGTGGAAATCAAAGGCGTCGTCATCGACGCGGTGTTTCCCGACTCGCTTCCCGCGATCTACGCGGCATTGGAGATCGCAACGGAGCATGGACCCGTCATCGCCGAGGTGCAGCAGCACCTAGGCGACGATCGCGTACGCGCGGTCGCCATGGACTCGACTGACGGCCTCGCTCGCGGCGCTGAGGTGCTCGATACCGGCGCCTCGATTAGCGTTCCGGTTGGCCAGCAGACGCTCGGGCGTATCTTCAACGTCCTCGGCGACGCGATCGACAAGGGCGAGCCCGTCACGGGCGAGCGCTGGGTCATCCACCGTGAGCCGCCGAAGTTCGCCGACCTCGACCCGAAGCCGTCCGTGCTTGAGACCGGCATCAAGGTCGTCGACCTGCTCGCCCCGTACACCAAGGGCGGCAAGATCGGCCTCTTCGGTGGTGCCGGCGTCGGCAAGACGGTGCTCATCCAGGAGCTCATCAACAACATCGCCACCCAGCACGGCGGACTCTCCGTCTTCGCTGGCGTCGGTGAGCGCACCCGTGAGGGCAACGACCTCTGGCTCGAGATGAAGGAGTCGGGCGTCATCTCCAAGACGGCGCTCGTGTACGGCCAGATGAACGAGCCGCCGGGGGCCCGCCTGCGCGTTGCCCTGTCCGGCCTGACGATGGCGGAGTACTTCCGCGACGTCGACGGCCAGGACGTGCTCCTCTTCGTTGACAACATCTTCCGCTTCACCCAGGCTGGCTCCGAGGTCTCCGCGCTGCTTGGCCGCATGCCAAGCGCCGTCGGCTACCAGCCGACGCTCGCGACCGAGATGGGCGAGCTGCAGGAGCGCATCACCTCGACGAAGAAGGGCTCGATCACGTCGGTGCAGGCGATCTACGTGCCAGCCGACGACCTGACCGATCCGGCCCCGGCCGCGACCTTCTCGCACCTCGACGCGACGACCGTGCTGTCCCGTTCCATCTCTGAGCAGGGCATCTACCCGGCCGTCGATCCGCTCGACTCGACGAGCCGCATCCTGCAGCCCGGCGTGGTCGGCGAGGAGCACTACCGCGTCGCGACCGCCGTCCAGCGCGTGCTTCAGCGCTACAAGGATCTACAGGACATCATCGCCATCCTTGGCATGGACGAGCTGTCCGACGAGGACAAGCTGACGGTGCAGCGCGCCCGCAAGATCCAGCGCTTCCTGTCGCAGCCGTTCTTCGTGGCTGCGGTCTTCACCGGTCGCGACGGGCGCTACGTGCGGCTCGAGGACACGATCCGCGGCTTCCAGGAGATCCTCGACGGCAAGCACGACGACCTGCCCGAGCAGGCCTTCTTCCTGGCCGGCGGCATCGAAGATGTCGTCGCCGAGGCCGAGCGCCTGAAGACCGCCGTCTAGCGCCATGGCGACGATGCAATGCGAGATCATGACGCCCGAAGGCCCTGCCTTCTCGGGCGAGGCAGAGATGATCGTCGTGCCTGGCACTGATGGCCAGCTCGGCGTGCTCCCGCGCCATCAGCCGATCGTCGCACACCTCGACAGCGGAGAGATCCGCGTGCGGATCTCCAGCAACGAGTGGCGTTCGTTCGCCACCTCGGACGGCTACTTCAGCATGCAGGGCAACCGTGCCCTCGTGCTCGTGGAGGGCGCCGTGCCGACCGAAGCGATCGATCTCGTGGCCGCGCAGGCCCTCGTCGACGACGCTCGGGCCCGCATTGCGCTCGCCGAAGGCGGCGACGAGTCGGTCAACCTCTTCCGCGCACAGCGCGACCTTCAGTACGCCGAGAATCAGGTCCGCATCGCCAGTCGCTGAGTGCTGATGGAGCGTGCTTGCAGCAGGTGAGATCGACGCAAGGGCGTGCCTCACGTTGCTGCGCGGCAGCCGGAGGCGGTTGCGGGTTCGAGAAAACTGAGCCGAGACCCGCGGTCTGAACGAAGAGACAAACGGAGGTACAATCAGCCCATGTCGATCCGCCGCTCGCTCTCACTCCTCATCCTCTTCTCCGCCGCCTTGGCGGTAGCCGTAATTGCTGCCTTTGGCAACGGCAGCGCTTCCGCCGGTGCGGAGGCCCGCGCCAAGGGCGCCGTTGCCGTCCCCGCCAGCGCCATCGCCTACGCCAGCATCAACGCGGATCGGCAGGGTGCGGCGTGGCAGGCGCTTGAGCAGCTCGCAGGCAGAGTCCCGGGCGGTGCGCAGGCCGTTAAGCAGCTCAACGCCATGCTCGCTGACGGCTCGCAGCAGGGCGGCGTCATTACCGCCCTGGGTGGCGACATTAGCGTCGGCCTGCTCGGCGTCGAGCTCGCCGGTGGCGGCCAGCCAACGGCTGACGCCGTGCTCGTCGCGACGGCCGCAGATGGGCCGGCGCTGACGCAGGGGCTTGAGGACATGGGCTTCGTCGCGGCGCCCGCGCTCGACGGGCAGCCCACGTGGGAGCAGGGGGCCTACAGCGCCACGATCGACGGCGGGACAGCGATCGTCGCCACCTCCCGTGCCACGCTGCGCTCTGCCATCGAGGCACAGCAAGGAAGCGCTGCGTCGCTTGCCGACGACGCGTCCTTCAAGACCACGCTCTCCCGGCTTCCCGATGATCCGCTCGCCGTCGCGTACATCAGCCCGGCGCGGCTGACGGGGCTCGCGCAGGCAGCCGCAGCTCTGCTGCCCGCCGGCAAGACCGCTGGAGGCAAGGCTGGCGACGGGCCCGACCCGACGCAGATGATCGCCACCCTCGTCAAGCAGCTCGCCGGGATCCGCGGCTTGGGGCTCGCGGTTCGCGCGGAGGATGGCGGCCTGCGGCTCGCCGCAGCCGGCGACGTTGATCAGGCCACGCTTGACGCCATCGGTGCAGCACAGCCGAAGGCGTACGCACCGACCCTTGCTGAGCGGGTGCCAGCGAACGCCCTCGGCTTCGCCGCCGTTCGCGACCTTGGTCCGGCCCTGCTGGCCGTGCTTGATCAGGCCGTGCAGCAGTCACCTCAGCTCAATGACCAGATCGCCTCGCTGGAGGCTGCCACGGGGCTTTCGCTCCGCAACGATCTCGTGCCCGCTCTGACGGGCGAGCATGCGCTCGTGCTGCTCCCCGGCTCGCAGCCCAGCGGCGCGCTCCTGCTGGCGCCTGCCGATGCCGCAAAGGCCGCCTCCGCGCTCGCCACGGCGAAGCGCTTTGGTCAGACGCTCGTGGCGGATCAGCAGCCGCAGGCAGGCAAGGCGCTCGCTCAGCTTGCGATCACGATGCAGAGCGGTGGCAGCGTGGTCGCCGTGGGCAACGCCCCGGAGCTTGCGGCCGCACCCGCTGCGCCGATCACCGCCGCGTCCTCCTATCGCTCCGCCATCGCCCGTGCCGGCGTGCCCGGGACCGTCACCGCCTTCGGCTACGTGGATGTTGCAGCGCTGCTGGCCCAGGCCCGCACGCAGGGGGCTGACCCTGCTGAGATGAAGGGCGCGGCCGTGCTCAGCGCTGTGCGTAGCATCGTCGCGTGGGGCACCACGAGTGGCGCATCCGCCTTCGTCGCGATCGGGTAATCGTTCCGGCGCGAAGCGCAGGCGCGACGGTGCCGGGCGGCGCACGCTAGCATTGCCGTGATAATCCGCCGCAACTTCACGTTGCGGCCGTGAAGGAGCGCGACATGGCGCAGGACCATACGATGTTGTTCACCTCGGAGTCCGTGACCGAGGGGCACCCCGACAAGATTGCGGATCAGATCTCCGACACGGTGCTGGACGCCGTGCTGGCGCAGGATTCGAGGGCGCGAGTCGCCTGTGAGACGCTGATCACCACGGGCGTGGTCGTCGTCGCCGGGGAGATCACCACGAGCGCCCAGATCGACGTGCCCGAGCTGGTCCGCGGCACCGTCAAGGACATCGGCTATGACGATGCGCTCAAGGGCTTCGACTCGCACACCTGCAGCGTGATGGTGACGCTGGATCGACAATCGCCCGACATCGCGATGGGCGTGGATGGCGATGACGCAGACAGCGTTGGCGCTGGCGATCAGGGCATGATGTTTGGCTACGCCTGCACCGAGACGCCCGAGCTGATGCCGCTGCCGATCATGCTCTCGCATCGTCTTGCTCGGCGCCTCGCAGCGGTTCGCAAGGACGGCACCCTTGGCTACCTGCGGCCCGACGGCAAGACGCAGGTGACGGTCCAGTACGCCGAGGCTGGCGGGCACCTCCGCCCGATTGGCATTGAGCGCGTCCTGATCTCGTCGCAGCATGCGGCTCACGTCGATCAGCCGCAGATCAAGGCAGATCTGGCGCAGCACGTCGTTCGCGATCTGCTGCCGGCCGAGCTGTGCGATCCGTCGCGCCTCGACTCTGAGAGCGACTTTCTGCTCGTCAATCCGACGGGCCGCTTCGTCGTCGGTGGGCCGATGGGTGACTGCGGGCTGACCGGACGCAAGATCATCGTCGACACCTACGGCGGCATGGCTCGCCACGGCGGCGGCGCGTTCTCGGGCAAGGATCCCTCGAAGGTCGACCGCTCGGCCGCCTACGCAGCCCGCTGGGTCGCCAAGAACGTCGTGGCCGCCGGCCTCGCTGAGCGCTGCGAGGTGCAGGTGGCCTACGCCATCGGCGTGGCGCATCCCGTCTCCGTGATGGTCGAGACGTTTGGCACCGCGACGCGCGACGAGGACGCCATCGCTAAGGCCGTCCGCAGCGTGTTCGACCTGCGCCCGGCGGCGATCCTTGAGCGGCTCGACCTGCGACGTCCCGTCTACCGTCCGACTGCGGCGTATGGCCACTTCGGTCGTGACGAGGCAGGCTTTACCTGGGAGCGCACCGACCGGGTTGACGAGCTTCTCGCCGCCCTCTGATCACGCGGTCCTCGTTGTCCCGCTGGTCACGACTCGTGGCCTCAAGGGGCCGCTGACGTATCTGGGCGACCTCCCGACGGGAGCAGTCGTTGACATCCCGCTCGGCCGCAGGGCCGAGCGGGGCGTCGTGCTGCGGGCCGCAGCCGACGACGAGGTGCCCGCTGGCATCGCGCTGAAGCCCGCGGTCGACAGCGGCGGGCGCGTGCCACCCGATCTGGTTGACCTCGCCCTCCGCATCGCGGAGCGCTACGCCACGCCGCCCGCCAGGGTCCTCCGCCTCGTGCTGCCACCGACGGGCTCGCCGCCGCCGCCAGATCCGTGGATCGGTGCGTCCGCTGGCGCTGCGGCCCGCGGTAGCCGCCAGCAGGCGATTATCAACGCCGCGGCAGTGGCCCCGGGGCCGATTAGCGACGTTGCGGCCCGCGCTGGAGCGACGCCCGCAGCCGTCCGCCGTCTGCTGGCAGCGGGGAGCCTGGTCGAGGTTGACGCGCCAGCCCCGACGCTGGAGTCCTCGCTGGAGCCGACTGCGGATCAGGCGGCCGCGATCGCGGCTCTGGAGCGAGCCATCGACGGCGGCGAGGGCGTCGATCGCGAGCTGCTTCTCCACGGGGTGACGGGGTCGGGCAAGACCGAGGTGTTTCTGCGGGCAGCGGCGCATGCCCTGGCGCAGGGCAAGGGCGTCATCATCCTCGTCCCGGAGATCTCGCTGGCACCGCAGACCGCGGCCCGCGTTCGGCGACGCTTCGGTGCGCTCGTCGAGGTGCTGCACTCGGGTCTGGCGAAGGGCGAACGTGCCCGCGTCTGGCAGCGGCTCGCTGCGGGTGATGCGCGGGTGCTGGTTGGGGCGCGCTCGGCAATTCTCGCGCCGATGGTCGACCTCGGCCTCGTCGTCGTCGACGAGGAGCACGAGGTGGCCTACAAGCAGGACTCAGACCCCCGCTACGACGCCCGCACCGTTGCGTTGATGCGGGCCCGAGCCGCCGGGGCGGCCTGCGTGTTCGCCTCCGCCACGCCGCGCGCCGAAGCGTGGCGAGCGCTTCCGCGTGTCACGCTCCCACAGCGGATCGGAGGCCGCCTGCCGCCCGTCGAGATCGTGGACCTATCGCGCGACGGCCACTACCCGCTCTCGCGCGCGCTGGCCTCCGCGCTTGGCGTTGTCGAGCGTGACGGCGGCCGCGCGATGCTCCTGCTCAACCGCCGAGGAGCAGCGCTAGCCCTCCACTGCCGGGCCTGCGGACGCGGGTTCGGCTGCCCATCCTGCGAGGTCTCCCTCGTGCTCCATCAGTCGCCGCCACGGCTCGTCTGTCACCACTGCAGCCACACCAAGCCGGCGCCGACCCGCTGCGACGGTTGCGGTGCCGTCGACGTGACGCGCATCGGAGCGGGCACAGAGCGTCTGGAGAGCGAGGTCGCGGAGCGCTTTCCCGGGCTGACCGTGGTGCGGCTCGACGGCGACGTCTCCGCGCGCGTTGGAGCCCTTGAGGCCGCGCTGGCGACCTTCGCAAGCACAGATCGTGCCGTGCTCGTTGGCACGCAGATCGT
Source organism: Bifidobacterium breve (assembly GCA_945877865.1). Classification (GTDB taxonomy): domain Bacteria; phylum Actinomycetota; class Thermoleophilia; order Gaiellales; family F1-60-MAGs149; genus F1-60-MAGs149. The sequence goes on along the minus strand of CAMDVX010000013.1, from coordinate 771 downwards.
CGCCAAGGGCCACGACTTTCCCGACGTCCGCCTCGCGGCGGTGATCGACGCAGATCTCGGTCTGGCGATGCCGGACTTCCGGGCGGAGGAGCGGGCGTTCGCGCTGCTCGCCCAGCTGGCAGGCCGCGCCGGTCGTGAGGGGTCGGGCGGGCGAGTGCTGCTCCAGACGTGGGACCCAAGCCACCGCGTGGTCAGGCTCGCCGCCCGCCACGCCGTTGAGGAGTTCCTCGACGGCGAGCTCCTTCGGCGCGAGGTGCTGCGCTACCCGCCCTACAGCCGCCTCGTTCGCGTCGTGATTGACGCTCCTGCTGCGGACGCTCCGCTCGCGCTGCTTGACGGGCTCGCCGCCGCGCTCAGCGCGATGCTTCCCGACGACGACCTGCTCGGCCCCGCACCGCTGATCCGCCTCCGTGATCGGCATCGCGCCCACCTGATGCTGCGTACCCAGCGTGCCGAGCACGCCGCACGGGCGATTCACCACGTGCTCGGCCTCCGCCACACGTCGCTCCGTTCCCTCGACGCCCGGGTCGTCGTTGACGTCGATCCGCAATCGGTGTGAGGTCGGTGGGTTCTCAGCCGTAGGCTTCGGCGTGTCCGAAAGCAGATTCCGAACGGACAGCGTGTCCGAAAGCAGATCCCGACTGGCCGGGCGTGTCCGAAAGCAGATCCCGAACGGACAGCGTGTCCGAAAGCAGATCCCGAACGGACAGCGTGTCCGAAAGCAGATCCCGACTGGTCGGGCGTGTCCGAAAGCAGATCCCGACTGGCCGG
>CAMDVX010000012.1 GCA_945877865.1 Bifidobacterium breve | reverse complement strand
AGCCACTGCCCGGCAGATCGGGCTCGCCTCAGAGCAGCGCCTGCAGGGACGCGGCGTGTCCTACTGCGCCGTCTGCGACGGGGCGTTCTTTCGCGAGCATGAGGTCGTCATCGTCGGCGGCGGCGACTCCGCGATGGAGGAGGCCACCTTCCTGACGAAGTTCGCCTCGAAGGTGACGATCGTGCATCGTCGCGAGGAGCTGCGTGCTTCGAAGGTCATGCAGGAGCGGGCTCGCGTCAATCCGAAGATCGCCTGGGAGCTCGGCTACGTCGTCGACGAGGTCCTCGGCGAGGATGCCGTCTCTGGCCTGAGGCTGCGTGAGACCGACGGGACCGCCACGAAGGAGCTCGCCTGCACCGGCCTGTTCGTGGCGATCGGTCACGACCCGACAACCGAGCTCTTCAAGGGCATCCTCGACATGGACGAGAACGGCTACCTCGTGCCCAGCCCCGGCTCGACCGCGACGAAGGTCCCGAGCGTATTCGTCGCCGGCGACGTGGCCGACCACGTCTACCGGCAGGCCGTCACCGCTGCCGGCTCCGGCTGCATGGCCGCCCTCGACGCCGAGCGGTGGCTGACCGCTGCCCGCGCAGCAGCCACGGTCGTCGCCTAGCCCGATGCCGTACTTCATCTGCCCGAACTGCCAGACCCGCTCGTTCGACGAGGATGGGCACGAGGGGCTGTCGCATCAGTCCGTCGGCTGCCACGTCTGCGGCTTCGGCTTCGTCTTTCAGCTGCTCGAGGACTACTTTCCCCGCTCCGGCAACGGCTTCGTCGTCTGCGACAATGAGGCCAGAATTCTCGCGGCAGGCAAGGGCCTCTTTGAGGTTACCGGCCGGCAGGAGGCGTCGATCATCGGCCAGAACGTGCTCGTCGGGGTCGGTCTGACGTTTCCGGCAGGTGAGGATCCCGTTGGCATGGCGCTGGAGTGGGGCGTCCGTCAGCTCGACAAGCCTGCGGTGCTTCAGCACGCAGTGGGCATTGAAAAGCGCGTGATCTGCGACGTGTTTCCGGCCTACGACGCCGACGGCGGTCTGCTGATCGCCGTCGCGCCCGCCTGACGCCCCTCGCAGCGCAGGCGCTCGACGAGGGCCTGCAGACGGACGATCGCAGCGAGGTCGAGGACGCGCTCCTCGACGGATCGCTCGATGGCCTGCGCCGCTCGCTCGTCCACCATCAGCCCCAGCGCCCGCAGGCGGGCGGTATCGGCAGGCTCCAGCAGCCGCTCGGCCTCGCCATCAAGCTCGAGCCACGAGCGGTGCATGCGGGCGTCGGCGAGAGCGTCGGCGGCCCGCTGGGCGTGGCGGCTAAGGCGCTCGCTGTAGAGCTCGAGGTCAAGACGGTCCATGCCACCCATGCTGGCAGGGCTCAGCGCGGGCGGGCACGCGCAGTGCGCGCGCTGCGCTGCCGCTCCTGCGCGCCGGTCGGACAGAGATCGACGAGCACGCACCGCTCACAGAACGCAGTACGCGACGTGCAGACGGCGCGGCCGTGAGCAATCACGAGGTGCGTCCAATCGGTCCAGTCGCGACGGGGCACAACAGCCATCAGCTGACGCTCCGCCTTGACTGGCTCGACCGTGTCGGTCAGGCCGAGGCGAAGCGACAGCCGCGAGGCGTGCGTATCGACGGCGATGCCCTCCGCAATGCCGAACGCATTGCCAAGGACGACGTTTGCCGTCTTGCGACCGGCGCCAGGCACCAGCTTAAGCTGAGCCATGGTGCGCGGAACCTCGCCGCCGTGCTCGTGCAGCACGCAGCGGGCAGCACCAACGAGCGACTTCGCCTTGTTGCGAAAGAAGCCCGTCGAGTGGATCGCCTCCTCCACGTCAGCGAGGTCAGCGCCAGCAAACGCCTCTGGCGTCGGAAACCGTTCGAACAGCGGCGGCGTGACGGCGTTAACGCGCTCATCCGTGCACTGCGCCGACAGGATGGTGGCCACCAGCAGCTCCCACGGCGAGCGGAAGGTCAGCGAGCAGCCCGCGTCTGGGTACTCGAGACGAAGCCGTCGAATGATCGCGCGTGCCCGCGCCGTCGGAGCACTAGTGCGCGTGACCCGCGCCACCTACCGGCTCCTCAGCCCCGGTCCAGCGCAGAGCACCTCGAGCGCCGGGCACCCAGCGCACGCGGTTGGCGAGGGCGATGGTCGCCACGGACCGCTGGCTGCGACGCGAACCCGCGCGGCCAGGCGCTCGTACAGCTCATCGCGCTGGCCTGCCGCAAACGAGCGGACCGCCATCGCCTCCGCAGCCTCGTCATCACCGAGCCACTGGTAGGCCACGTCAACCGCCGCATACCCCGCCTCCAGCCCAGCGAGCGCATAGACCTCCTCCTGGATGACATAGCCGGCATCGCGTCGCTCAGCCGGCGTCTGACCATGCAGGCCACCAACCTTCACGTCGCCAATCACCAGCCGACCGTCATCGATCGCGCTGAGGTCAAACCTGCCGGTCAGCGTCGCTCCGGCAATCCGGAGCAGGAACGCCTGCTCATGCAGAACGGGCGCGAGCACGGCGAAGCGGGCGGCGAGCGGCGAGTGATACCAGCGCGCCACGGCAGCCTCAGCGGTGGTGGCATCCTCAGCCACGATTCCCTGCTCACGGAGCAGCGCCGCAAGGTCCACGCCCGGGCCGAGCTCGATCGCTCGATGCACCGCCTTGCCGATCGCCGCCGCTCCGCCGACGCGGGCCGCTGGCAGGCCAAGCACGCGCTCGACGTGGAAGCGGTAGGCGCAGCGCTCCAGCAGATCGAGGGCGGAGTAGGACAGCACAGGCGGCACCGCGCCGCCAGCCTTCGGCAGCGGCTGGAGCGGGGCCAGCGCAGCTGACGATGAGGCCACGCCAGCCGCCTCGACGTCGAAGGCCAGCTGGGGTCCGCCGTCGTCGAGGACGAACTCGATCGTGTCTTCACGGCCGGCGGGCGGCAGCACTGGCCCAACCGCGACGTCGGACACGTTGACGCCGATCCTCGCTCCGTCGAGGTCGAGCACGCGTTGACCGACCGCCCCATCATCCTCGACGAGCGCGAGGAGCCAGCGCAGGGTGCTCTCGCCGCGATCCTGCTTGCCACGGGCACCCGAGATGATCAGCCGATCCTCCGCCCGCGTGCAGGCCACGTAGGCGATGCGGTGGTCCTCGCGGGCGGCGGACTCGCGAGCGACCGCCACGAGCCGCTCAAGCGCACGCGTGCTGCAGCGGGCACTCGTCGCCGACGGCACGATCGCAGCCACCTCGCCCGTTGGGCTCACCAGCGCCGAGCGCGTATCGGCGGGCGTCTGCGACGCCGTGTCGGCGAAGACGACGACGGGAAACTCGAGGCCCTTAGCCTGATGGACGCTCATCAGGCGAATCGCGTCGTCATCCTCGGAGGCGATCACGCCCTCGGTGCGCAGCTCGCTGTCGAGTCGACCCGAGTCGATCGCTCGCACGAAGCCCGGCAGGTCGGGTCCACGGGCGTCGTCGTAGGCGCGAGCGACGCGCTGGAGCTTCTCCACGTTCGCCATCCGCTCGGCCCCGTCCTCGTGCGCCAGCAGCGCCAGGTCGTAGCGTGTCTCCGCGACGATGGCGGCGACGAGATCGCCAAGACCAAGCCGGCCCGCCTGCTCGCGGAGCCGAGCGATCGCGTCGCGAAGCGTGGCCGCCCGTGCCAGGTCGTCGTCCTTCAGGCCGATCGCGCCGAGCCCGTTGAGCGCGTCGCAGAACTCCCACTCGACGGCAGCGCGCAGCAGCGCGAGCCCATCGTTTGAGACTCCCGCCATCGGAGAGGCAAGGCACGTCAGCAGGGCGACATCGTCGTAGCGATTCCAGAGCACCCGCAGCATTGCGACGACGTCACCAACGGGCTGCCGGCTGAGGAAGCCGCGCCCGGTTGACGACACCGTGGGAAGGCCCTCGGCGCGGAGGGCCCGCTCGTAGACCGGCGCGCGCGTGCCCGCCCGGAAGACGATGGCGACGTCGCCCGGCCGATGCTGCCCGGAGCGAATCAGCTGCCCGAGCCGTCGAGCGACCAGCGTCGCCTCAATCGCCCGTCCCTCGTCGATCGTCCCGCCAACGCCGATCAGCAGCTCGACCGCCGGATCGTCCGGCACCGCCGCGACGTCCCGCACGGCAATCAGCGGCCGGTGGGCGAAGCGCGGCTCGCGCGCGAAGATTGCGTTGACTGCGTCGAGCACCTCCGGCACCGATCGCCGATTCTCGTGCAGCGCGACGACCGCGACAGCGTCATCGGCCGCGGAGCGGACGCGCTCGGCACGAAAGACCTCGACGTCGGCGCCGCGGAATCCGTAGATCGCCTGCTGCTCGTCCCCCACTGCGAGCAGCGGCACCGTCGGGGCCCGCAGCAGGCTGATGATGCTGGTCTGGAGCGAGTCGGTGTCCTGAAACTCGTCGACCATGATCTCGCGAAAGCGCTCCTGCAGCACGGTCCGCACGTCCGGATGCTCCTCCAGCAGCCGCAGCGTGCGCAGCTGAAGATCATCGTTGTCGACGGCGCCCGCCGCGTCCTTCGCAGACTGGTACTCGAGGTCGAGGCGATCCAGCAGAAACTGCAGGGGCCGCTGAAGCTGGGCTGCGACGGCATCGCGCGCCACCAGCTCGGTCTCCGCAAGCAGCTGCTTGTAGGCCGCATCGCCGCGCGCGTAGGCGGAGAGATCGGCGAGCTCGGCATCCTCTGGCTCGCGCGCCAGCAGGTCGAGGAGGTCTAGCGCCGCCCGTCGCCTCCGCACGGCCTGATCGGAGTCCGTGCCCGCCTCGGACATGACGAGCGCGGCCTCCCTCAGCTCGGCGACGGCACCCGTCACCTCCGCCGGCGTGGTCGTGCTCGTCGGCGCCCGCGGAGGAAGCCCGCGGATCCGCGCACCGCTCAGCAGCTCGAGCGCAACGCTGCGCAGCCGCTCCATGCCATAGCCAGCCACCAGCTGAAGCCCGTCCTCACCGTGCTCCTCAACCGTCGCCGCCACGGCCCGCTCGAAGGCGGTGTCGCGCAGCAGCACGGTCTCCACCTGATCAGCAACCCGGAGGCCCCGGAGCAGCCCAGCCTGATCCGGATGCTCGGCGAGAATGCGCCGGCAGGTGGCATGAATCGTGCCGATCCAGCCGTTCTCGACCTGCGCGATCAGATCGGTCCGCTGCTCGCCTCGGAGCCGCGCCCGAATGCGGGCTCGCAGCTCTCCCGCCGCGCGCGTGGTGAAGGTGACGGCGAGCACCTGTGACGGCTGGTGGTTGCGGACGGTGACCGACCGCACGTAGCGCTCGACGAGGACGGTCGTCTTGCCCGACCCGGCCCCAGCATCGACGAACACCCCGCCCTCCGCGTCGACGGCCGCCGCCTGGGGCTCAGACAGCTCGGGGCGGCTCGTGGCGGCGCTCATCGTGCCACCCGACAGATGCCGCCGTACTCGCAGAAGCGGTCACAGACGGTGGCATTCCGAGGGTCGTGACGCACGTCGCCTGCGCGGATGCGCTCCACCCGATGCGCGGCCTCGGCCCGTGCGGCCTCCAGCACCGCCTCGAACTCCTCGTGGGTGAGCCGGTCCTCCCGGGACGCGTCGGGCGGGAGGACGTCGAGCTCGTCCTCGTCGAGGATCCCCCGCACGTGTCCCTTGCGGATGGAGACGAGCACGCCACCAACGGGCTCGCGGCCGAGCACCTCGCGCAGCGCCAGCAGGTAGATCGGAATCTGCAGCTTGCCGTCGCGCTGGATCTCCGCACCGCTGCTGATCGTGCTGGTCTTGTAGTCAACGACCATCGCGCGGGCTGTAAATGCCGGATCGGCGTCGATCCGATCGATCTTGCCGGAGATCCGCGCCACGCCGACGTCAACGCCGTCCTTGCGTCCCTGCTGCGCCGACCGGCCGCCAAAGGCCACCTCGAACTCGCTCGGCACCAGCGGTGCCTCCGAGCGGGCTGCACGTCGCACGAGCCGTCCGAGGTCGCGCCTGAGGCCCCAGCCGAGCAGCTCGAGCAGAAGCCGGTCGCCGGGGGCTAGCGGGCGGATTCGGCCAACCTCCTCGTCGACGAGGCGATGCATCTCGACGACGGACCGATCCGCGTGCTCCGACCCCAGCGCCGTCGTGCCAAGCAGGGCGGGCACCTCCTTGTAGAAGCGTCCGAGGATCGTGTGGGCAAGCGTGCCGACGCGAAGCCGGTTGTCGATCGGCTGGTCGATCATGCTCGGCCCCAGACGCTTCTCAACGAACCAGATCTGTGAGCAGTCGCCGAAGCGATCGAGGTCGGTGACGCCAAACGTCTCGCGCTGCCGCAGAGCCTCCAGCACCCGCTGATCCGTCAGCTGCGTGCCGCGACGGCGGGCAGCGATCGCACGACGCAGGGCACCCGACACGCCGACGCTGCCAGCCAGGCGGAGCGCCTCCGTCTGATCGGTCGCCGCGAGGTGCGCCAGCGCTCGAGCGCGGTCGCGGACCGTCGGCGCGCTCTCCAGCGGCAGCACGGCATCGGAGAAGCGCCGCTGGTGCGTCGTCTCCGGCGAGCCACACGCCAGACGCAGGTCTTCCCAGATCGCCGTGGCGGCGAGCGGGCTGCCATCATCGTTGGCGATCCTGCGCACGAGCACCAGCCGACGGCGCGGCCGCGTGGCCGCCACGTAGGCGAGCTGCCGAGCGACATCCGCTGGATCGGGAGCCGCAACGAGCGGATCCCGAGCGGCATCCCCTCCCGCACCGAACATGGGCTCCTCAAGGCCGAGGACGATGACCACGTCGAGGTCGACCGTGCGCGCCCCGCGAGGATCGCAGACCCGGACCGCACCGCTGTCTCGCGGCCGGTCGTAGGTGGACAGCGTGGAGAGGAGCGCGAGGACCTCCGCGCGCGACGCGGCAGGCTCCACGTCGACCAGTCCGTCGAGCGCCGAGAGGACGGTGCTGGCCCGCTCTAGATCGGCCCGCAGGTCGGCATCAGGCACCGGCGCTTGGTCGCCGTGCGCCTGGCGCAGCATCCCGCGGACGGCCGCAGTTGCCTCCAAGACAGCCGTCGCACCGCCGCGCGCGCCAGCCGGCGGCGCGAGCGCGCGGAGAATCGGCTCCCCTGCCTTCTCCACGGCGCCATCGAACGAATCGAGCGAGCGCCGCAGCGGCCGCTCGCAGCGATCCACGAGGTGCTGCGGCGCCCCGCTCCACGGCGAGCGCAGCCAGGTCAGACGATCCTCCGCTGAGGGCTCCGGCGCCCACGACAGCTGCAGCAGCGCCAGCAGCGCTCGACCGAAGGGCGTCGCAAGGACGGGCTCAGGTGCTTCGCCGGCAACGGCAATCCCTGCCTCGCGCAGCTGCCGGAGCAGGCGGGCGCGACCACGAGAGCCGCTCGGAGCGATCACGCCGATGCGCTCACCGTCGATCCCGCTGCGCAGCGCCGCGGCCACCTCTTGGACGACGACCTCGGCCTCGCCCCGCTCGCCCTCAACCTCCGCGATGGCAATGTCCGTACCGTTGGGAGGTGGGGCGCACGTGTCGGGGTCTGGCTCGCCAAGCCGGCGCTCAACGCAGGCCAGGCCCGCGGCGCGATCAAACGTGCCCGCAGGGAGGTCCGTAATGCCCGCGGGACCGGCGAGGTCCGCCAGCCGGGACACCGACGGCGCGAGCGCCGCGAACACCGAGCGTCCTGCCTCGTACGGGAGGCTCGCGACCACGCGAGCGCGCTGGGCAACGGTCGCCAGCAGCGCCTCCTGCGCCGGGCTCAGGTCATCGAACCCCTGCGCGAACAGCGCCTCACCGGCGCGCCAGGCCCGCACGTCGCCGCGCAGCGCCTCGATCGCCGTGATCCGCAGCCGACCTCGGTCGAGCAGGCCGTGCGCGTCGAGCAGGCTCCACCAAGCCGCGTAGTCGTCTGCCAGCGCGGCATCGCCTGCCGCGCGCACACCAGCAGGGTCGAGCAGGGCCGAGCCGAGCCGGTCGAAGCGCGTCGCCAGCGACTCCGGGGCAGACGGTAGGAGCCGGTGCAGCAGCAGCTGGCGAGCCGGCTCGGCGATCAGGGTCCGCTCATCCCCGGCGTCGGCGAGGATCCGCGCGAAGAGCGTGTCAAACGTCATCACGTCAGCTCCGAGCACCCCGCTGGAGCGCGCCAGGAGCTCGGCCTCCGTCGCGGCACTCGTGGCCCGATCGGGCACCACGAGCACCGCCGGGCGGCCACCAGCTAGCTCGGCTAAATAGCGCTCGTAGAGCGCGGCGATCTTACCGGCGTGGGCCGGTCCGATGATCAGCTCGAGGGCCACGGAGATCCGTCGCGCCTCAGTCGCTCCCGCTTACGAGAGATGCTCGGGGGCCGACGCCTCAATGCGCGTCGCCACCAGCTTGCCGACCGCCTCAATGCCCTCGGCGTAGGCGTAGTTGATCTTCGTGAACGCCTCCCACTTCACCGGCACGGCGTCCTCAGGGAAGATGGCCTCAACGGGGCACTCCGGCTCGCAGGCGCCACAGTCGATGCACTCCTCAGGATCGATCACCAGCATGCGATCAGACTCGTGGATGCAGTCGACGGGGCAGACATCCACGCAGGAGCGGTCTTTGGTGTCAATACAGGGCTCGGCAATGACGTACGTCACAAGATCCTCCGTCGGTTACGGCTGGCAGCATACCCGAGCAGCGCCTGCGAAGGCCCCTGTCCTTGGCCGGCTTAGCGGTCGTCATCGTCGAGGCGTCGCAGCGCCTCGTCGATGCGTGCATCGACGTCCGCGGCGCGCCCGCGAGACGGGCGAGCGACGGTAGCTTGCGCACGCCGTCGCCAGAGCACGCCCGCGCTGAGGATCAGCATCACCCCGACCAGAATGCCGACGCCGGGGACCAGCCAAGCCACGAGCCCGAAGCCGGCGGCTGGTGGCGCAGCGAGCACGGCTGGCCCAAAATCGGCCACCAGCGCGTCCTTGACCTGCTCCTTTGACCACCCTTGACGGCGCTTCTCTTCGACGAAGCGGCGAATTCGATCGGCGGCCGGACTGTGCGACAGGTCGAGCCGACTCTGGCACGTGGGGCACATCAGCTCGCCTTCAATGTCCGACAGGGAGAACTGGGGAGCCACAGCAGAAGCCGCAGCGGGAGCCGCGGCAGAAGCCGCAGCGGCGCCGAAGGCCAGCGCAACCAGCGCCAAGACCAGCACGACGGCGCGCATCACTCGGTCTTCGCCTTGGCGATCGCCTCGCGGAGACCCGCGGCGGTCACGGCGCCAGGAAACCACGCTACGGCCCGCCCCTGCCGGTCGAGCACGAACGTCTCGGGAAAGGCCGCGACGCCCCAGTCCCGCGCAACCTCGCCACCGTCGTCATGCACGAGCGGGTACGTCAGGCCATACTCTCTGGCGAACGTGCGGGCATCGTCGCTCAGATCCTGCGTGTCGACGCCGATCAGCGCCACGCCAGCCGCCTTCGCCTCCGTCACCCAGAGGTCCTCAAGGATCGGGGCCTCATCCTTGCATGGGTTGCACCAAGAGGCCCAGAAGTTGACGACGACGACTTGGCCCCGGAGGTCCTTGAGGCTGACAACGCCAGTCCCATCAAGCCGCTTGAGCGTAAACTCCGGTGCCGCCGGCAGCGCCCCAGCTGCCGCTGCAGCGACGAACCCATTCGCGTGCGACGAGGTGATCACGGCGCGCCCTAGCACGATGCCAAGCCCAAGCAGCGCTACGGCGACCAGAATTGCTGCGAGGCGCTTCACCGGTGCTCAGTCGACGGGCGCGCGACAGGCCCTAGAAGATGATGACGGCGGTCCCCGAGGCGACCAGCTCGAAGAGCTTCTCGGCCGAGGGGATGAACATGCGAATGCAGCCGTGCGAAGCAAAGCCGCCGAGGGAATCGGTCTTGGGTGTCCCGTGGATGCCAATGGCGTCGCGATCCAGGCCCATCCACCGCGTGCCGAGAGGATTATTCGGCCCAGGTGGCACCGGCTTCTCGCCCTTTGCCCAGTCGGAGTCGGGTGGCGTCCACGTCGGGTCCGTGATCATCTCCACGATGGTGAAGTGACCCGTGGGCGTCGGGTACCACGGCGAACCGACGGCGACCTTCCACGTGCGAATCACCTTCGCCTTCCCTCTGACGGGGGCCCAGACGCGCAGGAGCCGTTCGGGCCTCGACACGACGACAACGACGCCGAGATCGTCGACGGTGGCGACCACCGGAATCTTCTCAATCGGCACCACAGCCTGCTCGGCCCGCAGCAGCGGGTGCTGCAGCGCGGAGAGCAGCTGCCGATTGATGACGGTTGCCGACGGCGCATGACCAGCCTTGGAGGCCGTCAGATAGGGCCGTCGAGGCCCAAGCTTCCACTCGGAGGCCCGCCCATTGGTGCTCGTCATGCGCACGATGCCGGCGACCGCGGCATCGAGCCTCGACTTCGAATACCTCGTCGAGACCAGCTTATCTCCGGGCGTCGCCCTCGCGATCGTCTCGGCGACCGCAGCAGCCGTGGCGTAGGTCGCGACGAGCTGCTCGTTGGACACCTTGAAGACGCGATCATCGACGCGAATCACGACCAGCTGGTCGAGCGCAGCGTTGACGGTCGCCTCTGCCGTCGCCTGATCCATGCCCGCGATCGAGATGCCCGCCACGGTGGCCCCAGCGACTGCAACGGTCGGCACGTCCTGCGCAGCCGCCGCGCTCACGCTTACCAGTGCAGCGAGCACGGCGAGGGAGATGAGGAGGCTGCGACGAATCATGACCGGCTTGGTTCCACCATAACCCAACTTCCCGCCGAGGCCGGACAGTTGTGGGATGGACCGCTACCGTGTGCTCGTGGAGTACGCGCCAATCGAGCCTGTGCCGATCGATTCCGAGGCGACCGACCGCGAGCTGCGGGTCCAGCTCGAGACGGAGCTGGCGTTTGCCCGAGCCGAGCGTGATGCCCATCGCGTGCGGTCGACGGCCCGCCGCAGCGCCCTGCTGCGCTTTCTGCTGATCGTCTTCGTGCTGCTGACGCTCACTGCCACCTTCGCCTACCTATCCCTCCAAGCGCTGCGCGATTCGTTCGGGGCCTGACGAGTCAGACCGACGCGCGGTATACCCTGCTAGCCATGGTTCGACGCAACGCATCCCTCAAACCGCACCTCAATCAGATCCGCACGTGGGTTGGCGAGGGCGTAACCGATATCTGGATTGCCCACCAGCTCGCCTCGACGCCCTCGTCGATCGCCTCGTTCCGTCGCCAACACGGGCTGCACCGCGGTGGCGATGTGGCCATTCCCCCAGTCGTCGCAGCAGCGGGAATGGCTACGGCCGCCCCGCTCGCCGTCGACCCGGGCGAGGACGTCGCCGCGACGGCAGCCTCTGCCGAGGCGTCGCCACCGGACGACCAACCAGCTGCTGATGACGCGGCTCCGGCCAAGCGCCGTCGCCGCGGCCGCCGCGGTGGCCGCGGGCGAGGCCGCTCGGAGTCGGCGCCGATCACTGCCGCCCTTGAGCACGGTGCAGACGGTCTCGTCATCAAGATCGACGCCGCGCTGCTCGATCAGCCTGCCTACGCGGATACGTGGGCTGGGGTCCTCACCGCCGAGGTTACGATCACCCCAGAGGGCATCACGCTCATCGCCCCGGTGACGGCAGCCTCCGAGTAGGTAAGCGCAGCCGCGACGAGGAGCCCGCGTCGATCGCGAAGCACTAGCGATGCGCGTCGCGCGCGATCCGCTGCAAGCGCGCGCAGGCGAGGTCGATCAGCAGCGGCGTGGAGCGGGGCGGCGGCATCGGCTGGGCCGCATCGCGGGCAGCGTCAGGCGCCCAGCGGTCGGCCTCGCGCCACGCGACGGCCAGCTCGGCGAGCGTGAACGACTGCCCAACGCGTCGCACGAGATCGCCGTAGACAGCGCTGTAGGCGCGCTCGAACGCCGCCAAGCCCCGCGTGTCAAGCCCAGCGCGGACGCGCCGTGCCGTTCGCGGCGCCTCGCTCCAGGCCTGAACCGCCACCTCCGTCTGCGGGTCCAGCGTCACGCTTCGCCAGCCATGCAGCAGGGGACGGGCACAGCACCGGCAGCCTGCAGCAGCTCGGAGCCGATCGCATAGGAAGGTACGGCGATGCCGAAGGCAACGTGCGCGTGCAGGCACTTGACGCGCCGGTCGGCGCGAACACCACCAATGCCCAGACCGGCTTCCGGTCGCAGCGCCCGGTGCCGCGCCATCGCCTGATCGAAGCCTGCGGCGAGGAGGGGATCAGTGGCAATGCGCTCCTCAAGGACACGGACGCCCCCGGCGGCCTCCAGGCTCGACACGGCCCGCACCAGACCGGGGCAGCAGAGCCAGAACGCCGTCGGAAACGGCGTCCCGTCCGGCGTGACCGGCGGCTGCTCCACCACGACGGGCCAGCCAGCAGAGCAGCGGCGAACGATCCGCAGCGGCGGATACGGCACACGGCCGAGCTGGTGCTCCAGACGCTCAAGATCTCGCGGTTCGATCATGGGGATAGCGTAGGTGGAAGGAGCCGCACCGTGGACGGCGAAAGGGCAGGTCCGTGCGCAAGATCATCGTCCTCATCGTCCTCGTCGTGCTCGCGATTCTCTTCGTTCAGCCGATTCGCGCGTATCGCACGGCGCAGGCGGATCTCACGACTGTACGCAAGCAGCTCGACGACGCCCGCGTCATCAAGGACCGGGCCGTCAAGGAGCGCGACGCCCTTGGAACGCGCGAGATGCTGGTCCGGGAGGCGAGACGCCGCGGCTATATCTTCCCTGGCGAGACGCCGTTCTCCGTCAGCAAGCAGTAGCGCCTCCGCGCCGCCTGAAGCGGCCCTCTGCTGGCTTCAGCTCCTCCGCCGAGCAGCAGCCGCGTGGTCGGATTGCCTACGGCCGAACCGCAGCGCAGACCTGCTGGGTGCACCCAACCACCGGTACGTAGCCGCTCAACCAGCGCCGGAGGCGCTCTCCGCCCGCGCACCCGCGACGGCTCGGAGAGCGAAGGCGAGCGGCTAGCTCTTGAGCGCGAAGCCACCGGCCTGCCAGGCAGCGAGGTCCTCTGGCGACTGCTCGTCGAGCCAGCGAGCCAGCGTGATGAAGTCGACGCAGGCGACCTCGGGCTGAGTGCAGGCCTCGTTAAGGGTGCGCTCAAGGGCCGTGTTGTAGGCCCCAAGGTTCCAGTTGGCGAAGTGCGATCCGATCACCAGCGGGGCACGATTACCGCCGTACACCTCGTTGAAGGCGCCGATGTAGCTCTGGTACGTCAAGTCAGCGAAGTGCTGGGCCCGGACGGGGTCCTTCGTGGCACCGTGATTGAAGTAGAAGTTGTAATCCATCGCCAGCGTGCCGACGGTGCTCCCGGCGCGCTTGATGGACGGCAGCGGAAAGCTCCAGAGACCATGCTGCTTGACCGGCCAGTGGCCCAGAATCCCCGACTCGCTGGAGTCGTACTCGTAGCCGAGCTGGCTCATCGCCTCGTAGAGCCGATCCTTGTTGCCGTTGAGGCAGGGCGTCCGGCCGCCGTGGAAGTCCTCACGAGTGATGCGCGTCGTGATCGGGGGGGAGAGGTGGTTGAGCTTCGAGACGTCGAGCATTAGCTGCTCCCACTGCGACTGCTCGCTGACCCAGTCGTCGACCGTCCAGGCGTCCGACTCCTCGCAGATGTGCGACACGTAGTGCGATCCAAGCTCATTGCCCATCTGCCGGGCCTCGTCGAACATGCGCCAGTTGTCACGCAGGTTCTGCTCTGCCGACTTGCTGCCGCCGAGCTCTGCGTAGCCACCGAGGTTCGAGAAGCCAAGCGGCTTGTGCGGCGGCTGGTACGCGTCCTTGTACGCGGGGAGCAGCAGGTAGATGCCGCTGACGAAGAAGGTGAACCGCGCACCGAGGCGCTTGGCAACCGGCAGCCACCGGCGATACATCTTGATGTCCGCAGCGCCGTCGAACGAGGAGATCACAAACTGCGGAGGGCGACCATGCGCCATGGCCTCATCAATTGCTGCCTGCGCCTGCGCCGTTGGCTTCCAATCAGGCCAGCTCTCCGCCCCTGTCACGTCACCGGCCGTGGCAGCGAGCGACGCCTTCGGCTTGTGCTTCTGCTGCGCAGGCTTCGTCTGTGCGGCCTGCACGGCAGAAGCGTCCTCACCCTTGGTCGGGGCAGACATCACCTCGCCGACGACGGCCATCGCGATCACGAACACGACGAGCAGGACGCAGCGGCGACGGCGCGTGGCCGCTCGCTGCCGCTTCATCACGTAGGTGCGGGAGTTGGTCAGCATTGCGAATCAGCACGACGGCCTCAGAGCCGCTCGGCATGCGTATCTCTACGCCGAGCAGACGCTGATTCCTGCCAGCTGGCGCGCTCGCACCGCGGGCCGCAACGCGGGCCGCACCGACGCTGGGCGCTACCCCGTCTGCGCAAACGCCGAGCGGCCGGGATAGGTCGCTCGTGGCCCAAGCTGCTCCTCGATGCGCAGCAGGCGGTTGTACTTCGCGACGCGATCAGAGCGGGATGGAGCACCGGTCTTGAGCTGGCCCGTCGCGGCTGCCACGGCAAGGTCGGCGATCGTGACGTCTTCCGTCTCACCCGACCGGTGCGACATGACGGAGCGCATGCCCGCGGCGCTCGCGACGGCAATCGCGTCAAGGGTCTCCGACAGCGTCCCGATCTGGTTGACCTTGACGAGCAGCGCATTGCCCGCCCCACGCTCAATGCCCATGCGCAGCCGCTCTGGGTTCGTCACGAAGAGATCGTCACCAACGAGCTGCACGCGGTTACCGAGCGCCTTGGTCAGCATCGCCCAGCCGTCCCAGTCGTCCTCGGCGCAGCCGTCCTCAATCGAGACGATCGGATAGCGGTCAGCGAGATCAACCCAGAAGGCGACCATCGCCTCGGCGTCGAGGTCACGACCCTCGCCAGCGAGCCGATAGAGGCCCGTCCCCGCGTCGTAGAGCTCGGTCATCGCCGGGTCCAGCGCAATCGCGATGTCCTCACCGGGCCGATAGCCGGCTCGCTCGATGGCGCCCATGATCAGGCGCAGCGCCTCCTCGTTCGACGCGAGGTCGGGGGCGACCCCGCCCTCATCACCAACGGCGGTGGAGAGGCCACGACCCTTGACCTCCGCCCGCAGGGCATGAAACGTCTCGACGCCCATGCGGAGGCCCTCCGAGAACGTCGGCGCGCCGACCGGCATGATCATGAACTCCTGCAGGTCAAGGGCGTTGTCGGCGTGCATGCCGCCGTTGATGACGTTCATCATCGGCACCGGCAGCACGTGCGCCTCCGCGCCGCCAACCCACTCGTAGAGCTCCACGCCCGCGCTGGCTGCGGCTGCATGCGCCGCTGCCAGTGAGGCGCCGAGGATGGCGTTCGCCCCGAGCCGGCCCTTGGCCGGCGTTCCGTCGAGGTCGATCAGGGCCGCATCGATCGTGCGCTGATCGGTCGCGTCCATGCCGATGAGCCTGCTCTGGATCTCGCCAGAGACGTTCGCTACTGCCTGCCCCACGCCCTTCCCGCCCCAGGCGGCGCCACCGTCGCGCAGCTCGACGGCCTCCCACTGCCCCGTCGATGCACCGGAGGGGACTGCGGCGGTTCCGCGCGATCCATCCGCGAGAAATACATCAACCTCAACTGTAGGGTTACCCCTCGAATCGAGGATCTGACGCCCATGCACCGCCGTGATCGCGCTCATCGTGCTCCTTCTTCCTGCGCCTCGTTGCTGAGGCGCTCCTTCGCGGCGCGATAGTACCGCTCCTGCTCATCTGCGGGCAGCGTTGAGAAGTCCCGACCAGCCTCCAACGCAATCCCCTCCGCCTCCTCAACGCGGCGACGAAAGCGTGCGGCAGCAGCCCGCAGCGCCGTCTCGGGATCGACCTTGACGAGCCGCAGCAGGTTGATCGCGGCAAACAGCAGATCCCCCGCCTCGGCACGAACCGCCGGCGCGGCCTCAGGCCCCGGCGCACCGTCCAGCTCGAGCGCCTCCACCAGCTCGGCAAGCTCGGCCCGCACGGCCTGCTCTGCTCCGCTCCACTCGACCCAGTCGAAGCCAATCGCAGACGCACGCTTCTGGACCTTCAGCGCGGCGAGCATGGTCGGCAAGGCGGACGGGATGTCGTGAAAGATGCCCTCCCGGCCCTCCTGCTCCCGCTTGATGCCCTCCCAACGCTGGAGGACGGCTTCGCTGGTCGTTGCCGACGCCTCAGCAAAGACATGCGGGTGCCGTCGGATGAGCTTCTCGGCGATCCCCTCGGCGACATCGGAGAGGTCGCCGGCCCCGCTCTCCCACGCCATCAGCGACAGGATGAACGGCTGAAACAGCAGATCTCCGAGCTCATCCACGAACTTCGCGTCGGGTGGCCCCGCGAGGGCCACATCGGCCAGCTCGTACGCCTCCTCGATCGTGTGCGGCACGATCGTCGCTGGCGTCTGCTCGCGATCCCACGGGCAGTCGCGACGCAGCCGAACCGTGATCTCCCACAGCGACGACAGCGTCGCAGCGGCCGCCCGCGTCGCCAGCTGCTCCGGAGCAAGCGCGCAGGCAACGCCCGGCTCGGCACGCACGAGCCTCCACGCTGCCAGATCCTCAAGCGCGATCAGCGCGGCCCCAGGCTGGTGGCGGACGCCACGGGCCTCGAGGAACGCTCGCAGCTCGGCACCCGCTTGGATCTCCGCGGAGCCAGCCGCTAGGAGCTCCTCCAAGGCGACGACCGGCACGCCCGTCGGGCCGCCTCCGCCAAGCGGGACGACCCGACGAGCCTGCGGCACCATCAGCTAGCCAGTGGTGGTGGCGGTCGCTGCCGTCGTGGCCGGCGGAAGCGTGTAGCCCTTCGCGTACGCGGTCTGCTTCGCGTAGTCCTTCTGGATGCCATCGAACCACTTGGTGGCGGCCTCGTTCTTCTTCGTCTGCGACAGCTCGTCCGTGATCTGCTTCTTGACCTCGTCGTAGCTCTTCGTCGTGGCGGGCTTCGTATCGGTCAGCGCCTTGATGATGTGGCAGCCGAACTGCGACTTGACTGGGCCAGAGATCTCACCGGTCTTGAGCCCGAAAGCTGATTTGCGGAAATCCTCATCCCAGTTTTGATCGTTGGTGATGTCGTACTCGCCGCCCGTGTCCTTCGAGCCAGGATCGGCGCTGTACTTCTTGACCAGCGCCTTCCAATTGCCACCCGCCTTGACCTCCTTGAGGACCTCGGCGGCCTTGTCGCAGTCTGCCTGCGTGAACTTTCCCTTCGGTGGCACGTCGAGCAGGATGTGGGCAACCTTGCGGCCCTCAGCCGTCGTGTACTTCGCGACCTTGTCCGTCTCGTACTGCTTCTTCGCCTCCTCGTCCGTGACCTTGACGTCCTTCGTCACGGCGTCGTACAGGGCCTGCGCCTGCTGACGCAGCGCAAACTGGTCCAGCAGGTCCGCCTCGGTCAGCCCCTGCTTCTTCAGATACGCGGCGTACTCCTTCGCCTTGCTCTGGCAGCACTGCAGCTTGAAGGCCTTGAGATCCTCCTGCACGCGCTTGTCATCAACCTTGATGCCCTTGGCCTCCGCTGCCTGCTTGATCTCAGCGTTCTGCACGAGGCTCTGCAGCACCTGCTGCTTCAGCGTCGTCTCCTCGGCAGACCCCTTCTTCGGCGCCTGCTGGCCGCTCTCAACGCCCTGAGCAACGGCGGTGGCGTAGAGCGTGTCGAACTGCTTCTGGGTAATCGTGACGGTGTCAACCACGGCGACTGCCCCAGCCGGAACCGTCGGCTTCTCAGGCGAGCCAGAGTCGGATCCTCCACAGGCCGCGGCAACCAGCGCGGCGACGGCGAGAATGATGACGAGCGGAGTGAGATGACGCATTCGGAAGTAAGCTCCTGATCTGGGAATCGACCCGACGGGATCGTTGTATTCGGACGAGACTACGCCCCGCTGGGCGATTACGAACGCATCTCGATCATAGCATCGGCGAGAACGCGCGCCTGAGCCAGCGGTGTCCCAGACTCCCCGACGGGTAGCAGCACCTCGTCCTTGGCAGCCGTCGCCCGCACGTCTGCGAAGCGCGCGCGCAACGACCGCACCTCGTCCTGCGTAATGCGCGCACCCCGGATCAGGGCGCCGTCCTTGCGGACGCTGATCGCGACCGGGCCGAGCGGGAGCGCAACGAGCCGGAGCTCCTGCATGCCGATCAGCGTCGCCACGGGATCGGGCAGCGGACCGAAGCGATCGGCGAGCTCCGCCTCGAGGTCCCGCAGCTGGCCGACCTCAACCGCCAGCGCGATCCGCCGATGGACGTCCATCTTGACCGCCTCCAAGCCGACGTAGTCGGCCGGAACGTAGGCGTCGAGCGCGACGTCAATTCGTGGCGCGGGTGCCACGCGGTCGGGCGCCATCCCCTGCAGCTCGGCGACGGCCTCAGCGAGCAGGTCGCAGTAGAGCTCGAAGCCAACCGCCGCAACGTGCCCGGACTGCTCGTCGCCGAGCAGATTGCCAGCGCCGCGCAGCTCGAGGTCACGCATGGCGACGCGAAAGCCCGAGCCGAGCTCGGTGTAGTCGGCCAGCGCCGCCAGCCGCGCCCGCGCCTCCTCGCTCAGCTCCGTCGCGTCGGGGTAGAGCAGGTAGGCATGCGCCGTCACGTCAGAGCGACCCACGCGGCCGCGGATCTGGTACAGCTGCGACAGGCCGAGCAGGTCCGCGCGCTCCACGATCAGCGTGTTTGCCGTGGGGATATCGAGGCCCGACTCGATGATCGTCGTCGCCACGAGCACGTCGTAGTCGCCCTTCAGAAAGGCGGCCATGACGTCCTCGAGCGCGCGCTCGGTCAGCTGCCCGTGCCCGATCGCGACGCGCAGCTCCGGGCAGAGCTCGCGCAGGTGCGCAGCCGCCTCCTCGATCGTCTCAACGCGGTTATGCAGGTAGAAGGCCTGGCCGTCACGGGCGATCTCGCGGCGCAGCGCCTGGGCGATCTGCTCGTCATCGTACTCCCCGACGTGGGTATGGATCGGCCGCCGCCCCCGCGGGGGCGTAGCGATCACGGAGATGTCGCGCAGCCCAGCCAGCGACATGTGCAGCGTGCGCGGGATCGGCGTAGCGGACAGCGCAAGGACGTCAACCTCGGTCCGCATCTGGCGCAGCAGCTCCTTCTGAGCGACTCCGAAGCGCTGCTCCTCGTCGACGATGACGAGGCCAAGGTCCGCCGGCACGACATCGCGCGACAGCACTCGATGCGTGCCAAGCAGCAGCTCGACCTGACCCTCACGAAACGCTGCGACTGCCGCCTTGGCCTCCTTCGCGCTGCGCATCCTCGACACCGTCTCGATGCGGATCGGCAGGTCGCGCAGGCGGTTGCGGAAGGTGGCGCCATGCTGCTGAGCCAGGATCGTCGTCGGCGCGAGCATCAGCACCTGCTTGCCCGACTCAAT
Source organism: Bifidobacterium breve (assembly GCA_945877865.1). Lineage (GTDB taxonomy): Bacteria > Actinomycetota > Thermoleophilia > Gaiellales > F1-60-MAGs149 > F1-60-MAGs149. The sequence goes on along the minus strand of CAMDVX010000012.1, from coordinate 3,351 downwards.
CACACGGACGGCGGCACGCAGCGCCACCTCAGTCTTGCCGAAGCCGACGTCGCCGCAGATCAGGCGATCCATCGGACGCTCCTGGGAGAGATCGTCCATGACCTCCTCAATCGCCCGCGCCTGATCGTCCGTCTCGGCGTACGGAAAGCCCTCCTCAACGCGCTGGAGCAGCTCGCCCGGCTCGGCGTGCGACACGCCAGGCACGGCCTGCCGCTGCGCATAGAGGACGAGCAGCTCGCCGGCCATCTCTCGCACCGCCGTCCGCGCCCGCGCCTTCAGCTGGAGCCACGACTTGCCACCGAGCTTCGACAGCTGCGGCTCGCGACCGTCGGCGCCGACGTAGCGCGTCAGCTTGCCAATCTGCTCGTGCGGCAGATACAGGCGGTCCTCACCACGAAACGCAAGATCGAGGTAGTCGCGGGTCATGCCACCAACCGTGCGCGTCTCGAAGCGCTCAAACCGACCAACCCCGTGGTCCTCATGCACGACGATGTCGCCGGGTCGTAGATCGCCAAACGAGGCGATCGCTCGTGCACCGCGCGTCGGTGCAGTGCGTCGCGAGCGAAACAGCTGCGCACCGCTGATCACGGCAATGCGGGCCGTCGGGGCGACGAGCCCCTTGCGGAGCGGCGACGTCACCGCGTAGATGCCAGCGGCCTGCGGCAGCGGCTCACCCGCCGCCAGCCAGACGACGTCGGCACGCTTGAGCTGACGTACGGCTCGATCGGCGTCTCCCGCATGGGCAAACGACAAGACGACGCGGAGGTCGCGTCGCACGAGGCCGGCTAGCGCCCGCTCAATCTCTGCCAGCCCGCGAGCCGCCAGCGCCGGCGGGTGCCCCTCGAAGGCCACGGCCTGGCCTGCCGGCAGGACGTCCAAGCGATGAGCCGTCTCGACGATCTCACCGAGCGCGTCAGCCGTCAGATAGGCGCGACGAGCGCCGCTGTGGAGCTCGGCGATGCGCTCTCGGCCCGCAGCGAGCACCTCCGGTGCATCCCACAGCAGCAGCGGCCCGGCGACGATCAGCTCGGGGGCGAGCGAGACGAGGCCCTCGGGAATGTGCGGGCCCTCATCGCCAAGCCGCTCGGCGACGTCACCCTCGTCACCATCGGTCGCCGGGTGGATGGTGACGCCGCCGAGGTCGCCGAGCGACCGCTGCGTCAGGACGGAGAAGGCGGACAGCCGTTCAACCTCATCGCCGAACAGCTCGATCCGCACGGGCTCTCGTCCGGTCGTCGGGAAGACGTCGACGACGTCGCCACGGACAGACACCTGGCCACGCTCGTCGACGGCACCGTCGACGCGGTCGTAGCCGATGGCGGTCAGGCGCCGCACGAGGACGTCACGGTCGATCGTTTCGCCGTGCGCGATGGTCAGACCGACCGGACGCGTCGCACGGCCGTGGAGGCGCTCAACCAGCGCCTCGGCGGAGACCGCAACGATGCCGCCGGCTGCCAGCGCCGCCAGCGCCTGTGCACGCTCGCCCGCGAGGTGCGGAGCGGGCTGGAGGCCCGAGCCCCAGTCGACGCCGCGGTGGGGCAGGTACGCAACCGGCGTCGCCGGGGCGAAGGCCGCGACCGCATCGGCGAGCTCCCGGGCGCGGTCGTCGTCCGCAACCACGATCGAGAGCGCGGTGCGCTCCTCGCCTTGGCGCTCAAGGTGCAGCGCGGCGACCACGAGCGGAAGCACAGCCTCCGCGCAGCGCGCCGCCACGGCAGCAGTCGAGCCGAGCCGAGCCGCGATCTGAGCCACGCCATCAGACGCCGCAAAGGCTGCGACGACGGTGTCGAGGCCGGCAACGTCGGCGGGTGGCGGCGGGGTAGTAGTCTCTTCGTCCATGGGCAACGGCGGGCGTCGCCGCCGCCGTAGCCTACGTCCACCCCACGTACCTCGGAGTCACGCATGGCCCGCACCACCGATGAGCTCATCGCAGAGCTTTGCGATTACCTCCGCATTCCGTCGATTTCTTCTGGCGATGGCAGCGACGAGGACCTTCAGCGCGCAGCCGACTGGGTACGCGATCGCATCGTCGCGGCGGGCGGCAGCGCCGACGTGCTGCCGACGCAGGTAAATCCGCTGGTGGTGGGCCAGCTGCCGTCGTCGACGCCGAGCGCGCCTCGCGTGCTGCTGTACGGCCACTACGACGTGCAGACGGTCGCACCGCTCGAGGCGTGGACCTCTCCACCGTTCGAGCCCACCCTCCGTGACGGGGCGATCTACGCCCGCGGCGCAAGCGACGACAAGGGCAACTGCCACGCGCTGCTGGCCGCCGCCGCCGATCTCGCGGCGGAGGGGGCGCTGCCGGTGCAGCTGACGATCGTGCTGGACGGCGAGGAGGAGATCGGCGGGCACTCGGTGATCGACTGGATTGCTGCGCAGCCCGCCGGTGCCTTCGACGCCGCCCTCGTCTTCGACGCAGGCTTCGTCGAGCCCGGGCGGCCCGCCATCGAGATCGGCGTGCGGGGCGTGATCACCGCGACCGTCACCGTGCGCACCGGTGTCCGCGACGCCCATTCGGGTCTCTACGGCGGTGCAGCGCTGAATGCTGCCCACGTGCTGAGCGCGCTGATTGCCGCGCTGACGCCAGGCCCGGACGGTCGTCTGCCTGAGCCGCTGATGGCGGGCATCATTCCCCCCTCCGCGGCCGAGCAGGAGACGTGGCTCACGCTGCCGGACCCGGCCGCCGAGCTGGCGATTGCGGGGATCGCTCCGATCGGCCCCGAGGCGCTCGCCGACTACTATCGCCGCACGACGGCGCTGCCGACCTTCGATGTCAACGCCATCTCCTGCCGCGACGCCGCGCAGAACCGCACGATCGTGCCGAGCGAGGCGACCGCGGCGATCTCGTTTCGCCTCGTCGGCGGCCAGGACGCCTCAGTGATTTGGGCGGCGGCACAGGCCTTCCTGCGTGCGCAGGCCCCCGCCGGAGCGGAGCTCGAGTTCGAGCTCCGCGGCTGCGCTAACGGTGCCGCCTTCGACCCAAAGCTTCCCGCCGTTCGCCTTGCTCACGAGGCAATTGAGCAGGCGACGGGCATGCCGTGCGCCGTAACCCGGTCCGGCGGTGCCATCCCGCTCGTGTCGGCGCTTGCCGAGCAGGGCGTACCGACGGTCCTGACCGGCTGCGCACTGCCAAACGACCGCATCCATGCGCCGGATGAGCACCTTCGCGTCGATCAGTACACGCTCGGCGTGGCGATGGCACGCGCGATCCTGACGGCGTTCGGCGCGCTCAACTAGCACTCGCGCCCAGCGGTGATCGAAGCGCCAACGGCAGGACGTCAACTTCCAGCCTGCGGACATGGTGGGCCCGGGCCCCGTATGTCCGCTTGTGGTTGGTTGGCGGACATGGTG
>CAMDVX010000011.1 GCA_945877865.1 Bifidobacterium breve | reverse complement strand
GCCCTCGTTGAGGCCGACCCGAATCTGCGCCCCGAGCTGAAGCGCGCAGGCTTCCTCGCCCGCGACGCCCGTGCTGTTGAGCGCAAGAAGGCTGGTCTGAAGAAGGCCCGCAAGCGCCCGCAGTTCTCGAAGCGCTAGGACGCCGCGCGGTGGCCCGCGCCTGGTTTGGCACCGATGGAATTCGCGGTGTCGCGAACGGTTCCCTCAGCGTCGAGCTTGCGCTCAAGGTAGGTCGCGCGGCGGCTTTGCACGCGGCGACGGATGCCGCAGGGCCGACCATTCTGGTTGGGCGCGATACGCGCCGCTCGGGCACGATGCTGGAGGATGCGGTCTGCGCCGGCATCGCAGCCGCTGGTGGCACCGCCGTGCGGCTGGGCGTCCTGCCAACGCCGGCCGTGGCCTGGAACGTCCTCCGGCTCGGTGCAGACGCCGGCGTCGTCATCTCCGCGAGCCACAACCCGTACCCAGACAACGGGATCAAGCTCTTCGGCGCGGACGGCTACAAGCTGCTCGACGCGGAGGAGGAGGCAATTGAGGCGCTGCTCGATGCCCCCGCCGACCTGCCGACGGGAGCAGCCGTTGGGACGACGACGAGCGAGCCAGGCGCGGGGGAGGCCTATGCGACGTGGGTGGCGGCTGCGGCCGGACTGCGGCTCGATGGCATGCGTATCGTGGTCGACTGCGCTCATGGCGCAGCTGCAACCGTCGCACCGAGCATCTTCCACCAGCTCGGCGCCGACGTCACGCTGATCGGATGCGACCCCGATGGCATCAACATCAACGTGCAGTGCGGCTCGACGCACCTTGACCACGTTGCAGCTGCCGTCCGTACGCATGGCGCTGAGCTTGGCGTCGCGTTCGACGGCGACGCCGATCGCGTCCTCTTTACGACCGCAACGGGATTTCCCGTCGATGGCGACCACATCCTCGCGATCCTCGCACGCGATGCACTCGAACGCAATGCCCTCCCGGGCGGCCGCGTCGTCGTCACGAGCATGGCGAACCTTGGGGCACATCACGCGCTCACCCGCCTTGGCTGCGTCGTTCAGGTGACGGACGTTGGAGATCGCTACGTGCTCGAAGCGATGCGCCGCGACGGGTCCGTGCTTGGCGGTGAGCAGTCCGGCCACGTGATCGCGCTCGACCACCAGACCACCGGTGACGGCCCGCTCGCAGCAGTCCTGATGCTCGCCGCGCTTCGGCGCTCGGGCCAGACGCTGGCTGAGGCGGCCGCGGACGTCGAGAAGTTTCCGCAGCAGCTGATCAGCGTCCGTGCGCGCCGCGAGGGGCTGCCAGAGTGCACGGCGCTCTGGGACGCCGTAGCAGCAGCCGAGCGTGAGCTGGGTAACGACGGCCGCGTCGTGCTGCGCGCCTCGGGAACCGAGCCGCTCGTTCGCGTCATGGTGGAGGCCCGCGATCCCGACCGCTGCCGCGCGCTCGCCGACCTGCTCGTTGCCATCGTCGAGCGCGAGCTGCCCGTCACCGGCTGATCCCGCGGGCTGGACGGCTACGCTTTGCCCTGTGTGCGGGATCATCGGCTACGTCGGGGCGCGTCCCTGCAAAGAGTTGGTGCTCTCCGGGCTTGAGCACCTCGAGTACCGCGGCTACGACTCGGCCGGACTCGTCCTCGTCGAGCCGGGGCATCTGCACCGTGCTCGTGCCCTCGGACCGGTCAAGCACCTGCGCGAGGCTGCCGCCGGCATCAGCTCCACAGCAACCCTTGGCATGGGGCACACCCGGTGGGCCACCCACGGCGGTGTGGAGGAGCGCAACACGCACCCGTTCGTCTCCGCTGACGGCCGCTTTGCTGTGCTCATGAACGGCATCTTCGAGAACTACGTCGAGCTGCGAGCCGAGGTCGCCGAGCGTGGTCACGTGCTGACCTCCGACACCGACACGGAGGCGCTCGTTCACCTGCTCGCCGAGGCCTACGAGGGCGACCTCGCCGACACCGTACGACGGATCTATCCGCGTCTCGAAGGGCACTTCGCCTTCCTCGTCGTCTGCACCGACGAGCCGGACCGCATCGTCGGCGCCCGCCTTGCCTGGCCGCCGCTCGTGGTCGGGCGGGGCGCAGGGGAGACGTTCCTCGCCTCATTCACGCCCGCCTTCCTCTCCGAAACCCGCGCCATTCAATTGGTCGCTGAGGGCGAGATCGTGATCGCGACCGCCGATGACGTCGAGTTTCGTCGCGTTGCCGACTGGTCGCTGCAGGAGCATCCGATCGAGCAGGCCGATGAGTCGCTCGAGGTCGCCGCGAAGGGCGGCTACGAGTCGTTCATGCTCAAGGAGATCCACGAGCAGCCGACGGCAATTGATGACACCATCGCAGAGCGCTTCCACAACGGCCGCCTGCAGCTCGATGGCATCGGGCTGACCGACGAGGAGCTGCGCAGCATCAACCGCGTCCTCGTCGTCGGCTGCGGCACCGCGCTGCACTCCGGGCTCGTCGGGCGCTACCTGATCGAGGAGTGGGCGCAGATCGCAACGGAGGCCGATGTCGCCAGCGAGTGGCGCTACCGCAACGGGGTGTTCGATCCAAAGACGCTCGTTCTCGCGATCTCGCAGTCCGGTGAAACCGCAGATACCCTGGCGGCGATGCAGATTGCCCGGCAGCGCGGTGCGCGCGTGATCGCCATCACGAACATCATGGGATCAGCTGTCGCCCGTGCCGCAGATGGCGCCCTCTATACGCGTGCCGGGCTTGAGATCGGCGTGGCAGCGACCAAGACGTTCACTGCGCAGGTAACCCTGATGACGCTGCTCGCCCTGCACCTCGGCGCGGTCCGCGGGACCATTGCGCCTGCTGAGGTCGCCCGCATTGGCGATGAGCTACGCCTGCTCCCAGGGCTCGTGCAGCAGATCCTCGATGACACGAGCCTCGACGCACAGCTGGACGTCATCGCCGACCGCTTTGCCCATGACCGCTTCTTCCTCTTCCTCGGGCGGCACCTTGGGCTGCCGATCTGCCAAGAGGGCGCACTCAAGCTGAAGGAGATCTCGTACATCCCAACCGACGCCTATGCGGCGGGGGAGATGAAGCATGGTCCGATCGCGCTGCTTGGCGAGGATACGCCCGTTGTCGCCGTCGCTACCGACAGCCACGTCTTCGAGAAGATCGCCTCGAACCTCGAGGAGGTCCGAGCACGCGGGGCGCACGTGATCGCCGTCGCCACGGAAGGCAACACGGTAATCCACCACCACGCTGAGCACGTGCTGTTCATCCCACGGACTCGCCCCGAGCTCCAGCCAGTGCTTGCGGTCGTGCCGCTGCAGATTCTCGCCTATAAGATCGCCGTACGGCTCGGGCTTGACGTTGACCGTCCACGCAACCTCGCCAAGACCGTCACCGTCGAGTGAGCTCCAGCCTCCTGCCACCGCGATGGCTGATCGGGCTTGACCTGATCGAGATCGAGCGCGTCACCGAGGCGCTCGAGCGCCACCCAGAGCGGTTTCGAGCGCGCTGCTTTACCGAGCGCGAGGTGGAGGAGCTCGACCGCAAGCCGCATCCTCCACAGAGCTACGCTGGCCGCTTCGCCGCCAAGGAGGCGGTCGGTAAGGCGCTGGGCACCGGGGTGCACTTCACGTGGCGTGAGATCGAGGTGGCCGGCCGGGGCAAGCCGACGGTCACGCTCTACGGCTGGACACGAGAGGTCGCGGACCGGAAGGGCGTCGTTGCCATCGATGTCTCCATCACGCACTCGAGGACGACGAGCGCCGCCGTGGCGATCGCAATCCTTGCCCCTGAGCACTAGGCGCGCTGCCAACCAGAGCGAGGCGCTCTCTGCCTGGGCCCGAGTCGCCGGACGCGTAGCTCACTGCCGATCCTGGCATCGCAGGACCACGAGCGCCAGCGCTCACCGGCTGTGCCTGCTGCTAGCGACCAGACGGCATCAGCCTCGACGCTCAGGCTGATGCGAGCGCGACCCTAGGCCTCTTCGGCCGCTGGCGCCTCGGCGGCGTCCTTCTTGGCGGCTGGCTTCTTGCGTGGTGCTGCCTTCTTCTTGACCGGAGCCTCCTCAACCGCGACAGCCTCAGCGGCTTCAGGGGTCTCCTCAACCACGGCCTCATCAGCGGCGGTCTCAACGACAGCCTTCTTCGCGACAGCCTTGACGTTGGTCTTGCGGGTGACGCGACGCTTCTTGGTCTCCTCAACGAGCGGTCCGCGAGCGACAACGCGGGTGGCGCGAGCCTTCTTGCGGGAGGCGGTGTTCGGATGCAGCGCGCGCCGCGCGGCGGCGCGATCCACGAGGGAGATGTACGCGCCGTGCGCGCCGTCTACCGTTGCTGCTTCGCCCGTCTGGACGGCCTCAGTCAACCGACGAAACGCCGTCTTGATCGACGAGCGGTAGCGGATGTTCTCCATGCGCTGTCGCTCGGCAACGAGGATGCGCTTCTTCTGCTGCTTGATGTTGGCCATAGATCTCTCGGTCAGCGCAGGGGGCTCCCCACGACGCGCCTGAGGGTAGCACGAGCGTCATCGTGTCCGCGCAACCGGGGGGCCTGCTCCATCCCCCCCGAACGGCGTGCGATTATCGTCCCATGGCGAATGCAGAGGATGCCGTGGGGCGATCAGCGCGTAGCCGCTCGGTCTCTACCGTGCTCTTCAGCGCTGCCACCACGGTGTCGCGGATCCTCGGGCTCGCGCGCGAGGTGGTGTCCGCCCAGCTGCTCGGCGTATCGGGTCCGGCGAGCGCCTTCGTTGTTGCCAACAACGTCCCGAACACCGTCCGCTCCCTCGTTGCAGACTCAGCGCTCGGGGCAAGCTTCGTTCCGGTCTTCAACGACCTGCTGGAGAAGGGTGAGCGCGAGCGAGCCTGGCGCGTTGCGTCGAGTGCGCTGACGCTCGCGACCATCGCGCTGACGGCGATCACGCTGGTCGGGATTGTGCTGGCTCGACCGCTGCTCTCGATCGCCAACCTCGATGGCGCACAGCTCGACCTCGCCGTCCAGATGACGCGGATCCTGTTTCCGATCCTGATCCTGCTGGGCATCTCTGGTCTGGTCCAGGCCATCCTCAACTCGTTTGACGAGTTCGTGCTGCCCGCGATTGCACCCGTCTTCTGGAACGTGGCAATCATCGGGTTCCTGCTCGTCGCCTTTACGGTCGACGACCTCGAGCAGCGAGCGATTCTGCTGGCCGTCGGCACGCTCGTCGGCACCATCGTGCAGATGCTGGTCCCCCTGCCAGCGTTGCGCGGGAAGGGAGGCACGCTCCGCCTTGCGTTCGACATCAGCGATCCCGCGGTACGTCGCATCCTGTACCTGCTGGTGCCCGTCGCCCTTGGCCTCGGGCTTTCCAACGTCAGCCTGACGATCTCGACGTACATCGCGACGTACGTCGATAGCGCTTATGCACCGCGTGCGATTGACGCTGCGTTCCGCATCTACATGCTCCCGCAGGGCATCTTCTCCGTCGCCGTCTCGACCGTCATGTTCCCTAGCCTCGCACGAGCGGTTGCAGCGGGAGACTTCGCTCGCTACCGCTCCTCGCTCGGCGATGGTACGCGCCTGATCATCTTTCTGCTGCTCCCGGCCAGCGCAGTCATGTGCGTGCTGGCAACACCGATCATTCAGCTGCTCTTCCAGCGCGGTGCGTGGACCCCAGAGCAGACCCCTGGCGTAGCAGAGGCCCTGATCGCCTTCGCCCTCGGCCTTGCCCTCAACGGCGTGATCCTCCTGCTGTACCGCTGCTTCTTCGCCCTCCAGCACGTCTGGGCCGCGACCGGCATCGCGCTCGCAAACCTCATCGTTGGTGCGGGGCTCAGCCTGCTGCTCTACGGGCCCTGCGGCGTCTGGGGCATTCCACTGGCGAACTCGATCGCCAACGCGATCGTGCTCCCGCTGATGTGGGTCGTGCTGTCCCGCCGCGTCGGCCACCTTGATAATCGACGCGTGCTCGTCAGCACCGCGCGCGTGCTCCTCCTGAGCCTGCTCGCAGCCGGCATTGCGTACGGCCTCTGGTGGGGCCTCCATGCGCGGCTCGGCGCAAGCCTGCCGGCCCAGCTGATCGAGGTCGGGGTTGCCGTGGCCGGAGCGGGAGCCGCGTACCTTGGCGTCCAACTGTGGCTGGGCGTTGACGAGGCCCAGCGGATTCTACGGCTCTTTCGGCGGCAGCGGACCACCGAGTGAGGCTTCGCGCGGACGGGATCCCCGAGCCCATGGCATTCGCGGTGGCGGTCCTCCTCGATGCGGTGCGTAGCTTTCAGCGCCACCGTTGCACAACCGCAGCCGCCGCGATCGCCTTCCACGTGCTGTTCTCGATCTTTCCGCTGATCCTGCTCGTCGTTGCCGTCGTCGGCTCTCGCATGAAGAGCGCAGCCGTCCGCGGGCAGGTCAGCAGCGGATTGATGAACGCGATGCCGCTCGATGCCAGCGCGAAGGCGCAGATCGACGGGCTCCTGCTCACCACGAGCCACAACCTGCCGACGCTCGGGATCATTGGCGGCATCGGCCTGATCTGGTCGGCCAGCGGCATGCTCGGCAGCGTGCGCGGTGCGATGGAGCTAGCATGGGAGGGCACGGCCGGAACCCGCCCGTTCGTCCGTGGCAAGCTCATCGACGCCCTCCTGCTGACGATCCTGATGGCCGCAATCATGGCGTCGTTCCTGAGCGGGCTCGTGCTCAGCCTGCTGCCACCCATCGCCATCGACGTCATCCCAGAGACGAGCGGGTGGCAGGACCTCCTTGCGCTCGCACGCTCCTCGCTCGGGCCGCTGCTCGCCATCCTCGCCGCCATGACGATCCTTGCGCTCGCCTACAAGCTGCTCCCAGCGCCCCGACCGGCCGGCCGCTACGCGCTGATCGGAGCGGCCAGCGGGGCGGTGCTGCTCGAGATCGCTCGGCGGCTCTTCCAGCTCTACGTCGACCTCGTCGATCGCTTCGACGTCGTGTACGGGTCGATCGGCTCCATCATCGCCTTTCTCTTCTTCGTCTACCTCGCGTCGATGGTGGTGCTCTTCGGAGCGGAGGCCGGCGCATCATTTCGACGCATCCACGAGGCAATCGGCGACGGCTAGGTAGGGACGCAGCGAGGCGAGTCGCCGCGATCGGTACCCTGTGCACGTGGACCAGGAACTCATTCGTAACTTCTCGATCGTCGCGCACATCGATCACGGCAAGTCGACGCTCGCTGATCGCATCCTCGAGGTCACCGAAACGGTGACCCTGCGCGAGATGCAAGACCAGCTGCTCGACTCCATGGACATCGAGCGGGAGCGCGGCATCACCATCAAGGCGCAGGCCGTCCGCGTTCTGTGGGAGCGCAGCGGTCGGGTGTACCACCTCAACCTGATCGACACTCCGGGCCACGTCGACTTCACCTACGAGGTGTCACGCTCGCTGGCCGCCTGCGAGGGCGCGCTGCTCGTGGTCGATGCGTCCCAAGGGATTGAGGCGCAGACCGTCGCTAACGCGCACCTCGCCATCGACAACGGCTTGGAGATCGTGCCGGTTGTCAACAAGGTCGACCTGCCGGCCGCCTACCCCGATCGCGTGGCGCAGGAGACGGCCGACTTTCTCGGCGACGACGTCGATAACGTGGTGCGCATCTCGGCAAAGAGCGGCCTCAACGTCGCAGCCGTCCTCGACGCAGTTGTCGACCGCATGCCTCCGCCTGCTGGCGACCCTGACGGCCCGACGCGCGCGCTCGTCTTCGACTCGGTCTACGACCAGTATCGAGGGGTCATCTCGTACGTCCGAGTGATGGATGGCGCCCTCAAGACCGGTCGGATGATGAAGTCGATGGCAACGAACCAGACGCACGAGATCGAGGAGGTCGGCGTGATGACGCCGCAGATGACGCCGACCGACAGCCTTGGCGCAGGCGAGGTCGGCTACGTCATCACTGGCGTGAAGGACGTGGCGGAGATCAAGGTCGGTGATACCTTCACCGACGCAGTCAACCCTGCTACGACCGCCCTCGACGGCTACATCGACGTCAAGCCGATGGTCTTCGCCGGGCTCTTCCCATCCGATGGTGAGCAGTACAGCGACCTGCGTGACGCGCTGGCAAAGCTGCGTCTCAACGACGCGTCCCTCGTCTACGAGCCCGAGAACTCGCAGGCGCTCGGCTTCGGCTATCGCTGCGGCTTCCTCGGCCTGCTGCACATGGACGTCGTCCGGGAGCGGCTGGAGCGGGAGTGGGGGCTCGACCTGATCGCAACGACGCCGAACGTTCTCTACGACGTGCTGACGACGGCGGGAGACACGGTCGAGGTGCGCAACCCATCGGACATGCCAAACCCGAACATCATCGAGCACGTCGAGGAGCCGTTCGTGCGCTCGTCCGTGATCGTGCCGAAGGAGTTCGTCGGCACCATCATGGAGCTCTGCCAGGAGCGGCGCGGCGAGTTCGAGAAGATGGACTACCTCTCGGAGACGCGAGTCAACCTCGTCTACGCGCTCCCGCTCGCCGAGATCGTGCTCGACTTCTACGATCAGCTGAAGAGCCGTACCAAAGGCTACGCCTCGTTCGACTACGAGATGATTGGCTACCGCGAGTCCAAGCTTGCGAAGGTCGACATCCTCCTCAACGGCGAGCCCGTCGACGCGCTCAGCATCATCGTCCACCGCGACAAGGCGTACGCAACCGGCCGTGCGCTCGTCGAGCGGCTCCGCACGATCATCCCGCGCCAGTTCTTCGACGTGCCGATCCAGGCTGCCATCGGCTCGCGCGTAATCGCCCGCGAGACGATCAAGGCCAAGCGCAAGGACGTTCTGGCCAAGTGCTACGGCGGCGATATCTCGCGCAAGCGCAAGCTGCTCGAGAAGCAGAAGAAGGGCAAGAAGAACCGCATGAAGTACGTCGGCGCCGTCGAGGTGCCGCAGGAGGCGTTCCTGAGCGTGCTCTCGCTTGACAGCGAGTAAGCCCGCCCGGCAAGCGAGGGTCTACGACGAGCTGCTGGACGCGAGCCTGAGGCAACGCGCCGGCACGCCGGCGAGGTCGACGGTTGCTCTAGAGCCAGCGAAACCAGCGAAACGCAACGAGCAAGCCAACGATGGCGGCCGCCAGCACGCAGACGATCACGAAGAACGCCGCGGAGGCGCTGGTAAACGGCACCGGCACGTTCATGCCAAACAGATTGGTGACGAGAGTTACGGGCAAAAAGACGACGGTAAGCACCGTCAGGACCTGAAGGATCCGATTCTGCTTGTGCGAGATCGACGTCTCGTTGGTGACCTCGAGCGCCTCGACCACCTCCTTGTAGTTCTCGAGGAGGTCCCAGATGCGCTCGGCAGAGTCAACGAGGTCGTCGTAGTAGATATCGAGGCTCTCGTCCGTCAGGTACCGCTCGCCAGCGCGCTCCAGCGCCCGGAGCACGGGACGCTGCGGCTTCGTGATCTTGCGGTACGAGATGATCTCCTGCTTGACGTTGGAGATCTGGCGGACGATTGACTCGTCAGGATCGCGCTCGAACATGTGATCTTCGATCTCCTCGAGCTTTCGACCGATCTGGTCGAGGATCGGGAAGCAGTAGCCGTACAGCGCGTCCAGCACCTCGTAGAAGAGAAAGCCGGATCCCTTTGCAAACCACTCGACAAGGTCGTCCTCGTTCGTCTCAAGCCGGCGAAAGACATTTCGCACCGGCTTGAGCGGAACGTTTGGAATCGTGATCAGATAGTCAGGACCGATGAAGGCATTGACCTCAGCGGGAAACAGCCGTCCAGACGCCTTGTCGTACCACGGAAAGTGGAGAACGACGAAGACGTAGCCATCGTAGGTATCTACCTTTGGCCGCTGACGCCGCGAGCGAACGTCCTCCAGGTCAAGCTCGTGAAACGAGAACTCTTGCTCTAGCCACGCGATCTCAGCGGGCCCGGGGCTCTCGATCTGGATCCAACGCCGACCAGCGTGCTCGAGCACGCTGACGCGTGGCTCCGCGGCAGGGGGAGCCGTGACGGACGCGGCGCGAGGCCGGGGTCGACGGATGCGTGGCATGAGTAATTGAAGGTGAACGGTGCATTGCGCCGCTGAAGGATAGCGCGCCGCGCAGCGCGACGGTATATCTTCTGGTCATGCAAATCCTCGTGATCGGGGCCGGACGCGTCGGCACTAGCGTCATCGCAGCCATCCACGGGCAGCACGACGTTACCGTCATTGACCTCGACGCGAGCCTGCTGACCGCAATTGGCAACCGCTACGACGTGCTCACGATCGTCGGCAACGGGACATCACGCAACGCTCTGGTCGGCGCCGGAATCGAGCAGGCCGATCTGGTGATCGCGGCGACGGATCGCGATGAGATCAACATCGTGGCCGCGCTGCAGGCGCGGGCCATGTGCAAGGGCCGCATCGTCGTGCGAACCTCCAGCGCCGAGTACCTGCTGGCCTGGCGTGCAGGCGAGCTCCCCGTCGATGTGATGATCTCGGCCGAGAACGAGATCGCTCAGGCCGTCGCCCGAGCCATCGGGATGCCCGGAGCGCTCCAAACCGATAGCTTCGCCGACGGGCGTGCTGAGATGGTCGAGTTCGAGGTGCACAGCGATTCGGCAGAGAACATTGTCGGGCGACGAATCGCCGAGATCGACGTTCCGGCGGAGAGCGTGATCGCGTCGCTGATTCGCGACGACACCGTCACGATCCCGGGTGGCGACGACGTTGTGCTCGAAGGCGACCGAATCGTCCTGATCGCCTCGCCACGCGCGTCACACGAGTGGGCACTGCGGCTGGCCCGCCGAGGCATGGCAGACGTCCGCGAGGTCGTGATCGCTGGCGGCGGCACGACCGGGCGGGCGGTCGCGAGGACCCTCTGCGAGCAGGGTCTTCGAGTGCGGATTATCGACAACGATCCAACGGTGGCGCGAGTCTGCGCGGAGGAGATCGAGCGGGCCGAGGTCTTCTGTGCAGACGCAACCGATTCCGACTTCCTGACCCGCGAGCATGTCGGCCGCGCGGATGCGATCGTCTGCTGCACCGATCGCGATGACCGCGACCTGCTGATCGCCCTGCTGGCCAAGTCGCACGGCGTCGGCCTCACGATCGCGGTGGTCGGCGAGCCCGACTTCGTACCGATCTTTAAGCAGGTCGGTATTGACCATGCGCTGAACCAGCGGCTCGTCGTCGCAGAGGAGATCGTGCGCTTCACCCACGATCCGCGTACACGTGGCTTTGCCATGCTCGAGAACGACCGCGTAGAGGTGCTCGAGCTTGCGGTGCGTCCAACCAGCGGGCTGCTTGGACGGCCGTTCCGGGAGCGCCCGCTGGAGGGCGCCATCGTTGGAGCAATCGTCCGCGGCGGAGCGGTAATTTTCCCACGCGGCGGCGACATGCTCCAAGCGGGCGACTCGGCAATCATCCTCGCGATCGCCAGCCGGGTCGCCGAGATCGAACAGGTGCTGTGAGCCCCGCAGCGCTCGCAATCCCTCAGCGGCGACGGCTAACCGTCGATGTGCTGGCAGTTGGCAGCCTGATCGGTCTGATCATTCGCTGGCTGAGCCTGACCCTGCTGGCCCCGATCGCCGTCGCACTGCTCTACGGCGACTCCGTCTGGCCGTTCGTCGTGCCGCTGGTTGGCGGGTTCGTCATCGGCTACGGCATCGAGCGTGCCTGTGGACGGCGAGCGGGAGCTGTCGACGTCCGCGAAGCGTTTGCCGTCGTCGCGATTAGCTGGATCGCTGCCATGTTCCTCGGCGCGACCCCGTACATGGTTGAGGGCGGAGACATCGCCGGCCTCGTCGACGCGACGTTTGAGACGATGAGCGGGTTCACAACCACTGGGGCCTCGGTGATGTCAGACATTCCCTCGCACTCGCGGGCGATCCTGTTCTGGCGAGGACTCACCCAGTGGCTCGGCGGGATGGGGATCATCGTGCTCGCTCTCGCGGTGCTCGGCAGCACAGGCCCCGGCGGACGCGCGCTGATGGAGCGAGAGGCACCAGGGCCTGAGGTCGACAAGCTGACGCCACGCCTGCGTGATACCGCCATGCGCCTCTGGCTCGTGTACATCGGCCTGTCCGTGCTGATGGTCCTGCTCCTCGTCGGTGTTGGACTCGTTGATGCGGGGCAAGGGATGGGCCTCTACAACGCCGTGACGCATACCTTTACGGCGATGTCCACCGGGGGCTTCTCGCCGGAGGCACGCTCGATGGAGGTGTTTGGTCCGATCGCGCAGACGATCACCGTCGTCTTCATGATCATCGCGGGAGCGAACTTCGCCCTCTGGTATCGGGCTGCGATCGGAGACATCCGCACTCCGCTGCGCGATGGCGAGCTGCGCGTCTACCTGGGCATCCTTGCCGGCGCCTCGCTGCTGGTGGCAGTTGGCCTGCTGGCGACCAGCGAGCGCGACGTGTGGAGCTCCCTTGGACAGGCGACGTTTCAAGTCGTGAGCGTCATGACCACGACGGGATTCGCCTCTCAGGACTTCGCCAGCTGGACGTCCTTCGCGCTGCTCATCCTCTTTGCCACGATGTTCATCGGCGGCTGCGCCGGATCAACCGCTGGTGCGATCAAGGTGATCCGGGTGCGGCTCGCCTTCGGCGGCCTGCGGCGGGACATCGAGACCGCCGTCCACCCCGAGGCGATCCTACCCGTTCGCGTCACAGGGGTTCCTGTCCGCGAATCGGCGATTCAAGGTGCCACCGTCTTTGCAGGCCTGTACGTTGCGACCTTCGCCGCCGGGACAGCGCTCATCCTCCTGATCGCAACTCTGCACGGCTTCGAGCTAGGAGCGTTCGATTCGATGGTTGCCGCCGCCACGACGCTCGGCAACGTCGGCCCCGGAGTCGGCGTCGCCGGCCCGATGGGCTCCTTTGCCACCTACCCGTGGGAGGCGAAGGTCGTAATGACCGTCCTGATGTGGATCGGCAGGCTAGAGATCATTCCGGTCTTCGTCCTCGCAACCCGCGCATACTGGGTGCGCTAGCGCGCCCGGCAGGATTCGAACCTGCGGCCTCGAGATTAGAAGTCTCTCGCTCTATCCCCTGAGCTACGGGCGCCCACACACGGTACCCGGCGCTGCCCTCCGACGAAACAGCGCACACTGCAGCGGTGCACCTTCCGTACGCCGATCTCCTCCGGACGCCATCGCTGCCGCGCCTGCTCGGGGCCGCAGTCGTGGGTCGAATGCCGATCGGAATGGGTGCGCTCGCAATCTTCCTCCTCGTCCGAGGCGGTGGCGGCTCCTACTCGACGGCTGGCCTCGCGGTCGGTGCGTCCACCGTCGCAGGCTGCATTGGCGCGCCGCTGTGGGGTCGACTCGTCGACCGCCTCGGCCAGACGAGGGTGCTCGTGCCCGTTGCCTCTACGCAGGTCGTCATGCTCGTCCTGCTGGCTAGCGTGGCACCGAGTGGGGGCAGCCTGCTCTTCCTGCTCTGCGGGCTGTACGGGTTTGCAGCGCCACCAATCGCGGCGTCAATGCGCGCGACCTGGGCCACGATTCTGCCCGAGCGGGGTCTACTCGTCCGTGCCTTCTCGCTCGATTCGACGGCGCAGGAGGTGATCTGGATCTTCGGTCCAGTGCTCTCTGCCGGCCTTGCCGGGGCGTTTGGTCCACGCATCGCGATCTACGCGATGGCCCTATTCAGCGCCATTGGCGTCGCCTGGTTCGCCTCGACTACCGTTAGCCGAACGTGGCGCTCAGAGCACCCAAGCGACCGGCACCTGCTTGGGCCGCTGCGCGCCGGACCCGTGCGACGCGTGCTGCTCGCCACGCTCGGGCTCGCCTTTGCGTGGGGCTCGCTCGAGCTGACGATCGCGGCCTTCGCCGACAAGCACGGTGACAGTGCGGGGCCGCTGCTCGCGATCTGGGCGATTGGCAGCGTGATTGGTGGGCTTGGCTTCGCAGCCCGGCCCTCGAACCGGAGTCCTCAGCAGCTGCTGGCGATTCTCCTGACGCTCAATACGCTCGGCTTCATCGTCCTGATGGCTGCCGACCGCCCACTGACGCTTGGCATCTTGCTGCTCATGACAGGCATCGTCAACGCTCCGGTGATCGCCACCCTCTACGTCCTGATCGAGTCACTCGCACCGGCAGGCACCGTGACCGAGGCGTTCACGTGGGTGAGCACCACCTTTCTCGTCGGCATCAGCGGTGGCGTCGCGCTCGCAGGGGTGGTAGCCGACACGTTCGGGCCCCAGAGTGGATTCATGCTCGCCCTGATCGGCGGCAGCGTGGCTGTCACCAGCGTCGTCGTGCGCCGCAGTGGGCTCTATCCCGCAGGTGACCTTTCGTCAACAGCAAGCTGAGACTGGTCCGAACACCATATCCCTGCGATGATAGGAACGTGGACGCTGAGACTGATCTTCTGACGTTGCAGCAGGCCGCCACGATGATTGGCTGCCATTACCAGACGATGTACCGTCGGGTCCGCAGCGGCGATATTCCGGCGTTGGTCGTTGGAGGCACCTACCGGTTGCGGCGCGCCGACGTCGCTGATTGGCTCGTCCGCCGCGATGCGATCGCCGGCGCCGTCGCCGGTCGGAAGGAACGAGACTGGCCGAGGCAGAGCGAGCTGATGCTCAAGCATCTGCTGTCCGGCGATACCGATGCGGCCCGCCGGCAAATCGACCGACTGCTTGGGGGAGGCGCGTCGGCAGCCGACTGCTGCGATCGCCTGTTCGCGCCGGCGCTGTCTGAGGTTGGGCGCCTGTGGCGTGAAGGGAAGATTGCGATTGCGGAGGAGCATCGCGCCGCCCGGGCCGTTGAAGGACTGCTGGAGCGCATCTCCGCGGCTCGCTCGAAGCCCGGGCCGCGGCTCGGAACGATCGTCGTCGCAACGGCCGCAGGCGACGCGCACGCGCTGGCGGCGCTGATGGTGGCGACGGGCTTGCGCGCCGAAGGCTTCACCGTCCACTATCTCGGTGCTGGGCTGCCGGCCGAGGAGATCGTCGAGCTAGCAGTTCGCGAGCGAGCTGACCTCGTGGCGTTGTCCTGCTGCGTTCCTGAGCACGAGGGCCTACGGTCGGCCATCGCAGCCCTCGCCGCCGCTGGCTACGAGACGATCGTTGGGGGCCGTGGGATCGGTCGGACGGAGACCCTCGCGCTCGGTGCCGTGGACTATGGAGGCTCGATCGGTGAGGCACAGCGCATCGCACGCGATCGTATCCGCCAAGTGGCAGCAGCCACCGATAGCGTGGTCTAGCGCTCAGACCGCCGCAGACGCTCAGCCTTCTCCTCGCGGCGTGCCAGCCGAGACTGGTTGTCTGGCGTCGACCCATCCTTGGCGAGCCGCATCATCTCCTCCTGCACCACGAGCTGCGCCTCGCCAGGCGCGGGTGATCGTCGGCGCCACGAGCCATCGGCCGCAAGGTCCCACGAGCCTCCGTTGTCGGCGAGCTCCAACTCAAGAATCGCCTTCAGGCGATCGCTCAGCGCCGGATCACGCACCGGGGTAATGACCTCGATGCGCGAATCGAGATTGCGCTGCATCATGTCGGCGCTACCGAGATAGCTCGTCGCGGCGACGGCTGACTCGAACCGAAACACGCGAGCATGCTCGAGGAAGCGCCCAAGCACGGAGACGACGCGGATGCGCTCCGACAGCCCGGGGACTCCCGGCCGGAGGCAGCAGATGCCACGGATGATCAGGTCGATCTCGACGCCGGCCTGCGACGCGCGGTACAGCTCCTCAATCACGATGGGATCGGCGAGGGAGTTCATCTTCATCGTGACCCTCGACGGAGCTGCTTCCGTGTGCTCCGCTACGCAGCGTCTGATCTCCGCGATAACGTGGCCGCGCAGGTGCAGGGGGGCGACCCAAATGGCGTGGAAGCCCTGGGGACGCGCAAAGCCCGTCAGCTGGTTGAAGAGATCAGCCACGTCCGCGGTGATGTCCTCATCGCAGGTAAAGATCCCGAAGTCGGTGTAGAGACGCGCCGTCGACGGGTGGTAGTTGCCCGTGCCGATGTGGACGTACCTGCGCGTGCGGCCGCCCTCCCGACGAACCACGAGCGCCAGCTTGCAGTGCGTCTTGAGCCCAACGCTGCCGTGCACAACATGCACGCCAGCGCGCTCTAGCGCTCGCGCCCAGCGGATGTTGCGCTCCTCGTCGAAGCGCGCGGTGACCTCGACCAGCGCGACCGCCTGCTTGCCCTCCTCGGCGGCAACAGCGAGCGCCGGCACGATCGGTGCGTTGCCACTCGTCCGGTAGATCGTGTGCTTGATCGCCAGCACCTCAGGGTCCGCAACGGCCTGCTCGATAAATCGCTCGACCGACGCGGTGAACGACTCGTACGGGTGGTGCACGAGGATGTCGCCCTTGCGGATCTCCGCGAACATGTCGACCGGCTTGTCGTCCTCGGACGTTAGCTGCGGCGGCACCTGCGGCTGCCACGGCTTGAAACGCAGATCTGGGCGGTCCACCTTGGTCAGCACCGCGAGGCCCGCGACATCGAGCGGAGGGCGAATCGCAAAGACCTGCCGAACATCGACGTCGAGCTGGTCGATCAGCATGGCGCGCATGTCTGGCGGCATCGACTCGTCAACCTCGAGCCGGACGACGTCGCCGAAGCGGCGGCGGGACAGCTCGCGCTCGACCGCCTCCAGCAGATCGTCAGCGCCCTCCTGAATCTCGAAATCGGCGTCGCGCGTGACGCGAAACGTGCTTGAGGCCACGATCTCCATGCCGGGAAACAGCGCCGGCAGACCATCCGCGATGATCTCGTCGATCCGCACGAAGCGGTCAGCGGTACCGAGGCGAAACAGCCGCGGCAGCACCTCAGGAACCTTGACGCGAGCGAACCGCACCTCGCCCGTGGAGGGGTCGCGCACGGTGACGCCAACAGAGAGCGATAGGTTCGAGATGTAGGGGAATGGCTGGCCTGGACCGACTGCGAGCGGCGTCAGCACCGGGTAGACCTGATCACCGAAGACGGCCTTCAGCTCTGCCCGCTCCTCAGGAGAGCAGTAAGCGAGCGGCACGATCTCGATCTCGACCCGTGCCAGAGCCGGCAAGAGGCTCCCGTGGAGGAGGTCCTCCAGCTCGGACTGCATCGCGCGATAGCTCGAGGCGATCGCATCCAGCGTCAGCTGCGGGGAGCGTCCGTCAGACGGCCCGGTGCCTTGGACGACGTGATCGATCAGACCGGCCACCCGCACCATGAAGAACTCGTCGAGGTTGTTGACGAAGATCACGCAGAAGCGAATTCGCTCAAGCAGCGGCACCGACGGATCCGCGGCGAGCTCCAGCACGCGGTGGTTGAAGGCAAGCCACGAGACCTCGCGGTTGAACAGGCGGTCGGCGTGCGGATCGTCAGGGCTAGCGTCGCTCATGCCCCACCATCGTACCGCTCAACTGCGGCCAGCCGCCGGGCTGGTCGCCCCGTAACCAGATTGTCACCAATGACGAACCGCAGCAGAACCCCATCAGCAGACGAGACGTTCCAAACTGTTAACGACCGGCAAACACGCCGGGTCGACTGTGGAGGAATCATCACGTGCTGAAGCGCAAGTCCCTCATCGCGATCATGGCCATCGGAGCTACCGGTGCACTGTTTGCCGCCTGCGGTGGCTCACGGGGCGGCGATGCCTCAACCGCAGCTGGCGGCGACACGTCGCTGAGCGGCGCGATCGTCATCGACGGATCGAGCACCGTCGCACCGCTCGCAACGCTGGCAGCCGAGAGCTTCCAAGGGCAGTACCCGAACGTCACCGTCACCGTCGCTACATCGGGCACCGGCGGCGGCTTCCAGAAGCTTTGCAACGGTGAGACCGACATCTCTAACGCATCCCGCGGCATCAAGGATGAGGAGAAGGCAGCCTGCGACGCCAAGCAGATCACCTACTCCGAGGTGATCGTCGCCAATGACGGCATCGCGCTCGTCGTCAACAAGGAAAACACGTGGGCCACCTGCCTGACGACGGCGCAGCTCGCCCTGATGTGGGCGCCGGACTCCACGGCCACGACGTGGAAGGACATCGACCCGTCGTTCCCTGCAGAGCCACTCAAGCTCTACGGCCCAGGCACTGACTCGGGCACCTTCGACTTCTTCACGAAGGCCATCAACGGCGAGGAGGGTGCAAGCCGCACCGACTTCTCCCCGTCGGAGGATGACAACGTGACGATTCAGGGCGTCGAGGGCGAGAAGGGTGGCCTTGGCTACTTCGGCCTGTCGTACTACGAGCAGAACAAGGACAAGCTCAAGCTGCTGCAGGTCGATGCCGGCAGCGGCTGCGTCGCTCCTGCCGCAGGGACGGTGCAGGACGGCACCTACACGCCGCTGTCGCGTCCGCTCTACATGTACTTCTCGGGGGTCGCAGCGGCACGCCCCGAGGTAGCAGCATTCGCGAGCTACGTGACGGACAACGCGGAGTCCCTCGCCACGGAGGCGCTGTTTGTTCCGCTCTCCGCGGAACAGCTGGCGACCGCAAAGGGCGAGGCCGCGGGGCTGGCCGTGTAGCCTTCCCGCGTGGCAATCGCAACGCAACCTGCACGTCCGGGTGGTCGGCCACCGCTGACCGCCCGGAGCAGCCGCCTGGGCGAGCGGGTGATCATCACCTGTCTCGCCGTCGCGGCGCTGATCTCGATCCTTGCCACGGTCGGCATCGTGGTCGCCCTCGTCGCGCCGTCACTCGAGTTCTTCACCGAGATTTCACCACGCGAGTTCTTCACCACCACGACATGGACGCCGCTCTTCACGCCCTCAGCGTTCGGCGTCCTCCCGCTGATCGTCGGCACCCTCAGCACGACGCTCTGGGCCTGCGTCATCTGCCTCCCACTTGGGCTCGGCACTGCGATCTACCTCAGTGAGTACGCGCGTCCGCGGGTCCGCGCAGCCGTCAAGCCAACGCTAGAGGTGCTCGCTGGCATCCCGACAGTCGTCCTCGGCTACTTCGCGCTGACGTTCCTGACCCCGCTGCTGCGCTCGTTGGGCTGGCAGGTGGAGATCTTCAACGCGTTCTCTGCCGGCATCATTATCGGCATCCTGCTGCTGCCGACGGTGGCCTCCCTCTCTGAAGACGCGATGAAGGCGGTCCCCAGCTCGCTTCGCGAAGGGTCCTTTGGGCTTGGTGCCAACCGCTTTCAGGTCGCGACGCGCGTCGTGGTGCCTGCTGCCGTGTCGGGCATCGCCGCGTCGTTCGTGCTGGCGATCTCCCGGGCAATCGGCGAGACCACGATCGTGCTGATCGCTGCCGGCCAGCTGCCGCGGATGTCGCTGCACCCCGGCGACTCCGTGCAGACGATGACAGCGTTCATCGCTGGCACCGGCGCAGGCGACGTTCCGGTCGGCTCGATCGAGTACAAGACGATCTTCGCGGTCGGCATCACGCTGTTTGTCATCACCCTCGTGCTGAACGTCTTCGCGATCCGCATGGTCCGCCGCTTCCGCGAGGTCTACGAATGAATGCCGCAGCCCGCACGGCGAGCACCGCGGCCGGTGCAACCGTCCGCTCCAGCCTGGCCGGCCATGGCCATAGCAGCGTCACTGCGAAGCTATTTCTCGGCTACCTGCTCTTCTCGACCGTCGTCGGACTCGCCGCACTCGTCACGCTGCTCGTGACGATCCTGCAGGACGGACTGCCGTACCTCGACTCAGTCCTCCTCTTCAATGCGCCGTCAGCAAACCCGGAGCGGGCGGGTGCGCGACCGGCGATCGTTGCCAGCATCATGATTGCCGCGGTGCTGATGGCCACCGCGCTGCCGGTGGCGATTGGCACGGCGGTCTACCTTGAGGAGTTCGCACAGCGCGACCGCTGGTGGATCAGGCTCGTCGAGCTGAACATCCAGAATCTCGCTGCGGTCCCCTCAATCATCTTCGGCATCTTGGGCCTCGCATTCGTTGTCCGTGGCCTCAATCTCGGCCCCGTGCTGCTAACCGGAGCGCTGATCCTCGGCCTGCAGATGCTCCCGACGATCATCATCGCCACGCGCGAGGCGCTGCGAGCCGTGCCCGATTCCGTGCGGCAGGGTGGCATGGCGCTGGGAGCAACCCGCTGGCAGGTCGTCTGGCGCGAGGTCATTCCCGCGGCGATCCCGGGTGTTGCGACCGGTTCGATCCTCGGCCTCTCGCGCGCGATCGGGGAGACGGCGCCGCTGCTCATGGTCGGTGCCGCGACCTTCGTCTCGTTCAACCCGGGCCTGCTTACCCAGTACACGGTGCTTCCGATCCTGATCTACCAGTGGATCAAGCTGCCGCAGGAGGCCTTTCAGGGGCTTGCCGCGGCCGCTATCATCGTGCTGTTGGTGATCCTCGTCAGCATGAATGGCTTCGCAATCTGGTTACGCAACCGGTATGAGAGGAGGTGGTAAGCCCAGTGGAACCGACACCAGCCAAGACGGCGGAGCAGACGACGCGACGCGGAGTCCAACTCGCGGCCCCGACTGCCCAACCGACCAGCGAGGCGCCGCTCGCAGAGCATGACGTGGTCTTTGAGTGTCGTGAGCTCGGTGTGCGCTATGGACGTAATCGCGCACTGCGCGACGTCAACCTCGAGATTCGCGAGCACGGC
The DNA here is from genome assembly GCA_945877865.1 of Bifidobacterium breve. GTDB lineage: Bacteria > Actinomycetota > Thermoleophilia > Gaiellales > F1-60-MAGs149 > F1-60-MAGs149. The sequence continues at coordinate 4,880 of CAMDVX010000011.1, read as the reverse complement.
GTGACCGCGCTGATCGGGCCGTCTGGCTGCGGCAAGAGCACGTTCCTGCGTTGCCTCAACCGGATGAACGACCTGATCCCCAGCGCAGCGGTCGACGGCACCTGCCGCTACTACGGCGAGGATCTCTACGCGCCGTCCGTTGACGCGATCGAGGTGCGCAAGCGCATTGGCATGGTCTTCCAAAAGCCGAACCCGTTTCCGAAGTCCATCTTCGACAACATCGCCTTTGGCCCGCGCGTGCTTGGCATGACCAGCAACCTTGCCGACCGCGTCGAGCAGGCGCTCCGCCGTGCGGCGCTGTGGGACGAGGTCAAGGACCGGCTTCGCGATGGTGCGCTCGGTCTGTCTGGTGGCCAGCAGCAGCGACTCTGCATTGCTCGTGCGCTCGCGGTTGAGCCCGACGTGCTCCTGATGGACGAGCCGTGCTCCGCGCTCGATCCAATCTCGACTGCAGCGATCGAAGACCTCATGACCACGCTGAAGTCCGACTACACCGTCGTAATCGTTACGCACAACATGCAGCAGGCGGCCCGCGTTGCCGATCAGACCGCGTTCTTCTCGGTGGATCAGGGCGAGACCGGCCGCCGCTGCGGCGTGCTGATCGAGATGAGCAGCACCGACAGGATCTTCACCAATCCCGATGATCCTCGCACCGAGGCGTACGTGACAGGACGGTTCGGATGAGAGAAGGCTTCCAGGGCGAGCTCGACCAGCTCACGGCTGATCTCAACGAGAGCGGGCGTCTCGCCGCAAGCGCGGTGGCGGAGGCCACCCGTGCCCTCGTCGATTGGAGCGTGGAGGCGTTTGAGGCGACCGTTGCAGCCGAGGCCGAGGTAGCGCTTCGACACGCCGAGATCGAGCAACGCGTCGAGCAGATCCTCGCGCGACAGGCACCCGTGGCCAGCGACCTTCGTCAGGTGCTCGCATCGCTGCACGTCAACCGCAGCATCGAACGGGCCGCACATAACGCCGCGCGCGTCGCGCACCTCGCAACGCCGCCCCCGCGGGGCGCCTTGGTCGAAGAGGCAGTGATCACCGACGCGCTGCGGGCCATGGGAGAGCGGGGCTCAGAGATGATCCGCACGGCGCTTGACGCCTTTGAGCGGCGCGATCCGAGCGCACCACGGATACTGGCCGTCCTCGACGAGCTCGTCGACCGCGAGAATAAGAAGATCGCCGACACCATCCTCACGATCGACATGAGCGACCCCGAGCTACGGCAGTGGGCCTCGCGCATGCTCTTCGCCGCTCGCTGGCTAGAGCGCGTCGGGGATCATGCCGTAAACGTCGCGGAGCGCGTGGGCTACATGGTCACCGGCCGGGCTGACGACGGCCCGCCCGGCGCGTCATAAGGGGTGAGCGATGGGACTCGAACCCACGACCGCCGGGACCACAACCCGGAGCTACCACCAGCTGAGCTACGCCCACCATGTACCGCTTTCCGCGGACGGCCGAAGTGTACACAGAACCAGCTACGGGTAACGGCGGGTAGGATGTCGCTATGGCCACCGTACTGATCGTCGAGGATGATGAGATCCTCGCCGGCGTGATGCGACGCCATCTCACGAAGGCAGGACACGACGTCGAGTGGGCTGCAGATGGCGATCGTGCCCTGCGCAAGATTCGCTTTGAGCGGCCTGACGTGTGCGTCGTCGACCTGATGATGCCGGGCACGGACGGCTGGGGGCTGATTGAGCAGATGCGCGGCGAAGGCATCGACACCCCAGTGATCGTGCTGTCTGCGCGCTCCAGCGAGCACGACAAGGTGCACACCCTCGGCATCGGCGCCGATGATTACCTCGTCAAGCCGGCCTCGATGCGCGAGCTGGTGGCGCGGGTCGCGGTCGCTCTACGGCGAGCGGGGCGCTCGCCTGTGCCACAGCCCGAGCGCGATGAGGAGCCGATTGAGGCGCCCGGCATCCGCATCGATTTCCGCACGCACCGCGTGCTCGTCGAGGACGCTGAGGGCGCCTGGATCGATGCCGAGCTCACCGTGCGGGAGTTTAGGCTGCTCGTCACGCTCGCCCGTCGTCGCGGACGCGTGCTCAGCCGAGACGAGCTCCAGCAGCGCGTCTGGGGCACCCCGCACCGCCCGCGAGACCGCATCGTCGACGTCTGCGTACGGAAGCTGCGCGAGAAGCTTGATGCGCGTTCGCCGACCTACACCTTTGTCCAGACGCACTACGGCGTGGGCTACCGCTTTGAGCCCGAGCTGATTGGCGATTCGTCGCCAGACGATCCGCTCGCCGCAGATCCCGACGTCGCGGAAGAGTAGCCCGCGCTCCTGCCGTCAGCGGCGGTCGCACGACCAGCCAAGCGGTCGGCGCAAAACCAGCACGAGCGTCAGGCCAGAGGGAGCACAACGCGTAGCGTGGTTCCTGTCAGACCATCAGATTCGGCCGAAACGGAGCCGCCGTGCGCCTCAACGATGTGCTTGACGAGCGCCAGCCCGAGGCCCGAGCCGGGACCCGACCGCGAGGGATCGCCACGGTAGAAGCGCTGGAAGACGAACGGCAGGTGCTGAGGACCAATGCCAAACCCGGTGTCGCGAACGATGATCTGGGCCATGCCACCGACCTCGGCGACCGCGACGGTCACCTCGGCCTCAGGACCGCCGTGGATCAGGGCGTTATCGACGAGGTTGGTGACGACCACCTCGCAGAGACGAGCGGCGATCGGGACGTCGACTTCGATCGTTGTCTCGAGTTCGATCATCCGTCCCCGTCCAAGCCGCCGCTGACGGGCGTCGTCAACCACGCGATACGCCACGTCTGCGACATCGACCACGCCGTCGGCAACCGCGAGCCGACCACGGTCGAGTGCCGCCAGCAGCAGCATCTCATCGATCAGGCGGCGCATGCCGTCAACCTCGTTCTCAATCTGCTGCACGAGCTGCTCGCGCTCGTGCTCGAGGTCGGGCAGCGCCAGCGTCTCGGCAAGGCCGAGAATGCGGGCCAGCGGCGTGCGGAGCTCGTGCGAGACAGCCGCGGAGAACGTCCGGCGCGCCTCATCGAAGTCAACCTCCTCCGTGACATCGACGAGCATGACGAGCGCGCCAGGAGCGATCGGAGCCACGACCGCTCGCAGCGAACGGGGTGGATCACCGAGATTGACGACCGCTCGGGTGCCCTCGCCACCAACGCTGTTCGTTCGCTCGATCAGCTCACCCAGCGACTCGGACCAGGCTGAGGGACGTAGCCCGGCAGCGAGCGTCGGATAGTCCGCCTGCGCCGCGTCGTTCGCGAAGGTCACAACGCCCTCACGATCCACAACGATGGTGGCGATCGGGGCTGCCGCAAGGCTGCTGCGGAGATCCACGGCCCACTCAGCATCACCGGAATCAGCCTCGACCTCGGCCTCCACCCTCCGAGGCCCCACCGTGCGGCCACGACGTGAGGAGAGCAGCCAGCCGCACGCTGCGCCCACGACAACCGCAACCGCAATCAGAAGCATGCTCACCGGCTACAGAATAGAACCAGTCAGGTCCCCACGGAACGTCCGCGCAGCGAGAACCCAGATCTTCACCAGCCAGCGACCGGGCTGGAACCCATGCAGCGGCGCTGCGGGCGTACCGTGGTTGCGTGACCAATGTCCTGATCATCGAAGACGACCCAGTGCTCAGCAAGGCGATTGCCATGCACCTGCGGCATGCGGGGTACGACGTCGACGTTGCGGAGGACGGGGAGCGAGGGCTGCGACGCCTCCGACATGCCCGCCCAGACATCGCGATCATCGACCTGATGCTGCCTGGGCTGGACGGCTGGGCGGTCACCGAGGCGATCCGGGAGGAGTGCCTCGGCGTCCCCGTCATCGTCGTATCCGCCCGGGGCTCAGAGCACGACAAGGTCCACACGCTCGAGATTGGCGCAGACGACTACCTCGCGAAGCCATTCGGGATGCGCGAGCTCGTCGCCCGGGTCGAGGCCCTGCTTCGCCGCACGCGCCTCGTCGCGGCAGCCGAGCCCCGCGGGGAAGCGGTCAGCGTCGATGGGCTGCGCATCGATCCGGACCTACGCCGCGCGTTCGTTCGCATTGCACCCGGTCAGCGCCAAGAGGAGTGGGCCGACGCCGAGCTGACACCCACCGAGTTTCGCCTCGTCGTCGCCCTCGCCCGCCAAGAGGGTCGTGCACTGACGCGCGATGAGCTCCAGCGCCGCGTGTGGGGAATCCCGTATCGGCACCGTGATCGCACGGTCGACGTCTGCGTCCGCAAGATCCGCGAGAAGCTCGATCGACGCAGCCCAACGCACGATTACGTCCACACGCACTACGGCGTCGGATACCGCTTCGCCGCAGAGCCGCGTTGATCCTGATTCAGCATCGGTAGACTGGGGGGAGTGTTTGAGATCGGCACCACACTCCGTCAGGCGCGCGAGCGACAGGGCATCACGATTGCGGTAGCCGCCGAGTCGACGAAGATTCGCGCCAGCTACCTGCGGGCGCTGGAGGACGAGACCTTCGATCGCCTCCCCGGCGCTACCTACGCTCGCGGCTTCCTGCGGTCGTACGCGGAGTACCTCGGCCTAGATGCGCAGCTGTTAGTTGATGAGTACTCGGCCAGGTTCACAGCCGCACCGTGGGATGGGGACGACGATCTCATGTTCCCCCGCAGAGGCGCAAAACGGTCGTCGCAGCGCTCAGGCCGAGGCGTCGGCGTCGTCGTCGTCGCCCTCGCTGGCATCGTGGCGGTCGCAGTCCTCGTCGTCATCGCCTCAACCTACCCGGACACCAGCATCACCGCGGTGCCAACGACCTCAGGCTCAACAACGGTCGTGACGGTGACCGAGGAGGTAGTCAATCCAATGGCGACCGCCGTTACGGGCGATACCAGCCAGCTCGGTGGGCTCCCGGCGCCCGTGCTCGTCATGCTCAAGCCGCTG
>CAMDVX010000010.1 GCA_945877865.1 Bifidobacterium breve | reverse complement strand
GACTGCCGTTGGGGCTAGTCGTTTGCTTTCGTGCCGGTGTCCGATTGGGGTCTGGCCCCTTTCGGACAAACTGACCGCTTGAGGGTCTGCTTTCGGACCCCCTGACCGCTTGGGGTCTGCTTTCGGACCCCCTGACCGCTTGGGGTCGGTTTTCGGACCCCCTGACCGCTTGGGGTCTGTTTTCGGACACGCTGACCGCTTGGGGTCGGTGTTCGGATGCGGAGTTCGTTTGGGTCGGTGCTCGGATGCGGTGTTCGTTTGTGGTCAGTTTGTCCGAAAGGGGCCAGACCCCAAACGGACATCTGCCCGGAGGCAAATGGGTAGGCCTCACGCTAGGGGCAGATGTCCGTTTGGGGTCTGGCCCCTTTCGGACAACCTGACCGCTTGGGGGTCTGTTTTCTGACCCTCTGACCGCTTGGGGTCTGGCCGCTTTCCGACAGCCACAGTCCGCTGTCTTCGCCGCTTGAAGCGACGCGACCGGCGGGGCGCCCAGGCCGAGGGTTGGTGAGTCGCTAGAGTCCTGCCATGCACCAGCCGACTGACGCTCTCGCCTCGCCCCGCTTCACGGGGGTCCGTACGTTCGCGCGCCTTCCGCACGTCCCGGAGATCGCTGGGGCCGACGTCGCGATTCACGGCATGCCGTGGGATGGCGGCACGTCGTTTCGCTCGGGCTCGCGCTTCGGACCAGAGGCGATCCGCTCGATGTCTGCGCTGCTGCGGCCCTACAATCCCGCCGTCGGCGTGATGGTGTTTGGCAACCTCTCGGTGGTTGACGCGGGCGATGCGCCAACGGTGCCCGGATACATCGAGCACACGCTGCCGCGCATTGAGGAGTTCGTCTCGGGGATTATCGACCGCGGCGCGATCCCGCTCGGCATGGGCGGCGACCACTCGGTCGCGCTAGCCGAGCTGCGTGCGGTCGCGAAGCGCCACGGGCCCGTCGCGTACGTCCAGCTCGACGCGCACCACGATCTGTGGGACGCCTACAACGGCCTGCCGTACAACCACGGCACCTTTGCGAAGCGCGCCATCGAGGAGGGGCTGATCGATCCTGCCAAGTCGCTGCAGGCGGGCCAGCGCGGCTCGCTGTACGGACCAGACGACTATGAGGTTGCGGCTGACCTCGGCATTCGGCTGGTGCCGTGGCAGGAGCTGCGGCACTGGACGCCTGCCCAGTTTGGTGAAGCGGTGGAGAAGCGTGCGGGAGACGCGCCGCTGTTTCTCTCGTTCGACATCGACTTCGTGGATCCGGGGGTTGCGCCCGGCACGGGCACGCCCGAGGTGGGTGGGCCGAGCGCGGATCAAGCGCTGGACTTCGTGCGCGCGCTCAAGGGTCGCAATCTGATCGGCGGTGACGTCGTCGAGGTAGCCCCGCAGTACGACGGGCCTGGCCAGCAGACGGCCCTGATGGCCGCGAACGTGCTCTACGAGATGCTCTCGCTGATCGCGCTGCGGCGGGCGTAATCGTCGTGGGGCTGGCCGCGGGCAGGCGGCGCTAGGCGGGGCTCAGCAGCGAGCCGTCGGCGACGAGGCTGGCGACGAGCTCCCCTGCGGGTGCGTGACCAGCCTGGCGGGCAAGGTTGGCGAGGAGCTGGTAGCCGAGCGGCGTCAGGACGCTCTCGGGGTGGAACTGCACGCCCTCGATCGCGAGCGTGCGGTGCCGGAGGCCCATCACCAGGCCGTCCGCGAGGCGAGCGGAGACGAGCAGCGGATGCTCTGGGGCGGGCTCGGCCGCGGCGAGGGCGTGGTACCGGCCGGCGGTGAAGGGCGATGGTAGATCGGTTAGCAGGCCGAGGCCGTCGTGCAGGATTGGCGATGACCGTCCGTGCATCGCATTCGCGTTTGGCGCGACGTCGAGCCCGAAGGCGACCGCGATGCACTGGTGGCCGAGGCAGATGCCGAGCACCGGGAGGTCGCGCCCGAAGGCGCGGATCGCCGCCGTCGAGATGCCGGCCTCGTCGGGGCCCTGCGGGCCGGGCGACACGATCAGTCCGGTTGGGCGCAGCGCCTCTAGCTCGTCGAGCCGCGTGCTGTGCGAGGGAACGACGCGGGAGGGCACGCTGAGCTCGGCAAGGCGGTGCTGGATGTTGAGCACGAACGAGTCGCGGTTGTCGAGGATGACGATCACGGCAGCGCCCGCCAGGTCGCGTGCAAGCGGTCGAAGAGCGGGTCGCGTGCCAGCGGACGCTCGGCGACGGAGCGGATTGGAATGACGCCGCGCCCTGCGGTCAGCACCGCCGCGCCGCGCGCGGCGTAGAGATCCGCGAGCGTGAGGTCGGCCTCAACGGCGCCGGTCTCGTCGATTGCCCAGCCGCGCGTCACGCTCGCGAGGATACCGGCCAGGCGTGGCACGACCAGCTCGCCCGTCGCGAGCAGGACCAGCACGCTGGCTCGAGTCGTCTCGCCGACGCGGTCGTCGGCTGAGACGAGCAGGACCTCAGTGCCAGCATGGGCGGCTTCGAGCTCCTCTACCCAGCGGCGGTCGGCGAGCTTGATGTGCCGCGCAGCAAGGGTCGGGTCGTAGCCACGCGCGATCGGGAGGTCGACGGGGTCGGTCGGCCGGGGCTGCCTCGTCGTCACGACGAGGCCAGCGTCGGAGACGTCGACGCGGACGGTCAAGGGCTGGTCTGGCCGGCTGCAGACCTCGGCGAGCAGGCGGTCGAGCTCGGCCACCTGCGCGGTCGATCCACCAGACGCGGCGAGGCGTGCGAGGTGGCGCGCGCGCAGCCGGATGCGCCCGTCCTCGACGAGCGCAGTCTCGAAGACGGGAATCACAGCGCCCAGCCCGCCAGCGTGGCATTCGTTGCGCGCAGGAAGGGCTGCGCCTTGACGAGGGTCTCGGCGGCCTCCTCGGACGGATCCGACAGCAGGGTGATCGCTCCGCCCGCGCCGTAGCGAGCCTCACCGGCTGTGATCGTGGCTGTGCGGATGGCGACGCTCGCCACGAGCGATCGTCGGGCGGGCTCAAAGGCGAAGATCGAGCCGCAGTAGAACCCACGCGCATCGGCCTCCAGGCGATCAATCAGCTCCATCGCGCGGCGCTTCGGTGCGCCGGTGATGGAGCCGCCGGGGAAGCACGAGACGAGCACGTCGGGCAGGCGCACGTCCTCGCGGACGCGGGCGGTGATCGAGCTGACGAGGTGCATCACCGTCGCGGTTCGCTCAAGCTCGCAGAGGGCGGCAACGCGGACGCTGCCGGGCTCGGCTGTCGCTGTTAGGTCGTTGCGCAGCAGGTCGACGATCATCACGTTCTCTGCGCGATCCTTGCTGGAGGCGAGCAGCTCCTCCGCAAGCACCGCATCCGCCGCGGGCGTGGCACCACGAGGCCGCGTGCCCTTAATCGGCCGCGTCTCCACCGTTCCGTCCTCGATGCGCAGCAGCAGCTCGGGCGACACGGAGGCGAGCTCGATGCCGTCCACTGCGACGTAGGCGGCGTGATCTGCGGGCGACTCGGCAACGAGCCGCTCGAAGAGGTCCCAGCCGCCCGTCGTCCACGGCACGCGCAGCACGTGGGCGAGGTTGACCTCGAAGGCCTCACCGGCGCTGATCAGCCGCTGCACCTCCCGGGCCTGCTCGGCGAAGGCGTCTCGCGAGAGTCCGCTGGCGGCGGTGCGGGGGGCGAGCACGGCCCGATCTGGCTCGGGGGCCTCGGCCGCGATCGCCCGCTCTAGCAGGGTGCGTGCCGGTCCGGCAGGGCCGAGGAGCTGCCAGCTGCCGTCGGCCTCGTTGTGGACGGCGTAGGTGCGGTGGTAGAGCGCGACGTAGGCGGGCGTCGGCGAGGCGTGCCGCGAGTGGATGCCCAGCAGACCGACGCCGGCGTCGTACGCGATGGCTCCGACCCAGACGCCCTCCCCACCCGCCGCGTGGACGAGCCGGGGCGGGATGGCTGGCAGGCCCGCTCCGGTCGTGCCGGTGATGACGTCGTCGGGCGCCACGGCTAGCAGGGAGCGCGTGCCATACGGCGTGGCGTGCGCGCTCAGCAGCAGCGTGGGCACGTGCCCGGCCAGCTTGAGCCAGCGGGCGGCTGCAAGCGGGGTCGCCATGCCTGCAGGGTATCCGACCGCGGCCGCCGCCCACTCGCGTGGCGACGGCCGCGGCTGCACCGCTGTGGGGGCTAGGCCGCCGGCATCGGTCCGACGTACTCGACCTGCGGTCGAATCAGTCGGGGGAAGGTGATCTGCTCAAGCATGTGCGCAGTCCACCCTGCTGTGCGGCTGACGGCGAACGTCGGCGTGTAGAGGCCGGGATCGAGCTCGATCGTCTCGAGCACCGCGGCGGCGTAGTACTCCACGTTCGTGTAGAGGCGACGATCGGGCTTGTACTCGTGCAGCAGGCGCAGCGCGGTCTGCTCCACGTGGTGGGCAAGCGCGAGACGCTCGTTATCCGAGCCGAGGCGCTGAGCGACCTCGCTGAGCGCGCGGGCGCGCGGATCGTACGTCTTGTAGACGCGGTGGCCGAAGCCCATCAGGCGCTCGCCGCCTTCGATCTTCTCGCGCAGCCACGGCTCGGCGTTGTCCATCGTGCCGATCTCATCGATCATCGACGACACATGGCTTGGTGCGCCGCCGTGCAGCTTGCCCTTGAGAGCGCCGATCGCACCGACGAGGCCGGAGCCGATGTCGGAGGCCGTGGAGACGATCACGCGGCCGGTGAAGGTCGAGGCGTTCATGCCGTGCTCGGCGGTCAGCACGAGGTAAGCATCAAGCGCGCCGACCTGGGCGTCGGTTGGCTCGGCGCCCGTCATCATCCGCAGGTAGGCGCGGGCGACGGTGTCGCCGGCCTTGATCTCGCCGGGGGCAACACCGGCTCGCCGTGCGCCGAGCAGGGCAACGGAGCCTGCGATGGCGCCGAGCGCGGCCTGCGCGTCAGCGGGCGTGCCGCCCTCATCCATGCGTCGCGTCATCGCCCACGCGCTCATGGCAGAGCGCACGGCGTCCATCGGCAGCGCCTTCGGATCTAGCATCGCGAGGATCGCCGGGTCGTCAGAGACGTGGCGCATGTTCTCGAAGACGACGTTGCGCAGGACGTTCGTCTCGTCGGCGGAGGGCAGCCGACCGATCCAGAGGAGGAAGGCGACCTCCTCGAAGTTGTGCTCCCGCACGAGCACCTCGGCATCGTGGCCGCGGTAAATTAGCCGCCCGTTCTCGCCATCGACCAGGGCGATCTCGCTGGGCCCAATCGAGACGCCCTCGAGGCCCGTGCCGGCGTGCATGCGGGGATTGCTGTCATCAGACATGTGGAAATGCTCCTTAAGTGCCTGTATCCTAATAGCACTTGCGTCGTTATTCCGCTGGTTCGGAGATGTTTTTGCAGAGGTCGTCGTTTTGGCGCTGTTCTGCGAAGCACCGAGCATGACGCCCCTGCTCGTGATCACCGGTGCCTCCCGTGGCATCGGTCGGGCGATTGCCGAGCGCGGCCTCGAGCGAGGCCTGGCCGTGGCAGCGATCGCGCGGTCGGAAGCCGACCTTGCCTCGCTGGCGGAGCTCCGACCCGACCGGGTCGAGGTGATCGTTGCCGACGTCTGTGACCAGGCGACGCTGGCGGCAGGCGTCGCGACCGCAGTCGAACGCTTTGGGCCCCCAACCCTGGTCGTGGCGGCTGCCGGCACGCTTGGTCCGATCGATCGACCCTGGCTCCTCGACGGCGCGGCGCTCGCCGACGCGCTCGCCGTCACGGTGACGGGCACAGCGAACCTCGCCGCGGCAACCGTGCCGGCGATGCGGGACGCCGGACAGGGCACCTTCGTTGCCATCTCAGCCTCAAGCGCGAGCCGCGTCTTCCCGGGCTGGGCCGCCTACGGCGCCGCCAAGGCGGGGCTCGACGCGTACGTTCGCTATCTCGCCGAGGAGACCGCGGACGTCCCGGGGATTACCGCCTTTAGCTTCGTCCCGGGGCTCACGGATACGGCGATGCAGGCCGGCCTGCGCGCGGTCTCGGCCGAGCAGTTTCCGCAGGTCGACCAGTTTCGCCGCTGGCACGATCGCGGCGTCGCCAAGCAGCCTGCGCTCGTGGCTGAGGCGCTCGAGCTGGCGCTCGCCCTACCGCACGACGAGCTGCACGGCTCCATCGTCGAAGCGGATCAGCTGCTCAAGCGGCGCTGAGGCGCCGTCGCGTCGACGCTGGCGTCGGCGAGGTGGCAGGCCCCATCCGCCCCTCCGACTAGTCTCCGTTCAGTGATCTCCCGCTACACGCGACCTGAGATGGGCGCCGTCTGGACGGACGAGCGCCGTCTTGAGGCCTGGTTAGAGGTCGAGCTGGCGGCCCTCGACGCGCACGTCGCGCTCGGCATCGTGCCCGCCGCCGACGCCGCAGCCATCCGTGCGGGTGCCAAGGTGGATGTGGCGCGCGCCAAGGAGATCGAGGCACGCACGCACCACGACGTCATCGCCTTCACCGAGACCGTCGCCGAGCAGGTCGGCGAGCCCGCTCGCTGGTTCCACTACGGCCTGACCTCGTCTGATGTGGTCGACACGGGCCTCGCGCTGCAGCTCCGCGACGCCGGCGGACAGCTGCTGCAGGGCGTCGAGCTGGCGCGCGCCGCCGTGCTCGCCCGTGCGCTGGAGCACCGTGCGACCCCGTGCATGGGCCGCACGCACGGCGTCCACGCCGAGCCAACCACGTTCGGACTCAAGCTGCTCGGCTGGGTCTTCGAGCTCGACCGGGCGCAGGCCCGGCTGGCCCGCGCGACAGCGGGCGTCAGCGTCGGCAAGCTGTCCGGTGCCGTTGGCGCGTACGGCAACATCGACCCGCAGGTTGAGGAGCAGGTCCTCGGCCTGCTTGGGCTCGACGTTGAGCCGGCCTCCACGCAGGTCGTCGCGCGCGATCGCCACGCCGAGCTCTTGGCCGCGATCGCGATCACGGGCTCGTCGCTCGATCGCTTCGCCACCGAGCTGCGGCACCTGCAGCGCAGCGAGGTGCGTGAGACCGAGGAGCCATTTGGGAAGGGGCAGAAGGGCTCCTCGGCGATGCCGCACAAGAAGAACCCGATCACGTGCGAGCGCATCTCCGGGCTGGCCCGCGTGCTGCGCGGCAATGCCGTCGTCGGCTTCGAGGACGTGCCGCTGTGGCACGAGCGCGATATCTCGCACTCCTCGGCGGAGCGCATCGTCCTCGCTGACTCGACGATCCTGCTCGACTACATGCTGTCGCGGTTTACGTGGATCATGGAGGGGCTCGTCGTGCGCACGGAGCGCATGCGCCAGAACCTCGACGCCTCGCAGGGCCTGCCCTTCTCAGGCCGCGTGCTGCTCGCGCTCGTCGAGGCCGGCCTGTCTCGCGAGGCTGCCTACGTCGTCGTTCAGCGCAACGCCCTGCGGGCCTGGGAGTCGGGCGAGCATCTGCGCGACCTCGTGCTGGCCGATCCCGACGCCGCAGCGCTCGAGGCCGCGGTCATTGCGGAGGCCTTCAGCCTCGACGAGGTGCTGTCGCGCGCCGAGGTGCCGTTCAGCAGGCTGCAGGCCTAGCCAGCGTGGGTCTCGACAGGTACCTGATCGCCTCGGGCAAGGTCCGCGAGCTCTACGACCTCGGCTCGGACGGGCTCCTGCTCGTCGCCAGCGACCGCATCAGCGCCTTCGATGTCGTGATGCCCGACCCGATCCCCGATAAGGGCCGCGTGCTCACGGGCATGACGCTGTTCTGGCTCGACCAGACGCAGTCGATCGTGCCGAACCACCTCCGTGGCGCCTGGCCGGGCGAGCTGCCGAGCGAGGCGTCGGCCCCCGAGCTGCGCGGCCGAGCGATGCTCTGCGAGCGGCTGCGCATGCTGCCGATCGAGTGCGTCGTGCGCGGCTACCTCGCGGGCTCTGGCTGGAAGGACTACCGCGCCAACGGCAGCATCTCCGGGCACGGACTGCCCCCCGGGCTGGAGGAGGCCGCGCCGCTGCCGGAGCCGATCTTCACGCCCGCCACGAAGGCGGAGGTCGGCGGGCACGACGTCAACATCTCCCACCAGCAGGCGCGCAGCCTGATCGGCAGCGAGGAGCTTGAGGCCGTCGAGCGGGCCTCAATCGACCTCTACCTGCACGGCGCGCGACAGGCAGAGCAGCGCGGCATCATCCTCGCCGATACGAAGTTCGAGTTCGGGTACGACGGCGACGAGCGCCTCCTCCTCGGCGACGAGGTGATGACGCCAGACTCTTCGCGCTGGTGGCCGCTCGCCGGCTATCGCACCGGTGGCTCGCCGCCGTCGTACGACAAGCAGTACGTCCGCGACTACCTAGAGTCGCTCGACTGGGACAAGGCGCCGCCTGGCCCACCGCTGCCGGCCGCGGTCATCGCGGGCACGGCGCAGCGGTACCGCGAGGCGTACGAGGTGCTGACGGAAGCGGGCTTCGACGAGTATCTGGAGAGGATGGAGGTGTCACGATGAAGGTGACCGTGCTGGTGCGACCAAAGACGGGGATCCGCGATCCGCAAGGCGAGGCCATCGGCCGCTCGCTCGTCGGCCTCGGCTACGCCGTCGCTGCCGTGCACGCCGGCAAGATCTTCGACCTCGAGGTCGACACGGAGGACGCGGCCGAGGCGGCCCGGATCGGCCGCGAGGCCGCCGAGCGCGTGCTGACGAACGACCTCATCGAGGAGTTCGAGGTCGTCGTTGGCTAGGGTCGGTGTCATCACCTTCCTCGGGTCGCTCGACGATCGCGACGCGCTCCGCGCGGTCGAGCTCGTTGGTGGCGAGCCAGTGCCGCTCTGGCACGGCGACACCGACCTTGCGGGGGTCGACGCGATCATCCTGCCGGGCGGCTTCTCGTACGGAGACCACCTGCGCTGCGGCGCTCTCGCGCGCTTCTCCCCGATCATGGCGTCAGTCGCTGCGTTTGCGGCCGCGGGCGGCCCCGTGCTAGGCATCTGCAACGGCTTTCAGATTCTCTGCGAGGCAGACCTGCTGCCCGGGATCCTCACGCCGAACCACGCTCAGCGCTTCATCTGCCGCGACGTCGATCTCGTCGTCGAGCGCGAGTCGCCCTGGCTCGGCAGTCGCCCGGCTGGCACGACGATCACGGTGCCGGTCAAGCACGGCGATGGCGCGTGGTTTCATCCGGAGGCGGGGCTTGACGAGCTCGAGGCTAATGGTCAGATTCTGCTGCGCTACGCGGAGGACCTCAATGGGGCCACGCGCCGCGTCGCTTGCATCACCAACGCAGCGGGCAACGTCTGCGGCCTGATGCCGCATCCCGAGCATGCCGTGGATCCCCTGCTCGGCTCGATCGACGGCCAACTGCTGGTCGGCCGTCTCATCAACTCCTAACCTTCCGCCCTACCGGCGTGCCATCCGCCCGCCGTACCGTGCGGGTAGACAACGACAAGGAGCGCGACCATGACCCAGGTTTCGATCGGCAGCATCAGCGATTTTCCCGAGGCGACGCCAACGCGCGTCGAGGCGGACGGCACCGCGCTCTGCGTGATCCGCGTTGGCGACCGCATCCACGCCATCTGCGATGACTGCCCCCATGCCGAGGCGTCCCTGGCGGACGGCGATTTTCTGGCGGGCGACCTTGAGATCGAGTGTCCGCTGCATGGCTCGGCCTTCAACCTCGTTACGGGTGAGCCGTCCGAGCCGCCCGCAACCGAGGCGGTTGCCGTCTACGCCGTCACGATTGATGGCGACGACGTCCTCGTCGAGGTCTAGGTCGTGTCTGCCGAGACCGTCCTGATCGTCGGTGCGGGCACGGCTGGGCGCTCGCTCGCACTGTCGCTGCGGCGCGCCGACTTCGCCGGCGACATCGTGCTCGTCAGCGATGAGCGGGAGGTCCCGTACGACCGCCCGCCGCTGTCGAAGTCGGTCGTGGTGGGCGAGGTCGATGCCGCGGGCGTCACCCGTCCCGATCGCGCAGCGTATGCGCAGGACCGCGTGGATCTGCGCCTCGGCGTGGCGGTCACGGCCGTCGATGCAGCAGCGCGCACGGCGCAGCTGTCCGACGGCTCGATGGTCACGTGGACGGCGCTGGCGCTGGCGACGGGCGCGGCACCGCGGCAGCTGCCCATTGCGGGCCTCGATCAACCCGGCGTGCACCGGGTCACGCGGCTCGACGAGGCGCTCGCTTTGCGCGATGCTCTCGTGGGCGGGCCGAAGCACCTCGTCATCATCGGTGGCGGCTTCATTGGCATGGAGGTCGCCGCCGCCGCCGTCAAGCACGGCCATCGCGCGACGGTGCTGGAGGCGGCGCCCGAGCCGCTCAGCCGGCCGCTTGGCCTTGAGGTTGCCGAGCGCGTGCTCGCCTGGAGCCGGGCGCGTGGCGTGGAGATTCGCGTTGGCACGGCGGTGGAGCAGGTGCTGGGCGACGGTCAGCCGACCGGGGTGCGAACCGCCGCTGGTGAGGAGCTCGCCGCCGCTGTCGTCGTCGCTGCGATCGGCGTGGCCCCGCGTCTCGACCTGGCCCGGGCGCTCGGCTGCGCCGAGGCGGCCGGCGGCATCGCGGTCGATGCTGGCCTGCGGACGAGCATTCCCGACGTCTACGCAATTGGCGACATCGCCGCCTACCCCTCGTCGTATGCCGATGAGCCGCTGATCCGCGTCGAGCACGTCTCGGTCGCGATCGGCCATGGTCAGGTTGCGGCGACGCAGATCGCTCGGGGCGAGGGCGCTTACGACGATCTGCCGACGTTCTGGTCGGATCAGGGTGACGTCACGCTAAACGTGGTGGGTGCTCCGCGTGCCGATGACACCATCGTCTGGCGCGGCGACGCCGACGCTCCGGTCTGCACGGCCTTCTACCTGCGTGCTGGGCGGCTCCGCGCGGCGCTTGCCGCCAACGACACGCGCACGTTGCGGGCTGCGCGTCGGCTGATTACCGCGGGCGTGTCACCGACGCCTGAGCAGCTGGCGGACCCAACCGTGGCGCTGATCGAGCTGCTGCCCGGGTAGGCCTCGTCGGCGCCGCGAACGCAGCAGGTGCAGGCACGGGCGGGAGCCTCGGCGTTGGAAGCGTTCGCTCGTGTGGCTGATACCGACGCTGCCGGGCGCGTCGCTGCGGGCCTCATTCGTCGCTGCGCCCGACACGACCTACGCGATTACCGCTGCTCCCAGCGTGCCAAAGCACGCCCTAGCCCGCGCGGCTGCGACGAAGCGCGGCAGCTGCACCATCACGCTCAACGCCAAGCAGCAGCGCATCGCAACCTGCAGCAGCCGGCTTAAGCCGGCTGGCAGGTGGGTCGTCGCCATTACACCCATCCGGCTTGGCGTACGCGGCACCCCCGTTTCGAAGACGCTGACCATCCGCGCCACAGCCCCTGGGCACGCAGAGGCAGTGACCGGCTAGCGCCCAACCCCGACGGCTCCGCTGCCGCTAGGAACGACGACGAGCGGCGAAACGACGGCTAGCTGCCGTCGCCCTGCTCGCGCAGGAACTGCTGGAACTCGGCTTCGATCTCGTCGCCCGTCGGGATCTTCTGGTCGTCGTGGTCGTCATCGTCGTCTTCAAGATCATCATCGTCATGATCATCGTCGTCGTCCTCGTCGAAATCGTCACCGCTGTCCAGGCGGTCCTCGAGGTCGGTGACGTACGAGCGCATCTCCGGATCTTTGGCGACCACGCGGGCGATCTGGCGGTCGAACTCGGCCGAGGCGAGCTCGAGCTCGGTCGGAGTCAGGTCGCACTCCACCAGCGGCTCGAGGGCGTTGACGAGGGCGAGCGCAGCCGTTGGATTCGGGTTACCGCCGAGGTAGTGCGGGACGGCCGCCCACAGGCTGGCGGAGGGAATGCCCGCCTTCGCAAGATCGTCGTGGAGGACCCCGACGATACCGGTTGGGCCCTCATAGCGGACGGGCTCTAGCGCGAAGCGCTCAATCAGCGAAGGATCGTGCGCGGCGCCGGAGACCGGGATGGCGCGCGTATGCGGGGTGTCGGCGAGCAGCCCACCGAGCGTCACCGCGAGCGAGACGCCGTGCTCCGTCGCGAGCCGGCAGATGGCGCCGCTGAAGGCGCGCCAGCGATAGTTCGGCTCGACGCCGATGACGAGCAGCAGATCGCGATCGCCATCGGGTAGGCGGGCATGGAAGATCTCCGTATCCGGCCAGGTGATGTGCCGCACAGCGCCCTCCTCGATCGTCACCATCGGGCGCGTCTGCTGGAAGTCCACGAACTCGTCTGCATTGATCACGCCGAAGCGCGTGGCCTCACAGCGGTTCTTGAGAAACGCCGCAGCGACGGTCGCAGCCGACCCGCCGTCATTCCACCCACGAAACGCCGCGACGAGGATTGGGTCGCGAAGCAACGGTCGGGAGCTGAAGACGATCGGTTCCACTGCTGGAAGCCTACGCGCGGCGGCGGCTGACCGCTACCAGTCGATTCACGCTGGCCTCGCCACCGTCGCGCTGGCGTTGACCAGCGGTGCGATCACCGGGTCTGCGTCCGCCTGCAGCAGCAGGCGTCGCCACGCGTCTGGCGGGATGCTCACAGGCCCGCGGATTAGTCGACCGTTGCGCCGATAGCCAAGGCGGATCAGCTGAAACCCGTCGCTGCGCTCGAGCGCCTGGATGATGATGTCGCCGCCCTCGGCATCGCCGGCCTCGGCGAGCTCGCCGAGCAGCCTGGCGCGCCCGCCCGGGACGGCGATCGTGCAGCGGGAGGAGGTGGGGTCGTGCGGTTGCTTCGTCATGGTGCCCAGCGTGCGCGATCACCCACCGCCGCCGAGCAACGCGGGGCGACAGCAGGCGCGCGCTGCCTCGCGCGCGCCCCACGCTGGGAGGACCAGCCCGCGCAGAGACGGTGCCCATCGACCCGCTCCGCTACCATTGGTCAACGCGTGAACCCGGTCTCCGACTCCCCGCTGCATCGCCAACTTGGGCTTAGGGATGACGAGTACCAGCAGATCATCGTGCTGCTCGGCCGTGACCCAAATCACTTCGAGCTTGCGGTCTTCTCGCTGCTCTGGTCGGAGCACTGCGGCTACAAGCACTCGCGTGCCGTCCTCCGCCGCTTTCCAACCAGCGGACCGGCGGTGCTTCAGGGCCCGGGCGAGAACGCCGGCGTCGTCGATGTCGGCGACGGCCTCGGGCTCGCCTTCAAGGTCGAGAGCCACAACCACCCGTCGGCCGTCGAGCCGTTCCAAGGCGCGGCCACCGGCGTCGGCGGCATCCTCCGCGACATCTTTGCGATGGGCGCGCGTCCGATTGCGATTCTCGACTCGCTCCGCTTCGGCGACCCGGCCACCGAGCGGACGCGGCGCCTGCTCGACGGAGCCGTGCGCGGCATCGGACACTACGGCAACTGCGTCGGCGTCGCCAACATTGGCGGCGAGGTCCGCTTCGACCCGGGCTACGAGCAGTCATGCCTCGTCAACGCCATGGGCATCGGGGTGCTGCGAGCAGCCGACCTCAAGAGCGCGACGGCGGCTGGCATCGGTAACCTCGTCGTCTTGTTCGGAGCGCGCACCGGCCGTGACGGCATTGGTGGAGCCTCGGTGCTCGCCTCGCAGGACATCGACGCTGGCGGGGCAGAGAAGCGACCGACCGTTCAGATTGGCGACCCGTACATGGGCAAGCGCCTGATTGAGACCTCGCTCGAGCTCGTCCGCGCTGACGTCCTCGTTGGGCTGCAAGACCTTGGCGCGGCGGGCCTCGCGTCGTCCGCGTCAGAGATGGCGTCGCGAGGGCCCGTCGGCGTGCGCCTCGACCTTGCGAAGGTGCCGCTGCGCGAGGCCGACATGGAGCCGTTCGAGATCATGATCTCGGAGTCGCAGGAGCGCATGCTGGCCTGCGTTGAGCCGCACCGGCTGGCCGAGGTCGAGGCGCTCTGCGCCCGCTGGGAGCTGGAGTGCGCCGTGATCGGCGAGGTCGTCGAGGGTGACCACTTGATCTGCACGCTGGGCGACGTGGTTGTGGGCGATATCCCCGTCGCCGCCCTCGTCGATGACTGCCCGCGCTACGCGCTCGACCCGCGCCGACCCGACCGCCTCGCCGCTGAGCCGCTGGCGCTGACCGCGCTGCCAGCCGCCGGCGATCCATCCGCCACGCTGCGCAGCCTGCTCGGCGCGCCGAACATCGCCTCGAAGGCTGCGGTCTTCGAGCAGTACGACCAGCTCGTCGGTGGCGGCACCGTCATCCGTCCAGGCGCGGACGCCGGCGTCCTGCGCCTGCCGGGCTCGCAGCGCGCGATTGCCGCGGCGCTCGATGGCAGCGGTCGACGCACGTGGCTTGATCCGCGCCGCGGTGGTCGGCAGGCCGTCGCCGAGGCGGCCCGCAACGTTGCCTGCGCCGGTGGACGCCCGCTGGCGATCACCAACTGCCTCAACTTCGGCAACCCCGAGCGCGGCGAGACGCCGTACATGCTCGTGGAGGCAGTCGAGGGCATGGCCGAGGCCTGCGAGGCGCTGCACGCGCCGGTCGTCAGCGGCAACGTCTCGCTCTACAACGAGCACGCTGGTGGGCCGATCCCGCCGACACCGGTCGTCGGCTGCGTCGGGCTCATCGAGGACGCCGCGCGGGCGCGCGGTGCTGCACCCGGCGACGGTGACACGCTCGTCCTGCTTGGCGACGCCGCGCCGGCGATCGATGGCTCGGAGTATCAGGCGCACGTGTTCGGCGTTGTCGCGGGGCGCATTCCCGACATCGATCTGGTCGGCGAGGCACACCTCATCGACCTCCTCGTCGCCTCGGCAGCCACCGGGCTGACGACGGCCGCACACGACGCCGCCGAGGGTGGGCTGGCAGTGGCCGCTGCGGAGATGGCGATCGCGGGCCGCATCGGCGTCACGCTCGACCTCCCGGTGCTCGCTGAGCGCGACGACGTAACCCTCTTCGGCGAGCCTGGTGGCGGGCTCGTGCTCGTCGCCGTCCGCCCCGGCGACCTGGCCGCGTTTGCCGCGCTCGCACAGCAGCACGGGGTCTTGGCGCGTCCGGTCGGTCAGGCCGCTGGCACGGTGATCACGATCTCCAGCGGCACGAGCACTGCAACGCTCACGGTCGCTGAGGCCTCGGCTACCTACGCCGCCACGCTCCCCGCGATGATTGGTGTGGCCTAGGTCGTGTGCGGCGTCTTTGGCATCTACGCTCCCGACCGTGACGTTGCGCGCCTGACGTACTTCGGCCTCTATGCCCTCCAGCACCGCGGGCAGGAGAGCGCCGGCATCGCCGTGGCCGACGGTCGCCGCATCACCGCGGTCCGCGAGCTCGGCCTCGTCTCCCAGGTCTTCGACGAGGCGACGCTGCAGACGCTGCAAGGCATCGCCGCGATCGGCCACGCCCGCTACTCCACGACGGGCTCATCGCAGTGGCAAAACGCGCAGCCAGTCGTGCGGCATCGCGCCGGCCGCACGCTCGCGCTCGGACACAACGGCAACCTCACGAACACGACCGAGCTGCGCGAGTCGCTCGCGGCTGACGGCATCTCGTTCGAGACGACCTCCGACACCGAGGTCATCGCAGCGCTCATCTGCGAGCACGCCGGCACGCTGCTGGAGGGCGTTCAGGTCGCGCTGAGCCGCATCACCGGCGCGTTCGCTGCGGTCGTCATCGATGAGACGCAGCTAATTGGCTTTCGTGACCCTGACGGGATTCGCCCGCTCGTCCTCGGCGACCTCGCTGGACAGCCCGTGCTGGCCTCCGAGTCGTGCGCCCTCGACATCGTTGGCGCCACGCTCGTGCGCGAGATCGCGCCGGGCGAGATCGTCGTCTGCGACGCCGATGGCGTTCGCTTCATTCCTATGACGCCGGGCACGGAGCACCAGCAGGCGCTCTGCGTCTTCGAGTTCATCTACTTCGCGCGGCCCGACACCAAGCTCGACGGCGTGCACCTGCACGGTGCGCGGGAGCGGATGGGTGAGCGGCTCGCGGAGGAGGCGCCCGTCGACGCGGACATCGTCATCCCCATCCCCGACTCGGGCGCGCCCGCGGCGCAAGGCTATGCTCGACGCAGCGGCATTCCGTACGTTGACGGCCTCGTCAAGAATCGCTACGTCGGCCGCACGTTCATCCAGCCCGACCAGGCGCTGCGCGAGCTCGGGCTCAAGCTCAAGTTCAATCCGATGCCTGACGTGCTGGCTGGTCGCCGTGTCGTCGTCGTCGACGATTCGATCGTGCGGGGCACGACGACGCGCAAGATCGTGCAGATGCTGCGGCAGGCCGGGGCCACCGAGGTGCACCTGCGGATCTCCTCGCCGCCCATCATCTCGCCGTGCTTCTACGGCATCGACATGGCGACGAAGGAGCAGCTGATCGCGGCCCAGCTGAGCGTCGACGAGATCGCCGCCCACCTCGACGCGGACTCGCTCGCGTACCTCTCGCTCGACGGGCTCGAGGCGGCCACTGGGCATGGCGACGAGCGCTACTGCCGCGCGTGCCTGACGGGGCGGTATCCAACGGTCGTGCCGACCTCCGCCGACAAGGGTCGCTTCGAGGCGACCAGGCTACCGGTGGTGTGACGATGGCCGACGAGCTGACCTACGCCGCAGCCGGCGTCTCGCTCGCCTCCGCCGACGAGGTCGTGGAGCGTCTGAAGGGCGCGGTTCGCTCGACGGTGCGCCCCGGCGTCATTGCTGCGCACGGCGGCTTCGCCGGATTGCTCGCGCTGGGTGGCCTCGGCTATAGCGATCCCGTGCTCGTGGCAGGCACCGATGGCGTCGGCACGAAGCTCGAGCTGCACCGCGAGGCCGGCACGCTGCACGCGGCCGGCATCGACTGCGTCGGCATGTGCGTCAACGACATCCTCTGCGTCGGCGCAGAGCCGCTGCTCTTCCTCGATTACGTCTCGGTCGGCGTGCTCGATCCAGCGACCGTCGCGACGCTCGTCGAGGGCATCGCCGACGGCTGCCGCCAAGCGGGCGCTGCGCTGCTTGGTGGCGAGACGGCCGAGCATCCCGGCGTGATGGCCGCCAGCAGCCTCGATGTTGCAGGGTTCGCGCTCGGCATCGTTGAGCGCGACCGCCTGATCGACGGGCAGCGCGTCGCGGCGGGCGACTGCGTCATTGGCCTCGCCTCGTCGGGTCTCCACGCCAACGGGTTCTCCCTCGTACGACGCGTCCTCGAGCAGTCCGGCGGCCTTGCGGCTGCGCCGGCCGACCTGCTGGCGCCGACGAAAATCTACGTCGACGACGTGCGCGCGCTGCGGGCAGCCGTCGACGTTCGCGCGTTGGCGCACATCACCGGCGGTGGCATCGAAGGCAATGCGCCGCGGGTGGTCCCCGCCGGCTGCGGCCTCGCGATCAACCCAGCCGCGTGGCCCCGGCCAGCGGTAATCGCCTGGTTGGCTGCTCAGGGCGTGGCCGAGGACGAGCTGCGCCGCGTCTTCAACCTCGGCGTTGGTCTGATTGCCGTTGTCCCAGCAGACGAGGCTGCAGCCGCGTTGGCCGTGCTCCGCGAGCGCGGCACGGAGGCCTGGCTCATCGGCGCGATCGAGGCGGGCAGCGGAGTCCGCTACAGCGCATGATCCGCGCCGCAAGCGTCGCCGATCCGCTGCGCATTGCCGTCCTCGCGTCGGGCCGCGGGTCGAACCTCGCGGCGCTGCTCGACCGGCTCGGCGCGACCGTCCGCATCGTTGCTGTCGCCTCGAACCGCACCGATGCCGCGGCGCTGGTGCGCGCGCGGGAGGCCGGGCTCGAGACAGCGACCTTCCCACGTGGCGACGACCCGGTGGGTCGTGACGGCCGGCTCGGTGACTGGCTGGTCGAGCGTGACGTCGAGCTGGTCGTGCTGGCGGGCTTCGTGGAGCTCCTCACCCCCGCGCTCACCGATCGCCTGCCGATCATCAACGTGCATCCGTCGCTGCTGCCCGCATTTCCCGGTCTGCGCGCATGGGAGCAGGCGCTCGCCGCAGGCGTCGGCGAGACGGGCGTCACCGTCCACCTGGTCGACGCGGGCCTCGACACCGGCCCGATCATCGCACAGGAGGCTGTGCCGATCCGGGCGGGCGACGACGCGGCTGCGCTGCACGAGCGCATTCAGGCTGTGGAGCACCGCCTGCTGCCCGCCGTGGTGCTTCAGCTCGCCGCCGACGCCATTCTGCTGCCGCAAGGAGCCACACGATGATTCGTATCCGCCGCGCCCTCATCTCCGTCTCCGACACCACGGGGCTTGAGCAGTTCGCGCGCGCGCTGCACAGCCTTGGCATCGAGCTCGTGGCGTCGGCCGGCACCGGCAAGCGGCTGGAGGCTGCAGGCGTGCCGTGGCTCGCGGTCGAGGACGTGACGGGTGCCCCTGAGATGCTCGGCGGGCGCGTCAAGACGCTGCATCCCGGCATCCACGGCGGCATTCTTGCGCGCCGCGACGTCCCCGAGGACCTTGAGCGCCTTGCCGAGCTTGGGATCGCCACGATCGATCTGGTCGTCGTCAACCTCTACCCGTTCCGAGAGGCGGCTGCAAATCCGGAGCTCGGCGAGGACGCTGTCATCGAGAAGATCGACGTTGGTGGGCCCGCGATGGTCCGTGCTGCTGCGAAGAACCACGCCGCCGTGGCGGTCGTCACCTCGCCGAGCCGCTACCCCGCGATCATCGACGAGCTGCTGGAGCACCGGGGCGCGCTCAGCGCGGAGACGAGCCGAGAGCTGGCCGCCGAGGCTTTCATGATGATGGCGAGCTACGACGCTGCGATCGCCACGTGGTTTGCGGGCAGCGCCAGCCTACCGGGCGAGATCGTGCTGGATCTGCGGCGCGAACGCACCCTGCGCTACGGAGAGAATCCACATCAGGCCGCCTCGTACTACGTGGATCGGTCCGCTCCGCAGCACCTCCTGAGCGGCGTTGTGCAGCACGGTGGCAAGGAGCTCTCGTACAACAATCTGGCGGATCTCGCCGTCGCGCAGCTCATCGTTGAGGAGTTCGACCAGCCTGCCTGCGTCATCGTGAAGCACCAGAATCCGTGTGGTGCGGCGATCGGTCTCGACATCGAGGATGCGTACCGCAAGGCGCTGGCGGGCGATCCGATCAGCGCGTTCGGCGGCGTGGTCGCCCTCAATCGGACGGTGGATGGGCCGCTTGGCCGGCTGCTGGCGGAGCAGTTTCTCGAGGTCATCATCGCGCCAGACTTCGAGCCAACTGCGCTCGATGCGCTCGGCGGTCGGGAGTCGACGCGGATTCTCGCGGATACGCTCGTGCACCGGCGCGTCCCCCTGCGCCACTATCGGGCTGTGCCGGGTGGCATGCTCGTGCAGGAGCCCGACGCTGCAGATGAGCCGGCCACGTCGATGACGGTCGTCACCACCGTGCAGCCGAATGAGCGCCAGTGGGAGGATCTCCTGTTTGCGTGGCGGATCGTGCGGCACGTCTCGTCGAATGCGATCGTGATCGCCCGTGACGGCGCGACGCTCGGCATCGGCGCGGGTCAGATGAGCCGCGTTGACGCGGTGCGAATCGCGATCGAGAAGATCCCTCCGGATCGTCAAGCCTGGTCGGTGCTGGCCTCCGATGCGTTCTTCCCGTTCCCTGACGGTGTTGAGCTTGCGCTTCAGGTCGGCGTGACGGCGATCATTCAGCCAGGCGGAGCGCTGCGCGACCAAGAGGTGACGACGGCTGTCAATGCGGCGGCTGCGGCGATGGTCCACGTCGGTCGCCGCCACTTTAGGCACTAGCGTGGAGGCGATCGACCTGGCGGTGGCGCGCAGGGTGATCGTGGCGCGGCAGGGCTTTGCTGGCCGCAACCGGGTGGCGAGCGCAGAGGACGTGCTGGCTGCGGTCGGCCGCCTCGGCTGCGTGCAGCTCGACTCGGTGATGACGGTGGCGCGTGCACACCGGTTGGCGCTCGCGGCCAGAGTTGGTCGGATTCCCGCTGGCACGCTCAACGGGCTGCGCCGGTCGGGTCGCCTCGCCGAGGTCTGGGCGCACGAGGCGTGTCTGATCGATGCGGATGATCTGCCGCTGTTTCGCGGCGGGATGCTGGCTGAGACGGAGCACCGCTGGTGGGGGCCGGTGCTTGCGGAGCATGCGGCGCTGGCTGCGGAGATCATGCGTCGGGTTGAGCGCGAGGGTCCTGCGACGCCACGCGATTTTGGTGGTGCTGGGACGCCGGGCTGGTGGGAGTGGTCGCCAGCGAAGCAGGTCTTTGAGGCGCTGTTCTCGAGCGGGCGGCTGGCGGTCCGCGAGCGCCGCGGCTTCATGCGCGTCTACGACCTGCCGGAGCGCCTCTACTCGCCTGCCCAGCTGACACCGATGGATGCCGATGAGGTGCTGCGCCAGCGCGTGCTGCGTGCGGTCGCGGCGCGCGGCATCATCACGGAGAGCAGAATCGCCGATTACTTCCGCGTGCCGGGGCGCTCGCGGGCGCTCGTCGCGCCTCTCCATGACCTTGCCGCTGTCGGCGCTGTCGTTAGTGTCACGGTTGGCGACCACGCTGCGCTTGCCGATCCCGCCGCGCTTGCGGTCGGAAATGCGAGTCCTGCGGTGCGTGCGGTCGTGCCTGATCCGACCGCGGCTGTGCTGCTCTGCCCGTTTGACAACCTCGTTTGGGATCGTGAGGAGTCGGATCGCCTGTTCGGCTTCCGTCACGTCCTTGAGATCTATACGCCGCGGCCGAAGCGTCGCTACGGCTACTACGTTCTGCCGCTGCTTGTCGGTGCGCGCATCGTCGGTCGTGCCGACGTCGCTGCTGATCGGAAGGGTTCGGAGCTACGGATCATCGCGATGCACTGGCAGGGCCGTCCGGCCCCCAGAGCGCTTGCGCGTGCCGCCGCCCGCCTCGCTTGGTCCCTTGGCCTCTCCCGCGTCACACATGCGTGACGATTACGTATTCGTCATGTTGGCGCTGTCAGGGCCTTCGCGGCTACTGGTTTCATCATCTGGAACGAAGGCGGACATGATGGGCCCGGGCCCATCATGTCCGTTGGTCGGACATACGGGGCCCGGGCCCACCATGTCCGTTGGTCGGACATACGGGGCCCGGGCCCATCATGTCCGCGTTGCTCGTTACGTGACGAGTCGGGGTGGCGTTCGCGAGGGACATGCGACGGGCTCGCGGTACGGTCAGGTGAGGAATCGCTCGATTGCTTCGGCGGCCTCGTCGGGTGCCTCCCAGTAGATCATGTGGGAGCACTCGAGGCCGACGACGTCGAGGTCGTGGCCGAGGGCGGCGGTCAGCGGGCGCAGGAGCGTTGCGTCCTGCACGTAGTCGTCATGGAGGGCACGCAGGATCAGAGTCGGCCGACCCGTCGCAGGCAGCGGAGCTGGGGCTGCCATCTCGCTCCAGGCCGTCACGGCAGCCTCGGGCAGGAAGCGCGCGCGGAAGCGCCCGTCTGCACCCTGCACGACGTGCTCGGCGATCTCCGCTGGGATGAAGCGCCGCGCTGGAGGGGCGACAGCAGCCTCGCGCTCGGCAAGCGCTTGCGCCAACGACTCCCAGCCGGTAAGGGAGACGGCCTCGTGAGCGCGCTCGGCGCAGTAGGAGGCTGGCAGCGCGATCGCCGGATCAAGCAGAACGAGGCGTCGAATCCGCTCGGGTGACGCAGCCAGCAGAGCAAGCGCGAGCAGGCCACCGAACGAGTGCCCCATCACGTCGACTGGTTCGGTGATCCCCTCGGCGTCCAACGTCTCGCGCAGATCAGCAAGGTGGGACGCGAGGCTCCACGGTGGCTCCCAGCCGGAGCGTCCATGGCCCCGCAGGTCGACGGCGAGCACTCGCCGGTCGGGAAGAGCGGTCGGCGCGAACGCTGCGAAGCGCCGTCCGTGGCCCGTCACGCCGTGGATTGCGAGCAGCGGTTCGCCTGCGGCGGGCCCAAACCAGTGGACGTTGAGTCGCATGAAGGAATCCTAGCGTCCGACCGCTACCCTTCACGTGTGGCCGACGGACATCTAGGAGTAGGTGGGAGGCTCGCCGCGGGTCCGTCGGACGAGCTGATTCGCGCGGGCTACGCCGGCGAGGCCGCTGCGGGGCCCGCGCTGGCTGATGGCCTGTCGCGCTCAGACCTCGCGCACGCGATCGCGCTGATCGAGTGCGGAGGCCTCGACGCAGCGCGCGGCTCAGAGCTGCTCCGCGGACTGCTCGAGCTTGACGCGATCCCGGCCGAGGCGTTTCCGTGGGACCCAGCCGTCGGGGATGCGTTCCAGAATCGGGAGAAGCAGCTGACCGCCCTCGTTGGCTCGGGCGCCGCCGGGTGGCTCAGCGCGGGGCGGCCGCGTCGCGAGCCATTTCGCGTCGCCCTGCGCCTCGTCGCCGCTGATGGTCTTGCGCGGACCGCTGCGCGCCTCGCCGACATGAGCGGAGCGCTCGCCGCGCAGGCTCGACCGCTCGCAGGAGCGCTCGCCGCCGACTACACGTACCTCCAGCCAGCACAGCCAACCACGATCGGTCACCTCGTGCTGACGTGGGCCTATCCGGTGCTCCGAGCCGCCGAGCGGCTGCGGCGCAGCCAAGGCGACTTCCTCGGGAGCGTCGCTGGCGTCGGTGGCAGCGCCGGCTCACGCTGGCCGCTGGATCGCGAGGACCTCGCTGGCCTGCTCGGGCACCCCCGCGTCGAGCCGCACGCGAAGGATGCCATGTGGCAGTCCGACCCGTACCTCGTCTTGCTCAGCGAGCTGGCGATCGGCGCGACGAGCATCTCGCAGTTTGGTCAGGACCTTGAGATCTGGTGCAGCCAGGAGTTCGGCTGGGTCGAGCTTGACGACACCCACAGCCGCGTCTCCGCGCTGATGCCGCAGAAGAAGAACCCGTACGCGCTGGCGGTGCTGCGCACGTGGGCTGGTCAGGCCGTTGGGGACCTCACGGCCGCGCTGACGACGATGCATACGGGTGCTGCGCGCACCGACCACTTTCACCTGCTCAACAGCCTGATTCCGCGTGCCCTCAGCGAGGCAGAGCGCAGCGCCGCGCTCGCGGCAGCGGTTGCTGCGGGGATGACGATTAGCGTTGAGCGGATGGAGCGGAGCGCGCGCGAAGCCTTCGTCACGGCCGCCGATGTGGCGGACATGCTCGCGCAGACGACGGTGCTCGACTACCGCACGGCACACCACGTGATCGGCCGCGTCGTGCGCGACCAGGTCGAGGCGGGTGGAGCGATCGATGCTGCCAGCATTGCCGCGGCCGCAGCGGCGGTCGCCGGCACCTCGATCGTCGTCGACGAGGCCGCGCTTGCCGCCGCGCTGGATCCGTCAGCGTGCGCCGCGCTTCGACCACAGACCGGGTCGTCCGACGCCGGGCAGGTGCGTGCGATGTGCGACGACGTGGCGGCCCGCAGCGGCGAGGTGCGCCGCTGGGCCGAGGCGTTCGTTGCGGCTGATGCGGCGTCGGCCGCGGCGCTTCGCAGCAAGGCGCGCGAGCTGGCCGGGGCATGACGGGCCGGTCGGCTACGGTGGCGAGATGAGCAATCCGATCGTCGGCGTCATCATGGGGTCCAAGTCCGATTGGGAGACCATGCGCCACGCCTGCGAGACGCTTGAGGCGCTCGGCGTGCCGTACGAGCGCGAGGTCGTCTCGGCGCATCGCACGCCCGACAAGCTCTTCGCGTATGCCGAGAGTGCTGAGGATCGCGGCCTTGAGGTGATCATCGCCGGCGCGGGCGGCGCCGCTCACCTGCCAGGCATGTGCGCCTCGAAGACGCCGCTGCCGGTGCTCGGCGTTCCGGTCGAGTCGAAGGCGCTGAAGGGCCTCGATTCGCTGCTGTCGATCGCGCAGATGCCCGCGGGCATTCCCGTCGGCACGCTGGCGATCGGTCGTGCCGGCGCCATCAATGCGGGTCTGCTCGCCGCTGCGATTGTCGGCGGCAAGCGGCCGGAGATCATGGACGCCGTGCGTGCCTATCGTGCGCAGCAGACGGCCGCTGTCCTTGCCGGTCCCGATCCGCGCGAGGGCTAGGTGCGTCTCGGCATTCTCGGCGGCGGCCAGCTGGCCTGGATGCTCGCGCAGGCCGCCGAGCCGCTGGGCGTCTCCGTCGCAGTGCTCGATCCGTCGCCCGACGCCGCCGCGGGACGCATCGCCGAGCACGTAGCGGCGGCCTATGACGACCTGGCTGGCCTCGACGCGGTGAGCGCTGGCGCGGATGTCGTCACCTACGAGTTCGAGAACATCCCAGCGGCCGCTGTCGCGCGCCTCGCCGCTCTGGGCGTGACGGTGCTGCCGCTGCCCGCATCGCTGACGACGACGCAGGACCGGGCGCGCGAGAAGGAGCTGATGCGCGGGCTTGGCATCCACGTCGCGCCGTACGCCCTGATCGATGCTCCGGCGGACGCGGCGGCGGCGCTCACGCAGGTCGGCGCACCGGGCATCCTCAAGACGCGACGCCTCGGCTACGACGGCAAGGGCCAGGTGCGCGTGGCGACTGCGGCGGACCTGCCGGCGGCGATCCGCGAGCTCGGCGGCACCGACCTGATCTACGAGGGCCTCGTCGCGTTCACGCGCGAGCTCTCCGTCGTGGTCGCGCGCGGCACGGATGGCTCTCTGGTTGCGTACCCGCCCGTCGAGAACGAGCATCGCGACGGCATCCTCTCCTGCACCGTCGCACCCGCGCCCGCGTTGCCGCCCGCGCAGGCCGAGGCCGCGCAGGCCATCGGCTTCGCGGTCGCCGAGGCGCTCGGCCACATCGGCGTGCTGTGCGTCGAGCTGTTCGACACGCCTGACGGCATCGTCGCCAACGAGATTGCGCCGCGCGTGCACAACTCGGGGCACTGGTCGATCGAGGGCGCGGTGACGAGCCAGTTTGCGAATCACGTCCGTGGCGTGCTGGGGCTGCCGCTCGGCGATCCGAGCGCGCGTGGCGTGGCCGCGATGGTCAACATCGTCGGCACCGAGCCGGAGCTGGCGGCGCTGCTGGCGATTTCTGGCGCCTCGGTCCACACGTATGGCAAGGCGCCACGCCCGGGTCGCAAGCTCGGGCACGTGACCCTCGTGGCGGAGTCGTCGGCCGCGCTCGCCGCGCCGCTCGCGCAGGCGCGCGCTCTGTGTGCTGCCGCCTGGGACGCGTAGGCGTCCGTCGACGCGCACGGGCCCGCCTCCCCGGAGGAAGACGGGCCCACGGTCGAGCGGCCTAGATCAGGCCGAGCTCCTTGACAGCGTCGTGCTCCTCGCGGAGCTCAGCGACGGAGGCGTCGATGCGGGGCTTGGAGAACGCGTCGAGCTCGAGGCCCTCAACGATCTCCCACTTGCCGTCCTTGCAGACGGTCGGCAGGCCGCAGATGATGCCAGGCTCGATGCCGTACTGGCCGTCGACGGCGACGCCCATCGAGACCCAGTCGCCGGCGGGGGTGCCGAGCACCCAGTCGTGGACGTGGTCGATGGCGGCGTTGGCGGCCGAGGCAGCGCTCGATGCGCCACGGGCCTCGATGATCGCGGCGCCACGCTTCTGGACGGTCGGGATGAAGGTGTCGGCTACCCATGCCTCGTTGCCGATCGCGTCCCACGCGCTCTTGCCCTGAACGGCGGCATGGACGACATCCGGATACTGGGTCGCCGAGTGGTTGCCCCAGATCGTCATCTTGGTCACGTCGGTGACGGCCGTGCCCGTCTGCTTGGCAACCTGCGTCTTGGCGCGGTTGTGGTCGAGCCGCATCATCGCTGTGAAGCGGTCGCGCGGCACGTCAGGCGCGCTGCTCATGGCGATCAGCGCGTTTGTGTTTGCGGGGTTCCCGACGACGAGGATCTTGATGTCGTCCGCGGCGTGGTCGTTGATCGCCTTGCCCTGAACGGTGAAGATCGCGCCGTTGGCCTCGAGCAGGTCGCCGCGCTCCATGCCCTTGGTGCGCGGTC
>CAMDVX010000009.1 GCA_945877865.1 Bifidobacterium breve | reverse complement strand
TCGAGGAGATTGCGATGCGCAAGCCGGGCGTCGAGCGCTGCTTCGCCATGCAGGCTGGCCGCGACGTCCGCGTCATCGTCAAGCCCGGCGTAGTCGATGACGACATGGCGGCGCTCCTCGCCCGCGAGATCGCCCGCGAGATCGAGGACACCCTGGAGTATCCCGGCCAGATCAAGGTGACGGTCATCCGCGAGTCGCGCACCAGCGAGCTGGCCCACTAGGAGCATGCAGCGCTTCCACGTCACGACGTTCGGCTGCCAGATGAATGTGCACGACTCGGAGCGCATCAAAGGCATGCTGGAGGCAGCCGGCATGGGGGAGGCGCCTGCCGAGGATGAGGCCAACGTGCTCGTGTTCAACACGTGCACCATTCGGGAGCGGGCCGACGATCGCCTCGTTCAGCACCTCAACGCGGCGCGCATCCGGAAGGAGCGCGAGCCGGACCTCCGCGTCGTCGTGGCAGGCTGCTGGGCCGAGTCGGTGCGCGAGGCGATCTTTCGCGATTTCCCCTGGGTCGATGCGGCCGTCGGTCCAGGTCGCATCGGTGCCCTGCAGACCGTGATCACTGCGCCCGCTGGAGCCGAACGCGGGGCCTTCGGTAGCTTCGACGATTTCGCAGCAGACCTCCCGAAGCGACGCGAGCGCCACCATCAGGCGTGGCTACAGCTCTCAATGGGCTGCAACTCGGTCTGCAGCTACTGCATCGTGCCGAGCGTTCGCGGTCGCGAGCGATCCCGCCACCCCCGCGACGTGCTCGCAGAGGCGCGCCTGCTCGCCGCCGAGGGCGTCACCGAAGTCACCATGCTCGGCCAAAACGTCAACTCGTACGGACGAGATCTCCCACCCGCGGAGCGCTGCACCTTCGCGGAGATGCTGCGGGCCGTCGATGCCATCGACGGCATCAATCGCATCCGCTTCATGAGCCCCCACCCGAAGGACATGCGCGGTGACGTGATCGAGGCCATGGCTGAGTGCGATGCGGTCTGTAACCAGCTGCACCTGCCGCTGCAGTCGGGATCGAGCCGGATCCTGAAGCAGATGCGCCGCACGTACGACGCGGACCGCTACCTTGAGCTGGTGGCACGCGTGCGCGCGGCCATCCCCGACGTCGCGCTAACCACGGACATCATCGTCGGCTTCCCCGGCGAGACAGAGGCCGATTTCGAGGAGACCATGCGCGTCTACGACGCCGTCGGCTTCGATCATGCCTACACCTTCATCTACTCGTCCCGGGCAGGCACCGAGGCGGCGAGCTTCGATGGTCACATCGCCGATGACGTCAAGCACGAGCGGCTGAGTCGGCTCGTCGAGCTCGTCCAGCAGCACGCGGCGCTCCGCAACGCTGCGCTCATCGGCACGGTCCAGGAGGTGCTCTCCGATGGCCCAAGCCGGCGAGAGCCTACGGTCTTCCGTGGCAAGACTCGTGGCAACAAGACGGCGCTGTTCTCGCCTCCGGCGCCCGCCGGCACGATCGTCTCTGTGCAGATTGAGCAGAGCACGTCGCAGACGCTGCGCGGCACGCAGGCGATCCCCGTCACCGCCTGACGATGCCTGCGCGCGTCGTCGCCATCTTCGGCCCGACCACCTCCGGCAAGACCGCGGTTGCGATTACGCTCGCTCTGGCAATCGACGGCGAGATCATCTCTGCCGACTCCATGCAGGTCTACGCTGGGCTCGAGCGCCTGACGAATCAGCCGACAGACGATGAGCGCCGTGGCGTGCCGCACCATCTGGTCGGCCACGTCGATCCCTGGTCGGGCTATGACGTGGCTCGCTTCGCCGCCGAGGCCCACGCGGTGATCGACGATGTCCTCGCGCGCGGGCGGACCCCGATTGTCGTCGGCGGCTCGGGGCTCTATCTTCGCGCTGCGCTCGCCGAGCTCGCGTTTCCGCCGCGCGCAGACGCAGCCGAGCGACAGCGCATACAGTCCGCCGTGGAGCAGGCAGGCCCCGTGGCAGCGCACGCGCGGCTGGTGGCGATCGATCCCGCTGCGGCCGCGCGGATCCCCGCCGGCGATACGCGGCGGATCGTTCGTGCGCTCGAGCTGGCGGAGCTGGGCGCGTCGCTTGCTCCGGCAGGGCGAGATGCACTGTGGGCAGCTGATGCTCGGCACGCCACTCGCAGCTTTGGCCTGCTGGTTCCACGCGCCGTGCTCCACGAGCGGATCAACGCTCGGACGCCACGCCTGCTCGCCGAGGGTGGGATCGCGGAGGTCGCAGCGCTGCTGGCCGACAGTCGGCCGCTCTCGACGACGATGGCCAAGGCGCATGGCGTCGGCGACGTGACCGCGCTGCTGGCGGGTGAGATCGATGCGGTGGAGTGCGAGCGGCTGCTGGCAACCCGAACGCGTCAGTACGCGAAGCGGCAAGACACCTGGCTGCGTAAGCTGCCGACCGCCGAGCTCGTACCGGGTGACCGGGCTGCTGCTGCGGTCGCCACCGAGATCGCAGCGCGACTCGCAGGCTAGCGTCGTTACGATGCGGGCATGCAGACCCGAGCTACCGTCGAGGCCGCGTTCCGCGGCGACATCCCTGCCGAGGAGGCGCGTGACGCGGTCGCCGCAGCAATCGCGCTGCTCGACTGCGGCGAGGCGAGCCTAGCCGAGCACCAGCCCGACGGAACGTGGGCTGTCAACGGCTGGCTCCAGCAGGCGATCCTCCTCTTTTTCCGCCTGCAGAAGATGGAGATCATCGAGCACGGGCCCTTCACGTACCACGACAAGGTGCCGCTGAAGACCGCGGTTGAGGGCGTACGCATCGTGCCGCCAGCGACCGTGCGCTACGGCGCCTTCGTTGAGCCCGGGGCAGTGCTGATGCCGTCGTACGTCAACATCGGCAGCCACGTCGGTGCCGGTACCATGGTCGATACGTGGGCAACGGTCGGCTCCGGCGCCTGGATCGGACGCGACGTGCACCTCTCCGGTGGCGTCGGCATCGGCGGCGTGCTCGAGCCGCCAGGGGCCCGCCCGGTGATCATTGAGGACGGCGCCTTTGTTGGCTCTCGCGCGATCGTGGTCGAGGGCGTGCACGTCGGCCGTGAGGCAGTGCTGGGCGCGGGCGTGATCCTGACGGCCTCGACCCGCATCATCGACGTCTCCGGCGAGGCGCCGATCGAGCACGTGGGCTACGTCCCGCCACGAAAGGTCGTCATTCCAGGCACCCGGCCACGGGCCTTTCCGGCTGGCGAGTACCACGTACCGTGCGCCCTGATCATCGGCGAGCGGACCGAGTCAACGGATCGCAAGACGTCGCTAAACGCCGCGCTGCGCGAGCTGGACGTGGATGTCTGAGCCCCCGCTGACGGGATCGGTGGCCGCTATCTGCCACGAGCTCGTTGCGACGCCCTCCGAGTACGGGCAGGAGGAGGCGCTCGCCGAGCTCGTCGAGCAGCGCGTGCGTGCCCTCGGGCTCACGGCTGAGCGCATCGGGAACTCAATCGTGACGCGGACGGGCAACGCTGGGGCAGGCGTGGCGCTCGTCGGTCATCTAGATACCGTGCCGAACTGGGCGGGAGGACAGGTCGAACGGACGGCCGACCGCATCATCGGGCGTGGCGCCGCCGACATGAAGGGTGGGGTCGCGGTCATGCTGCGGCTGCTGGAGCGCCTCGTCGCGTCGTCCCGCCCGGTCGTCTTCGTCTTCTACGACCGCGAGGAGGGCCCAAATCTGGCCAATGGGATCCACCGGGTGCTCGCCGAGTCGCGCCTGCTCACGCCAAAGCCGACGCTCGCCATCGTGCTAGAGCCGACCGGAGGCACCATCCACGCTGGAGCCATCGGTACGCTCAACGCCGACATCACGTTCGACGGCAAGTCTGCTCACTCCGCGCGTCCGTGGGAGGGTCGCAATGCCGTCTCCGCCGAGCTCGCAGAGGCGCTTGTCCGCTTCGCCAGCCGCACCGCCATTCCGGTCGCTGTCGAGGGCCTGCGCTTTCATGACGTCGTCACCGTCACCGGAGTCCATGCAGGCATCGCCCGCAACGTGCTCCCTGATCAGGCCGTCCTGTGGGTCAACGTGCGCGTTGCCCCCGGCCGCTCCGTTGCGGCCGCACGCGCGGAGGTCGAGCAGCTAGCGGGCGTCCACGCCCGGGTGGAGTGGCTCGACAGCAGCCCACCGGCTGCGCCACGAATCACCGAGCCGGCCGTGGCAGACTTCATCGCCCGCAGCGGGCTCGCGGTGCATCCGAAGCAGGCGTGGACCGACGTTGCGACGCTCCAGGAGTGGGGCGTGCCCGCCTTCAACTATGGCCCCGGCGATCCGGCGCAGGCGCATCAGCCTGGCGAGTGGGTTGAGATCGCGCTGCTTGAGCAGTGCGAACGCACGTTGGCCGAGGAGCTCGGCGCACCATGACCATCGAGCGCTGGGAGGCGTGCGGCAACGTCTACCTGCTCGTGGAGCAGCAGCGCCTCCCGCGACCGCTTGACGCGTCCGTCGTCAGAGCGCTGAGCGATCCCAGCCTCGGGCTCGGCGGCGATGGCGTCCTCGAGCTGTTCGACGAGCCGGAGCGGGCTGATGTATCGATGCGAATCTGGAACCCCGACGGGTCGCTGACCGAGGCTTGTGGCAACGGTACGCGCATGGCGGCCCGCTGGATCGCCGAGCGTACGGGAACGTCGGAGGTCACCGTGGCTACGGCTGCCGGCGTGCTGGCCTGCCACGTCGAGGGAGAGACGATCTCAGCAGCCCTTGCGCCTGCGATGCTCGCCGGCTCGCAGTATCAGCCGGGTGCCGACGCCTTTCCGTATCCACACCGCTTCGTCAGCATTGGGAATCCGCACGTCGTGATCTCCGTCGACGACGTTGCCGCTTTTCCGCTGGCAGCCGTCGGGCCTGGCTTGGAGCACCACGCGTGGTTTCCCGAGCGCACCAACGTCGAGGTCACGATGCCAATCGACCGGCATCGGCTGCGGATGCGCGTCTGGGAGCGGGGGGTCGGCGAGACGCTCGCCTGTGGCTCTGGCGCCTGCGCGGCAGCCGTCGCGGCGATCGAGGATGGCACGGCCGATTCGCCGGTGACCGTTGAGGTGCCGGGCGGCGAGCTCGTGGTCACCGTCGGTCCCGGGCGCGAGGTGACCCTCACCGGTCCCGCCCGCCGTCTCGAGCTCCTCGCGCTGCCCGAGCACGTGCAGGAGCTGCTGCGATGACGCTACGCTTCTCCGCTCGGCTGGACGCTGTTCCCGAGTACGTCACCGCCCGCCTCAACCGCGCGATCGCCGAGGAGCGAGCCAAGGGAATTGATGTCATCTCCCTAGGCATCGGTGATCCTGATGTGCCGCCGGACGCACGCCTGCGCGAGCGGCTGGCAGAGGAGGTGCAACGCGACGACGCGGCTCGCTATCCAACGAACCTCGGCCTGCCTGACCTGAGGGAGGCGGTGGCTGAGCATTACCAGTCGCGCTTTGGTGTCACCGTCGATCCGCGCACGGAGGTGCTGCCGCTGCTTGGCGCCAAGGAGGGCATCGCCCACCTCGCGCTCAGCGTGCTGGACCCGGGCACGCTCTCGCTGATCGCCGATCCGGGCTATCCCGTCTACGCCAGTGGTCCCATGCTGGCCGGTGCGAGCACGCATCCGTTGCCGCTGCTCGCCGAGCACGGCTTCCAGCCGAACCTCGCCGATGTTCCGAGCGCAGCTGCCGCGCTGGCACGGCTCCTCGTCTGCGGCTATCCGAACAACCCTACCGGCGCCGTCGCGGCGGAGGGGCTCTTCGACAGCCTTGGCGGCTTTGGAGAGCAGCATGGCCTCGTGCTGTGCCACGACCACGCGTACGCAGAGATCGCCTACGACGCTGTCGCCGCCCCGAGCGCCCTTGCCTCAGCGGCTTTTCGCGCACGCGGCATCGAGATCCTGTCGCTCTCGAAGAGCTACTCCATCCCCGGCTGGCGCGTCGCCTTCGCCGTCGGCAGCCCCGAGATCATCGCCGTGCTCCACCGCCTGAAGACGCAGATCGACTCGGGCATGTTTCCGGCAGTGCAACGCACGATCGCGTGGGCGCTCCGTCAGCCCGACCTCGCCACTGCACCACGAGCCCTCTACCGCACCCGTCGCGACATCGCCTGCGCTGCGCTCGCTGCGATCGGCATCAGCGTGACCCCGCCGGCCGGTGGCATGTACCTGTGGGTGCCCGTCCCAACCGACGAGACCTCGCTTGCCTTCTCCGAGCGCCTGCTCGCTGAGGCGGCTGTCGTGGTCACCCCTGGCACAGCCTACGGCGCGTGCGGCGAAGGGTACGTTCGCATCGCGCTGACGCTCCCTGAGGATCGCCTGACTGAAGCCATCTCGCGCATCGCCGGCGCGCTCTAGTGCAGCCTCAGCGGTAGACTCAGCACGTGGGCGACGACTTCTACCAGATTCGTGATGACGCGCCAGAGCGCGCCTATGTTGCGGCAGTGGCGCGCCCCAACGCTCGCATCGAAGCCGACCTTGCCGAGCTGCGCGAGCTCCTCCGTACCGCGGGCTGTGAGACGGTTGGCGAGCTGATTCAGCGCCGCGATCAGCCCGACCCGAAGACCTACCTCGGTCGCGGCAAGGTTGAAGAGCTCGAGGAGCAGCTCCGAGCGACCGGATCGGAGGTCCTCGTCATCGACGACGAGCTGACCCCTTCGCAGCAGCGCCAGCTGGAGAACAAGCTCGCCATCCGCGTGATTGACCGGACGGCGCTGATTCTCGATATCTTCGCAAGCCACGCGCACACCGCTGAGGGCAAGCTGCAGGTGGAGCTCGCCCAGCTGGAGTACCAGCTGCCACGCATGCGCGGCATGTGGAACCACCTTGAGCGGCTCGGCGGCGGGGTCGGCACGCGCGGACCGGGCGAGTCACAGCTCGAGACCGATCGCCGGCTCGCGCGTGATCGCATCACCCTCGTCAAGCGCCGGCTAGCGGAGACCGGCAAGCGCCGCCGCCTTCAGCGCAAGCAGCGTGCGGATGGCATCGTGCCGACCGTCTCGCTCGCGGGCTACACCAACGTGGGCAAATCAAGCCTCCTCAATGCGCTGACCGGATCCGAGGTTTCGAGCAGAAATCGCCTGTTCGAGACGCTTGACCCGACGACCCGTCGCTACTCACACGTGGGACGCGACTACACGCTGACCGACACCGTCGGCTTCATCCGCAAGCTCCCACACGGGCTCGTCGAGGCCTTTGCGTCAACGCTGGAGGAGACGCTCGCAGGTGACCTCCTAGTCCACGTCGTCGACGCTGCGATCGACGAGGAGGAGCGGCTTGATCAGATGCGCTCTGTGATGGACGTGCTCGACCAGATCGGTGCGGCCGCAATTCCGCAGATCGTCGTGCTCAACAAGATCGACCTGGTCGATCCCAGCGAGCGCCAGCACCTCCGCAATCGTCTGCCCGACGCGATTCAGGTGTCGGCCTTCACGCGCGAGGGCCTCGACGAGCTGGAGATTGCGATCGCCGAGCACTTCTCCGGTCTGTTCGAGCCAATCGAGCTCCTCGTGCCGCATAGCGAAGGAGGGGTGCTCTCGTCGCTGTATGCCCTCGGTGCGCCGATCTCGTCGCGTGAGGACACGGCCGACGGCGTTCGCATCATCGCCCGGCTGCCGGCGAGCGAGCGTGACCGCTACGAGCGGTTTCGCGTGAGCGTTCGCACTCCCATCGCGCCAAGCGGGGTGGACGCGCGATGAGCACGATCGCGGTCCAGCGCCTCTCGGACCGTGCGCTCCTTCCGCAGCGTCAGCACGACGATGACGCCGGCTTCGATCTGCACGCAGCGGAGGCCGTCGAGCTACCGCCTGGCGCGCGCCTAGCGGTGGGCTGCGGGTTCGCGATCGCCATCCCGCCTGGCTTTGCCGGTCTGATCCTGCCTCGCTCAGGCATGGCGCTCCGAGCAGGCGTCACGGTGCTCAATGCTCCAGGCCTGATCGACGCCGGCTACCGCGGCGAGCTTCGAGTCCTCCTGATCAACCACGACCCCGTGGAGTCGCTCGTGATCAACGTTGGGGACCGAATCGCCCAGCTGGTCGTCACGGCCCTCCCAAGCTTCACGCTCGTGGAGTGCGCCGAGCTACCTGCCAGCGCACGTGGCGATGGGGGGTTCGGCTCCACGGGACGCGGTGCGTGAGCGGCGGGCCCCGTATCCGCGTCGCGGGCCTCGTGGTTGCAGACGGCGCCGTGCTGCTGGTCCGACACGAGAAGGCCGGACGGGGCTACTGGCTGCTACCGGGAGGTGGGGTAGAGGAGGGCGAGTCGCTGACGGAGGCGCTGGAGCGAGAGCTGAGCGAGGAGTGCGGCCTCGCTCCGCTCGCTATCGCCGGTCCGATCGCCCTCGTGGAGACGATTCCCCCGAGCGCCGTGGCTGATGGTCGACACATCCTGCACATGATCTTCGCCGTCGATGCGTCCGCCAGCGCCGCCGAGGCGCTTTCCTCCTCTGACCCGGCTGTGATCGCTCACGCCTACATCCCCCTGCACGAGGTCGCCGCGCTCGACCTACGCCCACCGATCCATGATTTCCTCGCCGCTTATCGTCCCGGCGGCCCGTTCGTGGCTCTCGGGCGCATGTGGGTGGAGTAGCGGACCGCTGCGGGGAGGCTAGCGCCGCTCGACACGGGCCAGCTCAGCCGCTGCCGCCGCCGCTGCCAGCTCCAGCGTGTCGTCAAGCGCTTGGAGGTCCGGCGAGAGGCCGTTGTGCTCACAGGCCCACGCGAGCAGCTGGTCTGCAAGCCAAGGGTTCTTCGGCAGGAGCGGTCCGTGCACGTACGTGCCGATCACCCGCTCGACGCGGCAGCCCTCAAGCCCGCTGACGCCATCGTTGCCGGCACCCGCCTCAACCCGACCGAACGGCTGCACCCCAGCGCCGAGCAGCGTTCGTCCGGCATGGTTCTCGAAGCCGACGAGGTCATGCTCCGCACCTCCCAGCTCGACGCGCACGAGCACGTTGCCAATCAGCCTGTCCGATCCCGCGATCGTCTCGAGGTCGACGAGGCCAGCCCCAGGCG
Source organism: Bifidobacterium breve (assembly GCA_945877865.1). Lineage (GTDB taxonomy): Bacteria > Actinomycetota > Thermoleophilia > Gaiellales > F1-60-MAGs149 > F1-60-MAGs149. Next base: position 17,963 of record CAMDVX010000009.1, on the reverse strand, counting down.
TTGCAGCGCCCGACTGGTCAACGTAGCGATGACCGAGCAGCTGATAGCCGCCGCAGACCGCCAGCACCGGGACCCCATCCGCAATCGCAGAGCGCAGCGCCGGGGCTTGGCTGATCAGCGCCTCTGCCACGAGCGCCTGATCACGATCCTGGCCGCCACCGATCAGGATGACATCGGCTGTGGCGGGATCAAGCGCCTCGCCAAGGCGCACGGGTGCGAGCGCCACGTCAAGCCCGCGCCAGCGTGCGCGTTGAGCGAGCACCCGCACGTTGCCGCGGTCGGCGTAGATCGACAGCAGCTCGGGGTAGAGGGCGACGATGCGGATGGTCACGATGCCGCATCCCAGAACGGTCGGGTCAGCCCACGGTCCGACAGCACGCGGTGCAGGTCGAGCATCGCCGTGTAGGTCGCGAGCACGTAGACGCGGCCGTCAGCCGGCGCTGCCTCAACCGCGCAGTCAAACGCCGACACGACGTTGGCACCGGTGGTCAGCACGCTCGGCTCCACGTCTGCGTAGCGCAGGCGGACGGCCAGATCGGCAGCCCGTGACCCCGTGCACGTGATGCCTGCCACGCCGGGAAATGCCTCCTCGAAATCAATGTCCCAGATCCAGCTGACGTCACGACCGTCGGCGATGCGATCGTTGAGGGCCAACACCACCTGTGCGCTCGCAACGTCGGGGCGAATCGCCCGGAGCGCCTCATTCGCACCCGTTGGGTTCTTGAAGAGCAGGAGCACGACCTCGCGACCGTCGACGGCGATCCGCTCGAATCGTCCAAAGGCCGCAGCGAAGGCCGAGAGGCGCTCCGCAGCGACCGCCGTCGGCACGCCGAGCACGTAGGCGCTCGCGATCGCGGCGAGCGCATTCTCGACGTTGTACAGGCCAGGCAGCCGCAGGCTAACGGTGCAGGTGCCGTCTGGTGCCTCGAGGCGGAAGGTCGTCCCGCGCACCCCATCGAGCCGGACGTCTCGCGCCGCGACATCGAGCGCTCCTCGCTGGTGATCCCCGCTGGGACAACGGTAGGCGCCGAGATGCCCCAGGTAGACCTGCGCATACACGTACGGCTGGCCGCAGCGGACGCAGTGCGTCGAGTCTGCTGACTCGTCACGGTGCGGCAGCGCAACCGCAGGGTCATCAATGCCGTAGCGCAGCACAGCGCCGTGCTTGCGCCCAAGATCGTCAATCACCGGATCGTCCGCACAGAGCACGAGCGTGGTCTCAGCCGGCAGCCGCGCCACGAGCTCGCGCCAGCGGCTCGCGACCATCTCAAGCTCGCCGTGACGGTCGAGCTGATCGCGATAGAGGTTGCCGAGCGCAATCAGACGTGGCGCGACGGCGCCGGCGATCCGAGGCAAGGCGGCCTCGTCCACCTCAAGCACGCCAATGCTCGCGGCAGCCGGCATCGACGCGAGCGTCGTGGCGATACCCGTCACGAGGTTTGCGCCTGACGAGTTACGGCAAACGGCATGATCGGCGCCGAGCACTGAGGCCAGCATCGCGGCCGTCGTGGTTTTTCCATTGGTCGCACTCACGAGCGCCACGCCATCCGTGAGACGCGCGGCGAGTGGCCGCAGCCCATTCGGAGCGACCCGGAGAAACACATGCCCTGGCAGGGTCGTGCCACCGCCACGACCAGTCAGCCGCGACAGCGCACCCGTGGCTCGGGCGAGCCTGATAGCTGCTGCAATGCGCGCGCTCACTGGGCTGATCGTATCCGGGGGGTCAGGCGAGTGCTCCAACGGCGCGCGAGCGAGTCAGCAGCCACGAGACCACGAAGCTCAGCAGCCCCACGAACCCGTAGATGATCCAGGCGACGCCGTGCTGCGTCAGCACGCCGGCCACCACCGGTGCGACCACGGAACCGATTGCCCAGATCGCGTTGAGCATGCCAAACGCGCCGCCCTCCCCAACGCCTGCCTGCTGCGCACCATCGGCACACACGGTGTAGGCAATGGTGAAGATCGGTGCGGCGAGCGCAAGGACGACGACCAGCACCGTGCCGTAGCCAATGGGGCCAAGCGGAATCAGCAGCAGCAGCACGCACGCTCCGCAGATGCTCGGGAGGGCAATCAGCACGAGCAGGTGGTTAAGCCGGGCTCCAAGGCGCGCCACCACGAGCAGCGAGCAGACGGACAGCGCGCTGCCGACGGTAAAGAACCAGCCGATCGAGGAGGACGAGAGCCCCAGTGCGGCTAGGTGGAGCGGCGCCACCAGCTGGATCGCCGCCATCATCAGCGCCACGAAGCCAATCGACAGAAAGCTCACCTGCAGCAGCCCGGGGGCGACGGCTTTTCGCAGCGAGGAAAACGGTCCGCTCCGGTCGCCGCGTGCAACGACGCCAGACTCTCCGCCCGGCTCGACGATGCCCCAGACCACGAACAGCGCCAGCAGGCACCCGAGCCCCACGAAGGAGGGGCCGATGCCAATCGCCGAAACGATTGGTCCCCCGAGCAGTGGCCCGCCGACCGTCGCAAAGCCAGCAGCGGTGTTAGCGATCGACAGCGACCGCGGTCGGTGCTCGGGACCCACCGCGCTCGACAGCCACGCCAGACCGGCGGACCAGACGACAGCTGAGCACGCTCCCTGCACCACGCGCACCACGAGCAGCAGCGCAAACGTATCGGCGAGCGCGATCGAGGGAGCCACCAGCACAAAAACGCCCGCTGCGATGAGCGTCAACCGCCTCGCCCCGATGCGATCCGCGACCCAGCCGGCGGGAATCGCGCAGACGAGCACTGCCAGGCTGTAGGAGGAGAGCACGAGCCCCGCCTGATCATCGGACAGCCCAAACTCGTCGTGCCAGACGGGGATCAGCGGGATCGCCGCGAGCCACGTGATCATGTCGAGAAAGACCAGCGTTGAGACGAGAGCCGTCAGGCGACGCGGCGAGACAGGACGCTTACTCACACCATTGAGCTAGCCGAGCAGCACGCGGTCGAGTGCCATGGCAAAGAAGATGCCAGCGAGATAGAGCAACGAGAAGCGAAAGGTCTCCCGCGCGACCTCAAGATCACCGTTCGTGCGGTGAAGCCGGATACCGAACTGCAGAAAACGCAGACCAAGCGCCAAAGCGATGACACCATAGAGCGGCCCAAGCACCTCGCTGCTGACGCCCAGCCAGCTTAGTGGTACCGGCAGCAGCGAGAAAACCAGCAGGATGATCGTGTACGCGACGATCTGCACGGTCGTGGCGCGGACGCCGCGGACGTTCGGCAGCATCGGCACGCCAGCGTTGCCGTACTCCTCCTGCTTGACCAACGCGAGGGCCCAGAAGTGGGGGGGCGTCCAGAGGAAGATGACGCCGAAGAGGAAGATCGGAGCGAGGCTCAGCGAGCCGGTCACGGCAGCCCACCCGACGAGCGGCGGCATCGCTCCAGCGGCTCCACCGATGACGATGTTCTGCGGAGTGCGCCGCTTGAGCCAGATCGTGTAGACGAAGATGTAGAAGAGGTTGCCGCCGAGCGCGAGGGCTGCCGCGAGCGGCGTCGTCAGCGCCGCCAGCACGAGCACGCCGAGCGCGGTCAAGACGATGCCAAAGACGATCGCGGGCCGCTTGGCGATACGCCCCGCCGCCACCGGGCGATTTCGCGTGCGCTCCATCAGGACATCAAGGTCTTGGTCAAGCGCATGATTGACGGCGCTCGCGCCTCCCGAGCAGAGGCCCATGCCGAGCAGCGCCGCAGCGACGAGCCAGAGCGGGGGAAGTCCGTTCTGGGCCCAGAGCATCGCCCCGACCATCGTGATCAAGAGCAGGATCATGATGTTCGGCTTGGTGAGCTCGAAGTAATCGAGCAACGGCACCTGCTTTCGATCGACCGCCAAGGGCTCAGCTGCCATGGGGTCCCCTGCTCGGCCGATGCGCGCTCACCGACGGATCGTATCCGAGGACGACAAACGCGGCCCTGACCTCAGCGGGGGCGGCTCATCATCAGCAGATCACGCAACGCGATGCCCATGCAGATGCCGCCAGCGAAGATGATCCCATGCTGGAGGTAGTGGATCGCAGCGTTCGAGTCAACCGCCCCATCGACAGGCGGCAGCAGCGCGACGACCTGCAGCGCTAGCCCGACGCCACCAAGCAGCAAGGCGCGCATCGGAGGCATCAGACCCGGCATGGCCGCAGGCTATCAGTCACCACCCAATCGCGAGATAGACGCCGCTGCAGCCCAAGCTCGGCACGACACGAGCGGGATCCACGACGTACGCGACGACGCCTGGATTGTGCTCGCCCGCCTCGGCAGAAGGCGCGTTGGCACCAACTGGGCGCTGATCTCTAGTGGACCATCAAGAGTCTGGCGAGTCGGGCCGCAACGCCATCCCGTGGAAGGCCGGAGCCCCTCTCGACGCCTCTGCCGGCCTCAAGCACTGCTCGCACCCCCACCGCTGATGGCACGCAAGGCCCGCGTCAGATAGCGATAGACGTGCCACTGCAGCAGCAGGACCCACCAGACTCCCGCGATCACGTGGAGGTAGTCGACGATCGTGAAGGCGCCACCAGATGGCCGCAGCAGCATCAGAACGCCAGTCGCCATGATCGGCACGCCAAGCCCGAGCAGCACGAGTGAGCCGATGGCATCCTGCGGGCGTCGGAGCTGCAGCCGCGTCAGGATCGTCCGCCAACCGAGCTCACCAACCTTGGCAGTGACCAGCAGGATTCCACCACCGCCCGTCGCAACGTGCGACCAGATCAGCCAGGCTGGTGACGCATCGCCACGGAGGCTCAAGGTGTAGATCCAAATCCCTGTCGCAAACGCGAGGACGAGCGGACCGAGGGCAGTCAGGCCGGCAAGCGCCGTGCGGCGAAGCACCGGCCGGTTCAGCCGTAGCCGCTGCTCCTCGCGATCCCGATTCCACTCCTCAACCTGATCATCGGTGTAGTGCGATGGCGGCTGAGCCGCAGCCCAGACCGCTAGTCGCGCCAGAAAGAAGAACGCAATGAGCGGCGGAACGATGTGGGGGAGGTGGATGAGGACCCAGCTCACGGTCCGCTCCCTGAGCCGGACCTAGCCCGCAGGCGTGACGACGCCTGGCAGGCAGTAGACCACCGTGTACAGGATGATCCAGACGATGTCCACGAAATGCCAGTAGATGCTGATCCCGAGCAAGCCGACGTGATGCTCTGGGCTCCAACGACCAAACGCCGCGCGGATCATTCCCAGCAGCAGCAGGACGAGCCCAATGAACACGTGCACGCCGTGCAGCCCGGTCAACGAGAAGAAGATCGCGCCAACTGACGTGTCCTTGGGCGTGAAGCCGATCGTCATGTACTCGTGGACCTGCAGGCCGAGGAAGATGGCCCCGAGCGTGAACGTCAGCAGCAGCCAGCCGAAGACGGGCCACTTCTTACGCCGGACCAGCGACAGGAGCGCGAACTCGCAGGTGAAGCTGGAGGCCACCAGAATCAGCGTGTTGATGGAGGTACCGTCGGTTGGGATATCGAAGCTGCCCGGCCAGTCAATGCCCTTCAGCACACGCAGGTTGGTGTAGTACATGAAGAACGCCCCGAACAGCGCGATCTCCGAGACGAGGAAGATGATCAGCCCAAGGATCTCGGGCGTGAGATTCGTCTTGTAGGGCTGCGCCTGTGCGGGGGCGTGGTTCGCTGCTGCGCTCATGCCTGGTCTCCTGCTGCGGCGTAGGTTTTCTCAACGACAGCAGGCTCTGGCTCGGGCACGATCGCGTGCCGGGCACCCTCCTCGCCGTAGCGGTAGGGACCGCCGATGACGCGAGGCGTGGCCGGGAAGTTAAAGGTGGGGGGTGGCGACGAGAGCGCCCACTCGAGCGTGAGCCCGCCCCAAGGATTATCGCCAGCAACCTTGCCGTGGCGGGCCGAGTGGATCAGGTTGTAGACGAAGATCAGCGTGCTGGCACCGAGGATGAAGGCGGAGATGGAGATCAGCGTGTTGCTCCACTCGAACTGTGGCGCGTAGTCAGCGACACGCCGCGGCATCCCCAGTAGCCCCTGGTAGTGCATGGGGAAGAAGGTCAGGTTCATGAAAACGAAGGTCAGCCAGAAGTGCCAACGCCCGAGCTTCTCGTTGTACATCCGCCCGGTGACCTTCGGGTACCAATGATAGAGCCCAGCGTAGATGGTCATGATCGAGCCACCGAACAGCACGTAGTGGAAGTGCGCGACGATGAAGTACGAGTTCGTGATCGAGACGTCGAACGGAATGACGGCCAGCATGACGCCCGAGAGACCGCCGATGACGAAGGTGAAGATGAAGCCGATCGCGAAGAGGTTGGCCGTCGTCATGCGGATCACACCATCCCAGAGCGTGCCAAGCCAAGAGAAGATCTTGATGCCCGTTGGGACCGCGATCAGCAGCGTCGCGAGCATGATCGGCACGCGCAGCCAACTCTGCATGCCCGAGGCGAACATGTGGTGTGCCCAGACCGAAAAGCCCAGCACAGCGATGCCTGCGCTCGAGAAGGCCACTGCTCGATAGCCAAAGACGGGCTTGCGGGCATGCGTCGCAATCACCTCGCTGATGATGCCGAAGCCGGGGAGAACCATGATGTAGACGGCTGGGTGTGAGTAGAACCAGAAGATGTGCTGATAGACGAGGGTGTCGCCACCTCCGCCCATCGTGAAGAAGTGCGTGCCCATCTCTCGGTCGAACATCGACATGAACTGCGCGCCTGCGATGAACGGCGTGGCCGCTACGACGAGCGCTGAGGTCGCGAGGTTCGCCCAGACGAGCAAGGGCATGCGAAACAGCGTCATGCCTGGGGCTCGCATGGTGATGATCGTGGCGAGGAAGTTAACCGCAGTGGCGATCGACGACGCACCGGCCAGCTGTATGCCGAGCTGGTAGAGCGTCATCCCAAATGGGCTCTGCTCGGACAGCGTCGGGTAGCCCGTCCAGCCGCCATCGAACGAGCCGAAGGCGAAGGAGGAGAGCAGCGTGAAGGCAGCAACGGGAAGCAGCCAGAACGAGACCGCGTTGAGGCGCGGAAAGGCCATGTCCGCTGCACCCAGCATCAACGGAATCACGTAGTTGCCGATGCCAGCGAAGATCGGCACGAGGAACACGAAGATCATGATCGTGCCGTGCTGCGAAATCATCGCGTTGTACTGCTCGTTGGTCAGCACCTGCTGGCCGGGCTTGGCCAGCTCGGAGCGGAAGACCTCCGCGAACATGCCGCCGACGAGGAACATCACGAAGGTGAAGACGATGTACTGGATCCCGATCACCTTGTGATCGGTGTTGAACAGGAAGTAGTCGCGCCACGACTTCGCACCGTGCGTGGAGTGGTCGTGTGGATCAAGCACGCCACCGGCCATCCACGTCCACCAGTAATCGAAGCCGCCGATCCCGACGATGAAGCCGATGCCGCCGGCGATGTACGACACGGTCAGGAGGGTATCCTCCTGCAGCACAGGCGTCATGCCAAAGGTGGCGCGGGCGATCGTCGTCAGCAGCACGGCGAGCGCCGCGAAGGCGGGAGCCGTCCACAGGCAGCGTGCAAGAGTCGGCTTGAGTACGGACGTCATCGTGTGAACCCTCCCGGGAAAGCTGCGTTCGAGCACGTGGTCATCAGGCCACGCTCCCGTCGGTCGTCTGCGTTGTGGCCGTCTGACCCTGCTGCTCGGCGGCTGCCTTCTGCTCGGCGACCCACGTATCGAACTCCGCCCGCGTGACAACGCGCACCCGAGGGATAATCGACCCTTCGATGGAGCTATTCATGCCCGTGTGCCCGACGCCGCAGAGGAACGCGCAGACGATCTCGTACGTCCCTACCTTGCTCGGCGTGGTGGAGGTCGTGTTGACCTGTCCCGGAGTCGCATTCATCTGCATGCGCCAGGCCGGGACCCAGAAGGAGTGGATGACGTCCTTCGTAGTCAGCTCGAAGAAGACAGCCTCGCCAACGGGCAGCACGAGGTCGGCCTGCTGCGTAAGATCGACGTTCTTCGCGAGGTAGTCGTACTTCCAGCCGAACTGGTAGGCCTCGATGTGCACGACCTGGCCACTCGTTCGTGCCTGCGCCTCGACGTTGCCATCGTTCAGAACGACAAAGCCGCCGTACGCGCAAGCGGTCACGATGATGAACGGAATGATCGTCCAGACGACCTCGAGCCACGTAATGCCGTGGACAGGAGCACCCTCGCGGGTGTCGTTCGGTCGGGCCCGAAAGCGAAACACCGCCACGATCAGAAACAGCGTGACGATCCCGAAGATGACGCCGGAGAAGCCGAGCATGTAGACGTAGAGATTGTCGATGGCAACAGCCTGCACCGAGGCCTGCTCGGGCAGAGTCACCGTGACGATCAGCACAGCGCTGACGATCGCGCCGACGAGGGTGCCAATGATGGTGAGAGGGAGGACCTTGATGGGCTTCACCGAGTGAGGGCCTTTCGGGCGCGCCGGGAAATGGCATTCGTTCGAATCACTCCAGCATCGTATCCACGCTTGCGGACGCACCGCAACATCGCATCAATCGGAACGATGCGCCGCCGCCTCGTAGCGCTATGCTCTGGCGGCGCCGAGCAGCGGCGCTGACGATCCGGAGGACCGTTCCGATGAGCGCAGACCAGACCACAGTGCACGCCGAAGCAATTGGCGATCCGATGACGCAGCTGGATTACGTCGACCTAATGCTTGAGGAGCGCGAATCGGGCACGGCCTCGGCCTCGGCACTGCTCAGCGGATTGGCCTGTGGACTCGGCATCCTCGCGCTGTGGTTCGCTCCGATGATCGTCGGCTTCATCGCGATTGGCTTGGCCGTCGTTGGACTCAGCATCGCTGGCAACCACGATCGCTTCGCACGCACCGCCCTCACGATTGCAGTGGTCGGTTGGCTGCTCGGATCGGTCATCGCGATCCTGACGGGCAACTCGCCGATCTCGATCTCGCTGTCGTAGAGCACGGGGTCGCCGCTAGGCTGATCACGACCGACGCGACGATCCAGAGGGCACCAGCGCCGACGAGGATCGTCAGCACCGGCAATGCCGCCGAGCTGATCACCGCGACGGCCGCAATTGCGGCTGAACCTACGACTGCGAGGACGATCGATCCACGCAATCCTCGGCGGCAACTCGCGAGGCTCGCTCTCGCTGTCGGGCTCGCTAGGACGCCGCTAGGCTGATCACGATAAATGCGACGATCCAGAGCGCACCAGCGCCGACGAGGATCGTTAGCACCGGCAGTGCCGTCGAGATGATCAGCGCCATCGCCACGGCCGCGATCGCGACTGCAAGGACGATCGCAACCTCATAGAGGGCGCCACGATCTCGCTGCCACGTCCCAGCCATGCGACGCTAGCGCTGGTCGGTGGGGGGCGCCGTCGGCTCTGCCGGCGGCAGTGCAGGGGCCTCGGCTACCGGAGGAGCTGGCTCGGCGGGCGTGACCCCGTCGAGACCCTCACGAAAACCGGCCGCCGTCTCGCCGAGCATGTCGACGCGGGCCTTGGCGGTCTCACTGACCGTCTTCGCGGCCTTGCCAAGCAGCGTCTGCGGATCGTGCTCCGCCTCGTCTCCGAGCGCGCCAGCGCGCACATCGCGCGCCGTATCGCTGACGGCACGCGCCGCCCGACCGATCGCGGTCTCGGGCTCCTCGCCGCGCGCCGCACCACGGGCGTCGTCCGTGAGGTTGGCAATCTCGGCGCGCGCCTCCTTGGCTGCCTCCACTGCAACCGCCGCGCCAGCAGCAGCCTTCTCGCGCCCTGCTCGTGCCGCGCGGTACGCCTTCGAATCCTCATCGACCTCATCGTTGAAGCCGGCCTGGAGCTCCGCGGCCGCGCCCTTGATGCCCTGCCCGGTCTCTTTGATGCGTCCGCCAGCGCGCCTGAAGAGCTTCTTGCTACCGCCGACGCCGAAGATGAGGAAACCCACTGCGACGATCAAAAGAATGTGCCACGGACTGAATGCGCCCAACGTTCCTCCCAGGAAGCCGTTCCCGAATCCTAGCGCCCACGGTCGCGTTTCTGCGCCCAAGACCGATCTGTCGCTCGAAATGCACGGCACGGAGCACCCCTCAACCTCCGGGTCCAGCCGGATCTGGCTGCTCCCGTGCGAGCAGCGGTGCGCCCTCACTGAGGATCGTGGGCTCGCTGCCAAAGCCCGGCTGCGGTGCGTTCACAACCTGCCAACATCGCTGCCACTAGCCGCAAAAACGCAATTTATTCACGCCTGATAATCATGATTATGGGAAGTCAATAACGCTGCCGTACGGAGCAGGCCGCTAGCTCGCTTGCCGAGGCTGCCACTCCAGGCCCGTAACGCTGACCAGCACAGCGCTCGGGCAACAGCAGCGCTCGACGAGCGCCTGTGACGCCCCGCCACACAACGAAGAACGACCTGCGCAACGCACGCCAGACGCACGCGCGCGACGTCGAGAGGCGCACTGGACGCCGAGTCGGTCACTGCACGGCGAGCCTCATAACGGTCAATCCGGCCGCACCGACAGGCGCTGCCTGCGGCCTGGTCGGCGTGCGCTCACGCATCCGGCGCTCCAGCCAGCACCAAGGATCACGGCACCACACGCAGCTTCGTTCCAACGGGCCTCGCACCAGGCGGTCCGTCGAGCCGATCTCAGCACGCCTCGGTCGCACCGGACCGCTCTCCGTGCCAGCGCAGGCGCTGCGGCAGACGCCCGTAATCCGACCACGCTAGACCCGATCAGCCCAGCCCTAGCCTTAGATCAGAGGCTGAGCTCCACCCTCCTGTACCACTTGACGGTTTGTTTTCGTCAACAGTAAACTCTCAGTTGAGGGTTATGCTTGCGTCCTTGGGCCACTCCCCCACCTTGCGGCCGGCAGCGGTCGGGATCGAGCAAGCTGACGCCTAGCGTCGCCTCGGCGCACTACGACCGCGCAGCGCCACACGGCATCCGCTGTCCGAGCATGCCCATCGTCGTGCCGCAGCGCACGAGCCGATACCATGGCGCAATGCGCTTCGTCATTCTCGGTGGTGGACCTGCCGGCTACGCCGCGGCCTCTGCCGCAGCGGCCATGGGTGCCGAGGTGACGCTGATCGAGGATCACGGGCTCGGCGGGTCCTGCACCCTGACCGATGCGATTCCCTCAAAGTCATTGCTCTCCACAGCGACCGTCCTGGCGGCAATTGATCGCGCCGATCAGGCTGGCGTGTCGTTCGAGCACGGTAAGCCGCACGTCGACATGCTCCGCACCGTCGCGCATGCGCGGTGGGTCGCGACGCATCAGTCGCGCGGCATCCGCGACCGTCTGGCGGAGACGACCGTCAAGGTCGTGCGCGGGAGCGGTCGCGTGGCAAAGCCCGGCTTGGTGGAGGTTGACTGCGATGGATACGCACTCGAGGTCGAGTTCGACCGGTTGCTGATCTCGACGGGCGCGAGCCCTTGGGTGCCGCCGTTTGCGACGATGGACCACCACCGCGTCTTCACGACGCGCGAGGTGCTCGACCAGCGCGCAACGCCCCCGCACCTGATCGTCGTCGGTGCCGGCGCCACCGGCTGCGAGTACGCCGAGTTCTTCGCCTCGTCTGGCAGTCAGGTAACGCTGCTCTCCGCACGCTCGCAGGTGCTGCCCAACGAGGACGAGGATGTCGCTGAGATCGTCCAAGAGGCGTTCCTCTCGCGGGGCATCGAGATTCAGATGGACTCCCGCATCACCGACGTCGGCGCAGACGACGACCACGTGACCGTGACGGCCGCTGACGGCCGGTCGTTCCGTGGCACGCACGCGATCATCTGCATGGGGCAACGCGCGAATACCTCGGGCCTCGGCATCGAGGAGCTTGGCATTGAGCTCGACGATCGCGGCGCGATCGTCACCGACGAGCACATGCGGACCTCCGTCGCGGGGGTCTACGCAGGTGGCGATGTCGCCGGCGGCATGATGCTCGCGTCGACCGGGGCCATGCAAGGCAGGCACGCAGCGCTCCATGCCTTCGACGCTGTTGATGGGCCGCTGCGTCTCAAGAACGTCGCCTGGACCATCTTCACTCGACCTGAGGTGGCCAGCGTCGGGCTCAGCGAGGCCGCCGCCGCTCGCGATGGCGTCGCCGTTGACGTCACCAAGCACTACCTCGGAGCCAATCCGCGGGGCGTGATCTCCGGGTGGCGTGAGGGCATGATCAAGCTGATCAGCGACCCCGACTCCGGCGTCCTTCTCGGCGGTTCAATCGTCGGCTACCGTGCCTCGGAAAACATTGCCACCGTCGCGCTCGCCGTCAACGAAGGCCTAACAGTCGAGTCGCTTGCGAACACCGGCGTCGTAACCCCGTCGATGTCCGAGTCGCTGCAGCGCGCCGCGGAGCGAGCAGTAAATCGTCGCATCTCGGCGAGCGGACGGGGCGTTAGCGTGCCGCACACGCAGCCGCTCGGCGCGTAGCTCGTCTCAGCCCGCCGCGGTCGTGGCGTCCGTCGACGTGGACGGATCTGTCGCAGCGCCGTCAGCGCCTGCTGGGTCAACCGCTGGAGCACCTCCCCCACCCGGAACTCGCGGGCCCATGGAGAGAATCCCGTTCTCGGGTGCGTAGGTCCACTTCCAGTACTCCGTGGAGATCAGCTTATCGTTCTTGAAGATCTTGCGGCCGTAGCGAATCGAGAACCCATCCTCACCAACTTTCTGCGTCATTGACAGCTCGCCCGGAGCGAGCGATTTGTCACGCACGCGGATCATCTTCGCCTTCTTTGGCGCGTAGGGCGATTCCTCGATCGCCTCTATGCGGCGCCCCAGCTTGTCAGAGAGAAACCAGACCGTGATGCCCTCGACGCCTGTCCGCGTCACGATGATGATCGGCGCATCCCAGTTGTTCTTAAACTCCAGCTCGGGGCCACCCCACGAGACGGTCGCCTCACGGCCCTTGGGATACCGTGGGATCCAAAAAGAGTGCGGTATGTGCGCCGTCAGCTTGAGGCCCGCGAAGAACGCCGCGTTGAAGATGGTCGTCGCAACCTGCGAGACGCCGCCGCCAACGGAGTTCTTGAGGATGTTGCCCTCGCCAATCATCGGCGCGGGCACGAAGCCGCGCTGGAGGGTGCGCTCGCCGAGGGCGTCGTTGAGCGAGAACGTTGCTCCAGCCGGGATCAGGTACTGGTCCATGATCTCCGCACCGCGCTTGATGTTCGTCACGCGGGCACCACCGGTGTACGGCGTGAAGTAGGCGGACACGACCTCCTTGACCCCAAGCGTTCGCGCGCGCTCGTTGGTCATCTCCGGCTCGCGTACTCCGACGGTAATCGGCGTGATGTGCTGACCAGGGTCGCCCTCCCACGTCTTCGCGAGGGTGTCCACGTCGACGCCACGACCGTTTCGCCCACCAATGATCCGCACCTCGTTGTTCGGATTGACGGTGAAGATTGCGCCTCGTGGTGGCGTCTCAACGGTGCCGAAGACCTTGGAGAAGTACGCACGGAGGACGGGTCGCTTGATTGCGAACCGTATGGACGAGGCCTGCTGGAGAAACTCGACGCTGCGACTAATGACGTCCTGTGGAAGCGTCTTGGACGCACCCTGGAGGTTCACCGCATGCGTTGTGCCGACGAATGTCGTGGCCTGGTCGGCCGCGGACTGCGCGACCGCCGTCGAGATCGATGGAGCGACCGCGATCGTTGGGACCTCAATGATCGGCCCAGACTCCTCGAGATGCCGGACCGCCGAACGCATTGCGTCGACGTCGGCACGCTGTCCCGCAACCGCTGGTGCCACAACGAACGAACCAGCCTCTGCGGCGGAGACTGCGGCGGACTTCGGGTCAATCGAAAGGGCCTGGCGAACGGGCACCGTCGCCTGAGCGTACGCGTTGGTGTTGAAGGTGTAGGTCAGGGGCAGGTTGCGCGGCTCCACCAACCCGAGGCGACCCTTAATGCGATCGACGAAGCCGCTCTCGCCAGCCGCAAGCGCCACGGCGCGGGCGGCATCTGGTCGGAGCAAGATCTCCGCCGGATCGATCGTAAACTGCTTGTTGCCCGCTTGGAACACCAAGCCAAGGCCCACAACCTTGCTCCCATGAGCCCGGACGAGCTCGATGGCCTCGTCTGGCGTCTTGCCCCCGACGGCAACGCCTGCAATCTGGGTACCAGCAGGCAGCTGACCATCGGCGGGTCGCCCCAGGTAGAGCACTGCGCCGGCGCCAATGGCGAGCAACGCAACCACCGCGATGATGGGCTTCCACACCGATCGCTGACGGCGCTGCTGTGATCGTGGAGCAAGGCTGCGCTCGATCGGCTCATCAAAGCGGTAAACCCGCATCCGCTCACCCGAAGTCGTCACGTCCCCCATTCTACTTTCGATGGTTACGTGCACACGGAGATGACGGCACGAAAGCGGGTGACCGCCCCGCAGCAGCCGGAGGAGCGGCGGCCGCGGGGCGGAATGCGGTTGAGGTCAGACGGCTAGAGCGAGGTACTCGCGTAGGTCGGGGTTCGCCTTGGCGAGGGCGCTCAGCGCCCGACCCTCGACCTGTCGAACCCGCTCGCGGGTGCAGCCGAGCTCGGCGCTGACCTCGTCGAGCGTGCGCGTCCCCTCACCGTCGAGCCCGAAGCGGAGCTCGACGACATGGCGCTCCTGCTCGTGCAGTTGGTCAAGGGCGTGCTGGAGGTCGACGGTCACGTTGCCCGCTGTGATTGCCGCGTCTGGACGGACGGCGTTACGGTCCTCGACGAGGTCCGCGATATCCGAGTCGCCGTCGCCGACGGAGACGTCAAGGGAGACCGGGTCCTCGACGATGTCAAGCAGGGAGGCCACCTTCTTGATGCCGAGGCCCGTCGCCGCGGCGATCTCCTCCGGGGTGACTGGACGGCCCAGCTCCTGACGCAGCCGACGATCTGCCTTGCGGACGCGCTTGAGGTTGTCAACGACGTGGACGGGGAGGCGGATCGTCCGGCCCTGGTCGGCGATGGCGCGGCTGATGGCCTGCTTAATCCACCACGTGGCGTACGTCGAGAGCTTGAAGCCCTTCGTGTGATCGAACTTCTCGACGGCCCGCATCAGGCCGACGTTTCCCTCTTGGATCAGGTCGAGCAGCGGCACGCCCGACGCCACGCTGTACGGACGGGCGATCGACATCACGAGCCGCAGGTTGCGTTCAACGAGCTCCTGCTTGGCCCGCAGGTCGCCGGCATCCTTGCGGCGGGCGAGCGCGGCCTCCTCGCCGGCGGTCAGCAGGCGACCGTCGCCGATCTGGCGGACGTAGGTGAAGAGCAGGTCCACTTCGGGCGTCTCGTCAAAGGAGCTGTCAATCTCGACCTCTTCGACCGGAGCATCAAAGACGAGCTCTGGGTCGACGACGCGAAGGGAGCGTGCAGGGCGTTTGGGTGTGATGGTCGCTGTCATGGCCTGACCAGCATCAAGCCACGAGCAGGGAACCGCCACCTTGTGGCGAGAATCCTGCCGGTCTCCTAACGAATTCCAAATAGGCGACCGCATAAAGACGTGATCGGTACACACAACGCCAACATTCGCGGCCCCTCGCCCACGTCGCCATTGCGCCTACGGCAGCGGCAGCAGCAGGTCTTGGCCCGGCTCAACCTGCTCCGTCGCGAGCCCGTTGACGACGCGGATCTGCTCTGCGTACTCAAGGGGATCGCCGGTGGTCCCTGCCTCAGCGATGCTCACCAGCGTGTCGCCTTGACTGACGACGTAGTGCTGCATCCGTGCCGATCCAGCGCTCGGCACTGGCTCACGCAAACCGAATGCCACCACGATGGCGACGATCGCAACGACTACGCCCACTCCACGGATACCTCGAGTTCGATTCATGCGGAGAGCATAATACGAACATACGTTCGTGTCAATGGGCGGGCTACGAGATGCTGTCGACCGCCGCTAGCACGCTGTCAAGCAGCGCCCCTGGCCCGAACCGCACCACGTCGTCGCACCGCAGCCCGGTCAGCTCCTCCGTCTCGGCAATCGCCCGGCGCGCAGCCTGCTCGTCGAGGTTGCGGGTGTTGAGCGCGATCGCCATGACCTTGGCTGGACGAACGGCGGCCGTCGCCTGCTCGTAGATCGCGATCACCTCGGGAAGCGGCGGAATCTGCCGATCCCGATAGTCGTCGTTGACGGTCTGCCCCGCCAGGTGCTGCAGGACGAGGCCGTCTGGCTGGCTCCCGTGCAGGAGGCCCATCGTCACGCCGCTGTAGCCTGGGTGCAGCAGCGAGCCCTGCCCCTCGACGAAGAGCAGGTTGCCACGCGCAGCGCCCTCGTCGATCAGACGCTCGGCGGCGCCGGCGATGTAGTCCGCGATGACGTGATCGACGGCGATGCCCCAGCCGGTGATCGCGATTCCCGTCTGGCCGGTGGCGACGAAGACGCTGCTGCGGCCGCGCTCCTTGGCGCCCTCGTGCAGCTCTAGACCCGTCGACATCTTGCCGATCGCACAGTCCGTGCCCACCGTGTGCACCACCCGGATGCCTGCGGGGCGCGACAGGTCGAAGCGCGGCACCGTCAGGTCGGTCGGCGAGCTACGCAGGTCGCGCAGCTGCACGCCGTACTGGCTGGCGGCTGCGACGAGCTCTGCATCGTCGTTGAGCAGCGTATGGAGCCCCGCCTCGACGTGCATGCCGAGCGCCATGGCGCGCAGCAGCGTGTCGCGCCATGCAGCCGTCAGGCGCCCGCCGGCCGGAGCGATGCCGATCAAGATGACTGTCGCACCATGTGCATGTGCCTCGTCAACGCCGGCGACGATCGGCACCTCGCGACGGGCAAACGGCATCACCTCGACCGTCGACCGCCCCGCGTTGGTGCTGTCAACGACGCAGACGACGTCACGATCGCCAAAGCGCAGGACGCCATGGGCCGTCTTCGCATCGGGCTGATCGAACAGCCCCTCCGCCAGAATCGCCAGTCGCTCGCTCATGCCTTCTCCACTCCTAGTCCCGGTGCGGACGAGACCGTCACGACACCGCGTTCGAATCCGAGCCCCTGGTAGGGACCATCCTTGATCAGCAGGTGCCCGTCGAGGTCGACGTGATCGATCAGCGACGCGATCTGCGCGCCTTGGCTGATCCCGAGCTCTGATTCGATCATGCAGCCGATCATGACCGACAGCCCGTGGGCACGGGCGGTGCGGGCCAGCGAGATCGCGCCGCGAATGCCACCCGTCTTGGCCAGCTTGATGTTGACTCCATCGGCGATGGTCACCGCGTGCGGCACGTCGTGCGCCTCGATGCAGCCCTCGTCGAGAACGACGGGCAGCCGCTGGGGCAGCGCACGGTACGCCCGGTACGCATCGTCATCGCCGCGCGGGAACGGCTGCTCGACAAACTCAATGCCGAGCCGGAGCAGGTCTGGCGTGATCTCCTTGGCCACGGCGATGTCCCAGCCCTCGTTGCCGTCGATGCGGATCAGGCCGTCGAACCCTGCGCGCACGACCTCGAGGCGGGCAAGGTCTGAGGCGCCGCCGACCTTGACCTTCAGCACCTCATACCCCTTGGCGCGGCGCACCTTGTCCGCAGTGCCTTCGACGCTGTCAATCCCGATGGTGAAGGAGGTCGGTGGGCTGACGGGGTCGAGGCCGAGCAGTCGCCAGACCGGCTGGCCGAGCCGCTTGCCGATCCAATCGTGCAGCGCACCGTCGACGGCCATGCGCGTTCCGCCCATCAGACCTTCAGAGCGGAGGCGCCGCATGATCGCCTCAAGCGCGAATGGATCGTCACCCAAGAGCGGCAGCACATCGCCCTGCGCCTCGGCCAGCATCGCCGCGGTCGTCTCGCCGTGGTAGTCGACGGGCGCGCCCTCGCCGATGCCGATCACGCCGTCGTGCTCAAGCTCGACGATCAGCACATCCTCGAAGTCAGAGCTGCCGCGAGCGATCTCAAACGATTCAGCGAGTGCAAGCGTGATGACGTGGGCCCTAATTTCCATAGGCGCACCATAGGGCAGGAGGCTGCCGCCGCGCCTCCGCTATCCTGCTGGCTCCGCCCTCGTAGCTCAGTGGATAGAGCACAGCCCTCCGAAGGCTGGGGTCAGACGTTCAAATCGTCTCGAGGGCATGGGGTCGCCGAAGCTGCAGCCGCGGAGGCAGCAGCGTCGGCGT
>CAMDVX010000008.1 GCA_945877865.1 Bifidobacterium breve | reverse complement strand
TCGCTGCGCATCGAGAAGGGCTACCGCTTCGCTGGCGTCGACATGCACACCGATTACACCGCCGACGAATCGGGTCTTGGCTTTGCTGTTCATCTCGGCAAGTCGAGCTTTATCGGCAAGCAGGCTGTCGTTGCCGAGCGCGCCCGGGGCAGCAAGAAGCGCCTCGTCCCGATCCTGCTCGACGACCCCAACGCGGCCGCCCTCGGTGGCGAGCCGATCCTGATCGACGGCACCAAAGCCGGCTACGTCACGAGCGCCAACTTCGGGTACTCGGTTGGCAAGTCGATCGCATACGGGTATCTTCCTGCGGAGCAGGCACTCCCGGGGACACGGGTTGCCGTGCGAATCTTCGACCACGAGGTCGAGGGCGTCGTGTCCACCGAGCCCATCTTCGATCCTACCGGCCAGCGCCTCCGCGCCTAGCCGTACCGATTCCCCAAGGAGCACCATGCCCAAGCTTGCAACCGCACTCGAGCGTCTCGGTACCGAGACCGCGTTCGAAGTCCTCGCCCGCGCCAAGGCCCTTGAGGCCACGGGCAAGCGCATCATCCACCTCGAGATCGGCGAGCCCGACTTCGACACAGCGCCGCACATCGTCGAGGCGGCAACGAAGGCGCTCCGCGATGGGCAGACGCACTACTGCCCGGCCCCCGGCATCCCCGCCCTGCGCGAGGCCGCTGCCAACCACCTGTCCACGCATCGTGGCCTCGACGTGCATCCCGACTCGATCGTCGTCACGCCGGGCGCCAAGCCGTTCCTGTTCTTCGGCATCCTCGCCACCTGCAACCCGGGCGACGAGGTCATCTACCCGAACCCGGGCTTTCCGATCTACGAGTCGGCGATCAAGTGGGCGGGGGCGACGCCCGTGCCGCTGCCGCTGACGGAGGAGACCGACTTCGCCTTTACCGCCGACGACCTCCGGGCGCGCATGACGCCCAAGACGAAGATGGTCATTCTCAACTCGCCGGCGAACCCGACGGGCGGCTACATCTCCAAGCAGCTAAACGCCGAGGTCGCGGCCGTGCTCGCCGACCACGATTGCTGGATCCTATCGGACGAGGTCTACTCCGAGATGCTCTGGGGCGGCGCCGAGCACGACTCGATCGCCGGGCATCAGGGCCTCCAAGACCGCACGATCCTGCTCGACGGCTTCTCGAAGACGTTTGCCATGACGGGCTGGCGCCTCGGCTACGCCTCGCTGCCCGAGCCGCTGCGCGAGCCAATCACGCGCCTGATCATCAACTCCGTGTCCTGCACGGCTCCGGCCACGCAGCTCGCCGGCGTGGCGGCCCTGACCGGCCCACGCGACGAGATCAACGCCATGATGGCCGAGTTCGACCGCCGTCGCATCGCCGTCGTCGCGGGGCTCAACTCGCTCCCGGGCGTTACCTGCCGCGATCCGAAGGGCGCGTTCTACGCGTTCCCGAACGTCAAGGGCACCGGGCAGGATGGTCGAGTCGTCGCTGATCGCCTGCTGCAGGAGGCCGGCGTTGCCGTCCTCAGCGGCACCGCCTTTGGCGAGTACGGTGACGGCTACCTCCGCCTGTCCTACGCCAACAGCCTGGAGAACATCCAAGAGGCCATTGAGGCGATGCGCGGTCTGCTCGAGGAGATGACCGCGTGAGCCGCCCCCGGATCGTCGTCACCCGGCGCATCCCGCAGCCAGCGCTCGACCTCCTCAACGCGGCCGGCGACGTCTGGCTGTCGCCACACGACCGGGCGCTGACCCGCGAGGAGCTGTTCGACGCCGTCCAGAGCGCGGACGCGATCATCTGCCTCCTGCACGACAAGATCGACGCTGACCTGCTGGACGCGGCTGGGCCCCAGCTGAAGGTCGTCGCCAACGTCGCCGTCGGCTACGACAACGTCGACACGCAGGCGATCGCGAGCCGAGGCACGGTCTGGTTTACGAACACGCCCGGGGTGCTGACCGAGGCTACGGCCGACATTGCCTTCTCCCTGATCCTGATGGCGACGCGTCGACTGGGAGAGGGTGAGCGCATGATTCGCTCGCAGACGCCGTGGAGCTGGAACATGTTCTTCATGCTCGGCACGGGCCTGCAGGGCAAGACGCTCGGCATCGTCGGGCTAGGTCTGATTGGCCAGGCCACGGCGCGGCGCGCCAAGGCGTTTGGCATGGAGATCGTCTACTCGGGCCGACGCCAGGCGGATCCGACGATTGAGCAGGAGCTCGGCGCCCGCTACATCTCGTTCGACGAGCTGCTCGAGACCGCCGACGTGGTCTCGCTGCACTGCCCGCTCAATGCTGACACGCGCCATCTAATCGACGCAGACCGGCTCAGGCAGATGCGCTCTGACGCCTACCTCATCAACACCACGCGCGGCCCCGTCGTCGACGAGGCGGCCCTCGCTGCGGCGCTGCGGAGCGGCGAGCTCGCGGGCGCGGGCCTCGACGTCTTCGAGGCCGAGCCCAAGGTCGACGTCGGGCTGCTCGACCTCGAGAATGCCGTGCTCATCCCACACCTCGGCTCGGCAACGATCGAGACGCGGACTGCCATGGGCGTGCTGGCCGCCACCAACGCCATCGCAGTCCTGCGCGGCGAGGAGCCACCGAGCCCGGTCGTCCGCGCGTCGTAGACGTGGGCAGGCGCGGGGAGGGCGATCCGCGTGGTCGCAGCCTGTCCGCGCCTACAGATCGAGGTGGCGACGGCCGAGGCCAAGCGGTATCAGCGCCAGCAGCGCGATGCCTGCCGCTGCGAGGAAAGGCCAGGCGGCGGCGGCGGTCGCCGCCTCTCTGATCGCTAGCGCCAGGCGGTCGTGCAGGTCTTGCCACGCCGAGCGCTCTGCCAGGTCGGCGGGTGCCGAGCCGAAGACCGTCTCAAGGCCGGGGATTCGCCCGTTCGCCTGGTCGACGACAACGCCAAGCCGACCAGCGATGGCGACCCGCTCCGAGAGCGGCAGCGGCGAATCGAGGAGCAGCCTGACGCCGTAGCGCTCGACGCTCGTCTGCTGATCCGCCAGCTGCGCGGTAAAGAGCGGCGTCAGCGCGACGATGCCGAGCACGAGGCCAACGTGGCGAGCGGCGATCGTCCACCCGCCATGGATCGCCTGGGAGGAGCGGCCGTGCAGAGCGGCATCAGTGAGGGCACCGATCGTCATGCCGAGGCCGAGGCCAATCGCCACCTGGGGCGGAAGCGTCCACCACCAGACGGGGCTCGGGAGCAGCGCCAGGCCCGCCAGGCCCCCTGCGAGCAGCAGCGCACCGGCAGCAGCGCGCGCAGGTAGCGAGCCGACGCCGCCAAGCAGCCGCGCCCCGACGATGGCCGCGATCGGCATCACCGACACCACGATGGCGGTCGCGATTGGCGTCATCTGCCAGCCCTCGATGAGGACGAGGACGATCAGAAACAGCGCGGCCGTCAGCGCGGCGCTGAGCAGCAGCAGCGCGAGGTTGGCCGCAATGTGGGGTCGTCCTGCCTTCATCGGCACCGAGTGCGACTTGGTGCGGAGCGTCGGCAGCGCCAGCAGAATCGCAGGAACTTGGATGAAGAAGATCGCCTCCCACGAGAAGACCTGCGTGAGCACCCCGCCGAGGGCCGGTCCAAACGCTGCACCGAGCGCGCCCGCCGTGCCCCAGATGACCGCGGCGCGACGCTCCGACCCCGTCGTCGTCGGGAGGATCTCGAGCCCCGCTGTGACCGCCAGCGCACCGCCGACGGCCTGCACGCCACGGGCCACGAGCAGCACCTCAAACGACGGCGCGATGGCACAGCACAGGGACGCAGCCGCGAAGATCGCCATGCCAACTGCCAGCAGCATGCCGGGCGCGCGCCGGCGCACGAGCTGCGCCACCGGTACTGCGGCGAGCGCGAGGACGATGTTGAAGCCCGTCAGCACCCACGACACCTGCTGGATGTCGAGGCTGTAGCGAGCGAGGATGTCCGGCAGCGCCAGCACGACGATCGACGAGTCGCTGAGCACTAGGCCAACCGCGAGACCGAGCGCAATCGTCTTGAGTCGATTGCGCGACGTCACGGGCGCGCCGGCGGCGGCAGGGCTCGGCGGCGCGGGAAGCCCTGGCGTCGATCCGTCAGCTGCTGGCGTCGTGTGAGCTGCATCGGCCATCACCCGGAGTCTGTCAGAGACACCAGCAGATCGACGAGTCCCGTGGTCCCGCTCACGACGAGGCTCGCCGCAGAAAGCAGCTCGGGGGGCGTCTCGTCCGAGCCAACGGCAACGGCTACGTCGACAACGCGAAAGCCGTCGAGGTCGGTCAGGTCATCGCCCGCGTAGAGCGAACGCCGCACCTCCGCGTGGCGGCCCAGCAGGGCGGCAATGGCGGTGCCCTTATCCGCGGCGATCGGCGGCCGAGCCTCGAGGGTCATTCGCCCCAGGCGCCAGCGAAGCCCGGCAGCAACGATCAGCGGTGCTGCGCGCGCGACGAGCACGGCCCGGGCAGCGGCCGGATCGGGCGCCTCCCGCAGATGGATGGACAGGGTGGCGCCCTTGTCCTCGACCCACGCGCCGACCTCGCTGGCAATCGGTGTGACGGCCTGCGCGGCTGCGCTCACGATTGGCAGCCACGCCTCGACGCCGTCTGCATAGCGCAGGCGCTCGCCCTCCAGCGCCTCCAACCCGTGGTTGCCAATAAACCCCACGCCGGCGACGGGCACCAGCCGTGCAGCCTCCCGGGCAGAGCGGCCCGAAACGCAGGCGACGACGACGAAGCGCTCGACCAGCCGTGCGACGATCGCGAGCGTGGGCGGCGGCACGAGGCTCAGGGCGGGATGAGCGGCGATCGGAGCGAGCGTGCCATCGACATCGAGCAGAATCGCCGAGGTCGCCGGCTGGTCACGGAACGGGAGCAGAGGATCAGCCAGCATCGCCCGATAGGATAGTCCTGTGGAGCTCGCTGTTCAGTTTCGGCGCGAAGGGGCAATGCCCCTGATTGGCATTGGCGTCGTCGCCGGACTCTTCGCCGCGATGTTCGGCATCGGGGGCGGCGTCGTGATCGTCCCGCTGCTGCTCCTCGTGACGCAGCTGACGCCGCGCCGCGCCGCTGCTACGTCGCTGGCCACGCTGATCTTGACGTCGCTGATCGGGGTGGTGCGGTACAGCGGCACGGGCCACATCAACTGGCAGGCCGCCGCCTTGATCGGTGCGCCGGCGGTGATTGGCGTGCTGATCGGGATCCGCCTGCAGAAGCGCATTTCGGCTGAGTGGCTGGTGCTCGGCTTCGGGCTCTTTCTGCTGCTGATTGGGCTGCGTCTGATCGTGGGCGTCTGATGACGCTTGAGCTCGCCTCGCTGGCCATCGCCGCCAGCGCTGGGATTGCCGCCGGCGTCCTCTCCGGGCTGTTCGGCGTGGGTGGCGGCATCGTCTTCGTCCCCGTGCTCGTCCTGCTGTTCTCCTTCGGTCAGCTCGACGCGCAAGCCACATCGCTCGCTGCCATCATCCCCGTGGCGGTGATCGGCGCCTGGCGCCAGAGCGGCGAGGAGCTCGTGAACTGGCGGGCCGCCGCGCTGATGGGCTTTGGCGCGGCAGTGGGGGTGCTCGGTGGCGCTGAGATCGCCACGCGCCTGCCAGACGCCACGCTGTCGCGAATCTTCGGCGTCGTCGTCGTGCTGGTCGCCGGCGAGATGCTGATCTCGGCGACGCGCCGGCTCCGGGCCCAGCGGCGACCTGAGCCAGACCTCAGCGGTGCATCTGACGATCCGCGTCGGCCTTAATCGCCTGGACGATGGCCGGGTCGCGCAGCGTCGTCGCATCCCCTAGCTCGCGTCCCTCGGCAATGTCCTTCAGCAGGCGGCGCATGATCTTGCCCGAGCGGGTCTTGGGGAGGTCCGGCGCGAACAGCAGCAGCTTCGGGCGCGCGAACTTGCCGATCAGGCCCGCGACGTGGGTGGCCAGCGCTTGGCGCAGCTCCTCCGTCGCCTCGTGACCGTCGCGGAGAATCACGAAGGCGGCGATGTGCTCGCCCTTGATCTCGTCCTCCGCTCCGATCGCGGCGGCCTCAGCCACGGCGGGATGCCCAACGAGGGCCGACTCGATCTCGGTGGTGGAGATGCGGTGACCCGCAACGTTGATGACATCGTCGACCCGCCCGAGCAGCCAGAGATCACCATCGGCGTCCGTCCGCGCGCCGTCGCCCGTGAAGTAGACGGTCGGGCCGAACCGGCTCCAGTAGGTGTCGATGAAGCGCTGGTCGTCGCCCCAGATGGTGCGCAGCATCGACGGCCAGGGCCGCTGCAGCGTGAGGTAGCCACCGCCACCGACCGGCACCTCCGCGCCTTGCTCATCGACGATCACCGGCTTCATGCCCGGCAGCGGGCCAATCGCGGAGCCCGGCTTTGTGGTCGAGAGGCCAGGCAGCGGCGACAGCACAATCGAGCCGGTCTCCGTCTGCCACCACGTATCGACGATGGGGCATTGCCCACGGCCGACGTGCTCGTGGTACCAGACCCATGCCTCTGGGTTGATCGGCTCGCCAACGGTGCCAAGCAGACGCAGCGACGACCCGTCGTGGCGCTCGACGGCGTCCTCGCCGGCCTTGATCAGCGCCCGGATCGCCGTCGGTGCGGTGTAGTAGATCGTGACCTTGTGCCGCTCGACGAGCTGCCAGTGGCGATCCCACGAGGGATGCTCCGGCGTGCCCTCATAGATCACGCTCGTCGCGTGGTTCGCTAGCGGCCCGTAGACCACGTACGTATGGCCCGTGACCCAGCCACAGTCGGCTGTGCACCAGTAGACGTCGTCCGGGCGAATGTCGAAGACCCACTGATGCGACATGATCGCGCCCAGCAGGTAGCCACCAGAGGTGTGCACGATGCCCTTTGGCTTCGCGGTTGTGCCCGACGTGTAGAGCATGAACAGCACGTCCTCGGCGTCCATGTGCTCCGGCGCGCAGCGCGGATCGGCGGCTGCCATCGCCTCGTGCCACCACGTGTCGTGCGCGAGCCAGGCGACCTCCTGCTCGGTGCGGCGGACGACGAGCACATGCTCCACGCTCGGACACGACGCGACGGCCTCGTCCACGATGTCCTTGAGCGGGATGATCTGGCCCCGCCGCCACGCCCCATCGGCGGTGATGACGAGCTTGCAGGTCGCGTCCTGGATGCGGTCGGCCAGCGCAGTGGCTGCGAAGCCGCCGAACACGACCGAGTGAATCGCTCCGATGCGGGCGCACGCCAGCATTGCGATTGGCAGCTCCATCACCATGCCGAGGTAGATCGCCACGCGATCGCCCTTGCCGACGCCGAGCGCCTGGAGTGCGCTGGCCGCCCGCTCGACGTCGGCCAGCAGCTCGGCGTAGGTGATGACGCGCTCGTCGCCTGGCTCGCCGACCCACGTGAAGGCAACCTTGTCGCCACCGCCCGCCTCGACGTGTCGATCGAGGCAGTTGTAGGTGAGGTTCAAGCTGCCGTCGGCAAACCAGCGGTAGAACGGTGCATTCGAGTCGTCAAGCGATTCGGTGGGCTCGCGGTACCAGGTGATCTGCTCTCGTGCCTGCCGTAGCCAGAAGGCGGCGAAGTCCGCGTCGGCCTCAGCGTGCAGTGATCGATCCGCGACCCGGGCACGCGCCACGAAGCTGGCCGAGGGTGGAACCCGTCTGGACTCCTCCAGATGTGCTTCGATCGCATCGCTCATGCCTAGCCTCCTCCGCGCTGTTAACCGCAAGGCTACCCCGAGTAGGTGCGTGCCAGTGTACTTTGCGGACATGCACCTGCGGCTAGGCACCCTCATGGTCGCGGTCGCGACGATCGTGCTCGCATCGCTCGCCGTCGGCTTCGGCGCCTCGGCTGCCGATGCGCCGGGGACGGTTCCCGTCGGCCGGGCCGCCGGCTTCGCGCTGCAGGTACGAATTCCGGGCCTTGCTGCCATCACGCACGCACCGGGGATCTCCCGTGGAGGTCACGCGAGCTCTGGCGGTGGCTACGCCACCCAGCCCGACCCGTCGATTGCGTCGGTGCTCGCTGCGGAGACCATGGTGGACGTGACGACAACGGCAGCGGCCGCCCGCGGTGACGCTTCGTCGCGGACGGCTGGCGTCACCCTGCTCGACGGCCTCATCACCGCCACCGGCGTCACCTCCCAGTCCGCAGCCGGAGCCACCACGACGGCAGAGGCGCAGAGCGGATTGCGCACCGTCGTCGAAGGGCTCGTCGTTGCCGGCCGTCCGATCGTAGCCACGCCGAATCAGGTGATCGTGATCGCCAACGTCGGCGACCTCGTCGTTGAGGAGTCGGTCGACGCGGTGCGCGGGCCGCAGGCCGTGCGGAGCTTCGCGATTGGCCTTCATCTGCGGATTCGGCAGCCGTATCGAGGCCTTCCTGCGGGCACGGAGATTCTCGTTGGCTACGCCGATTCCGGTGCCGCCGTCCCCGACCCCACGGCGCAGGCGCCCGCCACAACCACGCCTGCGGCGGCCGCGGTGACGCCCACCGTCTCGGGGGCGCACACCACGGACGCCACGCAGGATCCCCCGCCCGGCGGGTTCTCGCAGAATCCGCCGATCGACGCCGACCGCCAGGCCGGCCTGCTCGACGGCGGCTACATGTTTCCTGTGCTCGGCGCGACGGCCAACGACTTCTCCGATGACTGGGGTGCTCCGCGCGCAGATACGGGCTTCCATCAGGGGCTCGACATCTTCGCGGCCACCGGCACCCCGATTCTGGCGATCACCGATGGGACGGTGTTCCGCATCGGCTGGAACACCCTCGGCGGCCGCCGCCTCTGGCTGTCGGACGGCAGCGGCAACCTCTTCTACTTCGCTCACCTCTCCGGATTCTCCCCACTCGCCCGCGAGGGCGCGGCCGTCAAGCGGGGCGATGTCCTCGGCTTCGTCGGCAACAGCGGAGATGCTCAGGGCACCCCGCCGCACCTGCACTTCGAGATCCACCCTGGCGGCCTCTGGGCCGTGCCGCCCTTCCCCTACGTGCTGACGTGGCTGACGGGCGTCCGCCAGCCCGTCACCCCCTCGCTGGCGGTCGCGCCAGACCCAGCCGTGCCCGCGGCACCTGCCGCAAAGCCAGTCGTGAAGCCCAAGCCGAAGCCGCCGGCGGCTGCTCCGTTCGAGACGCTGCCGGTGACCACGGATGCAGCCCCGACGACTGCTCCCAGCACGACGAGCGCAGACGCCTCAGCGATGACCTCGGGCGCGGCGTCCACGGCCGTCATCACCGACACCGGCGCGACCTTCACGGGGTAGCCTCTGTCGCATGGACCTTGATGCCGCCCTCGCCGTGCTCGCCGACCACAAGGCACCGGCCTACCGCGTCGAGCAGATGCGGCAGGCCATCACCCGCGAGTACATCGCCTCGTGGGATGAGGCGCTGACGCTGCCGAAGGACCTTCGTGCCGCGTTGGAGGAGGCTGCTCCCGTCCGCGAGCTGCGCGAGGACGATCTCCAGCAGAGCCAGGATGGCACGATCAAGGCGCGCTTCACGACCCACGACGGGTACCCGGTGGAGACCGTGCTGATGCGGCATGGCGATCGCCACGCGGTCTGCCTGTCGTCGCAGTCCGGGTGCGCGTTGGCGTGCACCTTCTGCGCCACCGGCACGATGGGCTTCGGGCGCTCGCTGACCACTGGCGAGATCTTCGAGCAGCTGATCTGGGCTGCTCGCACCGCGCGCCAGCACGGCGCCCGCATTCGCAACGTCGTCATGATGGGCATGGGCGAGCCGCTGCAGAATCTCGATAGCGTGCTGCACTTTTGCCATCTCGCCAATGATCCGGGCGGCTTTGGCCTCGGCGCCCGCTCAATCGCCATCTCAACGGCGGGCTGGATTCCAGGCATTGACCGGCTGGCCAAGGAGCCGATGCAGCTTCGCCTCGCGATCTCGCTGCACGCGCCGGATGACGTGCTGCGCAGCAGGCTCATGCCGATCAACCGGCGTTACCCGATTGCCGAGCTGATGGCCTCCCTCCAGCGCTACCGCAAAGCCACCAAGCGGCGCGTCTACGTGGAGTACCTCCTGCTCAATGAGGTCAACGACCGTGTCGAGCAGGCAGAGCGGCTCGCGGACCTGCTGCACAGCTCGCTCCCCGGGGGCAGCCACGTCAATCTCATCTGGTACAACCCCACGACGTCTGACATGACGGCCTCTCCGCCCGAGCGCGTCAACCGCTTCCGAGCAGTGCTCGACAAGCGCCACATTCCGCAGAGCCTGCGCCGATCAAAGGGCGTGGACATCGATGCGGCCTGTGGACAGCTCGCCGTGCGTGGCGTGGGGGAGGTCCGCCAGGCGGCGCGCGCGCAGACGAGGCCTGCGTGAGCTGGGATGCCGTCGCGTGGGCCCGCTCGACGGGCATTGCCGCTGGCCGGCCGCCTGCCTCCGAGCCAGCGCTACCCGTCCTCGCGTCGGAGGGCGGGCTCAGCTCCATCGATTCGACCTCGTGGCTGGCACTGGTCGAGCCGACGGCTCGGCTCGACGCCCTTGAGCACCAGCTGCGTCGTGCGGGCTGGACGCTTGGTCCGCTCCCTGAGCACGCTGCGGAGCTGACGGTCGCCTCGGCCGTGGCGCTTGACGCACCATCGCTCGCCGGCTCAGGCAGAGGCTTCGCACGTCGGCGCTTCGCAGAATCTTCGCAGGGCATTCGCCTGCGCATCGCGCCGGTGCCGGAGGCGCAGGGTGGCTGCGCGCTCCTGCTGCCCGGGTTCATGCGCGGCCTCGAGGCTCTGCGCCTGCTGGCGCAGGCGCGGCTCCTGCCAGCCGAGGCGGTCCTGCTCGATCGAGCGGCAGCCGACCTCTGGCTGTCCGCGGCGGAGATTGACACGCACACCGAGGCGCTGCTGCGGCCAGCTGACGCCCTCCTGCTGCTGGTCGCGCAGGGCCCAAGCGGCGGCGCCTCGCAGGAGGTCGCTGCCGCCGCGCGCGCCTTGATTGACCTCGACGCCGAGACGCTCGGGCAGGACGTCGCGCAGGCCTGGTCGGCAACGCGCGGCCGCGTCGTCACGGCTGCCCCACTGCTGCAGGCGTCGGGCTGGGACTTCGCGCGGCGCGAGGCACGACGCACGTGGTCGGATGCCAGCGTCGAGCTGAGCCCAGTGGATTCGTGGGTTGGGCTGGAGGCGACGGGGGCGGACGAGCACTCCGTCCTGCTACGCGCCCGCCGCCTGTCGGCCGCTGCGTAACCGTCCGCGATACTTCGAGCATGCCCCTCTTCGAGCGCTCCATCGAGATCGACGCCCCGATCCAGTCGGTCTACGACTTCCACCTTGATACCCGCAACGCCGCGCGCATCGCCTCGGCGGGCCAGGAGTTCGTCTCCATCACCGGTGAGTTCCCGCTGGTGCTCGGCGGTGAGGTCGTGCTGCAGGTCAAAATGAAGCCCCTGCCAGGCGTCCAGACGTGGCGCGTGCGCGTCACCGAGCTGGCCGAGCCAATCCTCGTCGTTGACGAGATGCTGAAGGGCCCATTCGCGAAGTTCCGCCACGAGCACCGCTTTGCCCCGAGTGCCCACGGCGGCACTGTGCTGACCGATCACATTGAGTGGGAGCTGCCGGGTGGTGTGGCCGGACGCCTAGTCGCGCCCGTCGCGGCCACGCTGATGGAGAAGTCGTTTGTCGAACGACAGGCCGCAACGAAGCGGATCCTCGAGGCGGACGCAGCGGCTCGACCGTAGGCTGCGCCACGGCGACGCCTGCTCTGCGCCCGACGATCTTTTCGAGCTCGCCGGACGTAGACGTGCCAATCGAGGCCGACGGTCGGCGTGACGGGTAGCCCCGCCGCGCCGTCGGTTCGGTTCGGCTGGGCTAGCCGACCTTGAGCTTGACCTTGCGGACCGTCACCTTGCCCTTCGCGCTCTTGCTCTTCACCTTCATCTGATCCACGCCCGGCGAGGCTGCAACGAGCTTTCCGTTGACGAGCTTGAGCCCAGATTGCAGCCCGCTGGCTGCGCACGTCTCGGTCGACTTGGGGGAGACACGGACGTGCGCAGCCAGCAAGATGGCCCGGCATCCGGCAGGCGTGGTTGCGTCCACAGCCACCTCGCCAGCCGCCTCTCCGGGCGTGACGTCCGGCGCTGGCGGAGCTCCCACCGGCGGCACAACTCGTCCGGCCGGAGACGAAACGCGAACCGACGCCGGGCTCTCGACGACGAGCGATCCCGTCCGGTTCGATCCCGTCACGCGGACGCTCAGCTACCGATCGGCATCCGCCCCAGCGACCGTGTAGCTATGCGTTTCGGCACCACGGCCCGAGGCGGCTGTTCACGTCGAGCCATCCGCCGACGACTGCCACGCATACGCAAAGTCGGTCGCGAAGCTCCACGTGCCTCTCGACGCCGTTACCGTCGAGCCGGGTTCGACCGAGCCTGTGACCTCCGGCAGCGACGACGACGTCGGCGCAGGAATCGCCACCTGCGCGGTAGCCACCGAGTACGCAACGGTCGAACCTGCACCACTCGTGGCCGTCACCTTGACCCGCAGGTACTCGGCATCGTCGCTCAAATCCACGTCGTACCCCGACGTGGCGCCACCAGCACCAAAGGCAGCCGTCCACCCACCCGTGCCTGTGGCAGACGCCTGCCACTCGTACGCATACCCGGCGCATGCTGATCTTCTATCCGCTCGGAAGACGCGCAATCCACCGCTACGCCCCGGCGCCTCGCTATGCCCGTGCGCGCCTGCTGCTGATCGCGGCGATTGCGCTCGCAACGCTGCCGCTGCTGGCTGCAGCTGCCGCCACAGAGGCGTGGACAGGGAGCCGTAACGCCGTACCGCTGCTCGCCATCGGTGTCTTCGTTAGCTTCCTGAGCACCTGGGTCGTGAGCCTCGGGCAGGGCGGCCTACGGACCCAAGATGAACGCCTGCGAACCCTGCGCTCCCGCGCTGAGGAGGCGCAGTTTCAGCGCCTCGCCCTCGAAGCAGCAACCGAGCAGATGCAACGCGAGCTCGCGCTCTATCTCCACGGCACCGTCCAGGCAGGCCTCGTGGCCTCGGCCTATGCCATTCAGGACGCCGCCGCGCGCGGCGACGAGGTCGCGTTGGAGCGAGCGATCGCCGACGCTCGCGTCTCCGCCGGACGCATCGGCGAGCACCAACCGCCACCGAGCGCCGTCGATCTGAACGCCCTCCGCAGCACGATCGACGGAGCGTGGCAGGGCATGGTCGCGATCGACTGGGTCCTGCCGGCTGATGCCCTTGCCGCTCATGTCCTCGACCGCATCGGAAACGTCATCCAGGAGTGTCTCGCGAACGCGTCGATCCACGGCGCCGCGACGGAGGCACAGGTTCACATTGCCGCGGGGACTGATGGCGTGCTCGTTGAGATCACCGACAACGGCAACGGTATCGGCGCTGGCGCACCGGGCCTTGGCAGCGCGGTCCTGACCGAGGCGACGAGAGGCCGGTGGACGATCGCGACGGCGGCGACCGGTGGCACGCAGGTGCGTGCCACCGTCCCCGTCTGACTAGCCGAGGAAGTCGAGCCGCACCGGGCTCGGCAGCAGACCAGCCGCGGCTCCGCGCTCGAGCAGCGCAGCCACGGCCTTGCGGCCCTGGGCGCCGTAGTCCAACGTGAGGTCGTTGACGTACATGGCGACGAAGCGGTCGTTGAGCTCAGGCGCGATGCCGCGGCCGTACGCAATGGCGTAGGCGAGCGCCTCCTCGCGGTGGTCAAGACCGACGGCGACAGCCTCCTTGAGGACCGCGGAGAGGTCGCTTGCTCGATCCTCGGGGACATCGCGGCGCATCGCAACGGCGCCGAGCGGCAACGGCAAGCCCGTGTCGGCCTCCCACCACGCGCCGAGATCCAGGACGCGCTTGAAGCCCTCCTGCTCCCACGTCAGCTGCCCCTCATGGATCACGACGCCCGCCGCAACCTCACCGGCAGCGACCGCGGCCATGATCGCCTCAAAGTCGAGCTGCACGGGCTCGAACGCGGGCAGCGCAAGCTGCGCCGTCAGGAAGGCCGTCGTCCGAGAGCCCGGCACAGCGACGCGCTGGCCGGCGAGGTCTGCGGGCTGCAGCTGCGTCTTGGCAATGACGACCGGACCATAGCCCTCGCCGAGGGAGGCGCCGTGGCCCAGCAGGCGGTACAGCTCTTGCACGCCGGGATAGGCCCCGACCGACATCGCCGTCGCCTCTAGGCGCCCCTCGGCCGCCCACGTGTTGAGGGTCTGGATATCCGCCGGCACGAGCTCGATCTCGAAGCCGCGCAGATCAAGAGCCTGCTCGGCGATTGCCCAGACCATGAAGGCGTCGTCAGGATCCGGGCTATGTCCGACGCGTACGTGCATGGCTTCTCCAGCGGTCGAGGCGCAGCGAGCCTATCACTGGAGCGCTTCGCCCACGCCGCGCTAGGCAGAATCAAGCCAACGCCCGAGCGGCCTCGGACACGAAAGCACCTGCAGGTTGTGGCTTACCCCCACTGACGCGGCTCCAGCCGGCGAAGGACGGTCAGGCTCCGCCTACTGGTCGAGCGCGGCACGCGCGAGGGCGAGCACGACCGGCGTGGCATCGATCAGCTTCACGACCACGAGGTCGGCGGCAGTGACACGCGCGTCAACGGCTCCAAGCAGAACATCGCGCAGCGGCGTCACCTCCTGCCAATCGAGGTGTCCTTCGGCCACGCAGTCGCGGAGGTCATCGGCAAGCACGCGGGCGACGGCCGGTGCATCGCAGGCCACAAACGACGCTTCGCCAAGAATGCGATAGTCAAGCTCGCGCCGGCCCTGCCGGTCCGCGCCCAGCGCAATGACCGCCGCCCCCGGGGCAACCCAGTCAGCGCGAAGCACCGCGTCGCGGGCATTGGTCGCCGTAACGACCAGCGAGGCGTGGCGCACAGCAGCGGCCGCATCGCGCACGACGGTCCCCACATCAGCGACGGCTGCAGCCGCGGCGGTGTCCGGGTCGTAAATCGTGATCGCTTCGAGCGACAGCACGCCGGTGAGGAGCGAAATGACGAGTCGTCCTAGCGGACCCGCACCGAGCACGGCGAGGCGGACTGGGCCCGTGCCGACGAGCGCTGGCGCTGCCAGGGCTGCCGTCACTGCGATGGCAACGCGAGCAGCAGCATCTGCCGCAAACGAGCCAATCACCACGCCCTCCGGGTTGATCACCGTGCAGGACCTCGACGCCGAGCGCCGTCCGCCAGCGGTGATCAGGACGGCGCGGTACCCAGCGCCGTCGATTGCCGTCGTGACCCCGGTCCATCCGTCGCTACGGAGCATGACCTGCGGAGCGGGCAGGTCGGCAAAGTCGTCAGGAGCCGCCACCAGCGCCGCCCGTGTGACCGCTTGGATCTGGGCGGGCTGAAGCCGGTCGATCGCCTGCTGCAGGTCGTCAGCGGCCAACTCAGGCAATCGCACGGTGGAGCACCACCACGGCGAGGGCCTCAAGCGCCAGCGTCTCCGCGGCAAGCAGGCCGGCGACGACCGTGCTGATGAGCGGGCAGTCCGGTGGCACGACGAGCTCGCCGAGCGCCCGCATCAGCGGCTGCGCATAGCCATCCGCAGCGAGATCGGCCGCCGTCTCAAGCGCGGCCCGTGATCCGGGTGAGCACGACTCCGCCGGATTGCCGGCGGCAGCCGCCAGCAGCAGGCCCCGCCGGGCAGCCGCATTCAGCTCGTCCTCATCCAGCGCAAGGGCGTCGAAGACCAGCGCGACCACAGCCGGTGCGGCTGCCTCCACCCGCTCAGCGGCAGGCAGCTCGGCGAGCGCCTCCTCGATGGCAGTCAGCTCCGACATACGCGGCAGCGTAGCCGTCCCGCTCAGCGCAGACCGAGCGACGCCCGCAGCGCACGCGTCTGGCGGCGTGCCACTGCGAGCGTGGTGCCCGCCTGATCCGCCAGCCGTACCTGCACGCGGCCACCCGGCAGCGGCTCGATCGCGGCGACCCGCGAGAGGCTCACGATCTGCGAACGATGGATGCGCATGAAGCCAGCCGGCAGCAGGTCCTCGAGCGCCCGCAGCGATCGCGGCGACACGACCATGCCACCCGAGGCGAGGGTGAGGCGCGAACGATCACCGTCCGCCTCGGCGTAGACGAGGTCCGCTGGATCAATCAGCAGGGTCTCGCCGTGGTCGCCCAGCGCGGGGATCCGGCCGTCCAGAGCCGCATCGGGAGCCGTGCCCGCACGGATCGCTGCCACGCGGCGGACGGCAGTGACCAGTCGATCCTCCCGCACCGGCTTGAGGAGGTAATCCACCGCCTCAACGGCGAAGGCCTGCAACGCGCGATCATCGTGCGCAGTTACGAACACGACGCTGGGGCGCCCAGGTAGCGCTGCGAGGCGCCGAGCCGCCTCGATCCCGCCCGCGTCACCGGGCATGCTGATGTCGAGGAAGACGACGTCATACGCCATGCGTTCGGCCAGCGTCAACGCCTCGCGAGATGAGGCCGCCTCGCCGGCCACCTCGACCCCGTCGATCCCCCCGAGCAGGTGGCGCAGCTCGGACCGAGCGGGAGCCTCGTCGTCGACGATGAGCGCGAGCAGCGTCATCCAGCCGCCTGCTCGTCCGTGGGGGGCTCGTCCGGGACGAGCACGCTGACGTAGGTGCCAAAGAGCGGCGAGCTCGCGATCCGCAGGCGCCCCTGCTCGCCGTAGTACGCCTCGATCCGGCGATGGACGGACGCGAGCCCGAGCCCTGCCGCGCCGCTACCGAAGCCTGGCTCGAGCACGCGCTCCGCGTCCTCGCGTGAGATGCCCCGGCCATTATCACGGACGACCACCCGCAGGCGCCCGAAGCGCCGATCGGCGCGGACGACGATGCGCAGCGGCTGGTCGGTCTTGCCGTGCTTGATTGCGTTCTCAACGAGCGGCTGCACGAGAAACGGCGGGACCAACACGCTCAGGGTCGCAGGACCGATGCGGCGCTCCACCAAGAGGTCATGACCGAAGCGCGCCTGCTCCAGCTCAAGATAGGCCTCGACGTGCTGCAGCTCCTCGGCAAACGTGACGAACTCCGCGGGCTGCCGCAGCGTCGAGCGGCAGTACTCGGCGAACGCGATAATCAGGCGACGGGCCTCGTCCGGCTGCGTGCGAATGAATGCAGCGATCGTATTGAGCGCATTGAACAAAAAATGGGGCTCAATCTGCGCCTGCAGGGCCGCGAGCTCCGCTGAGGCGCTCGCCCGCGCGTGCACCTCAACCTCACCCGCGGCGAGCGCCATCGAGACGAGGCCGCAGAGCGAATCCATCACATCGCGCTCGCGATCGGAGATCGTCAACGCCCCCTCAGAGAACGCGATCAGCGAGCCGATCACGCGGCCCCGCACCGAGAGCGGTCCGACGACGGCCGACCGCAGCGGGCAGTGGGAGTCGCAGCCGTGGCGCCAGCCCACGGGCAGGCGTGCCACGCGCGCCTCGGCCATCGCCTGCACGGCGCCAGGCGGGGCGGCAGTCCCTTGTCCATGGTGGTCAGCCGCGAGACCGACGTGGGCGAGCACGCGCACGCGGTCGGAGACTGCGACGGCCGCGTAGCCCAGCCGCAGCTGAACCTCGGTCGCCAGCAGGCTGGCGGCCTGCGGCGTGAGCCCAGCGTGCAGGACCGGTGACGCTACCGCGACCACCTCCAGCATGCGAGCAGCCGGTCCCGCACCGAAGACGTCATCCGGTCGTACAGCCGAGCGGACCAGCCCTAGGAAGAGCACCATCAGAAACGTCGAAACCGCGATGACCGGAGCGGCGAAGATCGCACGGGCATCCTTGGCGGCGAACGCTTCGAGGGAGAGCCCAACGACACCCGCCTGCAGCAGGCCGAGCGCTGCCGCCGCGAGCATCGGTCCACGCACGTCTGCCCAGTGGCGACGTCCCGCTCGTGCGCCGACCCCACGCTGGCTCGAGACCCACGTAAACGCGGGCTCGCGCCTCGACTGATCGGGTGGGGAGGGCTGCACCGTAGGCT
The DNA here is from genome assembly GCA_945877865.1 of Bifidobacterium breve. Taxonomy (GTDB): domain Bacteria; phylum Actinomycetota; class Thermoleophilia; order Gaiellales; family F1-60-MAGs149; genus F1-60-MAGs149. Next base: position 10,332 of record CAMDVX010000008.1, on the reverse strand, counting down.
GATGCTACCCGGCTTACGTTCGGTGGGAGAACGGAGCCGAGACCACCGGTACTATTCGCTTTGGTAGCAATGGCAGAACCTCGTCCCGTCCGCAGCCGGCCTCGACCGGCTCCCCGTCCCATGGCCGTGCATTCCACGCGTCCCGCGCCGCGCCGCAAGCGGCCGCAGCGGACGAGCCACCGGACCCGCCAGCTTGTCCTCCTCACGATCGTCGCCCTGATCGTCATCTTCGGTGTGCGAGGCCTGATGTTCCGCGGCAACGTGGCGCCCGGCGTCACCGTCGCCGGTATCGACATCGGCGGGCTCGACCCGGCAACTGCGCGGGCACATCTGCTGCACGAGCTCGGGCCCCGCCTCGAGCAGAACGTCAACGTCACGCTTGATGAGGAATCAGCCGACTTGGTCCCAGCAGAGCTCGACGCGAAGATCGACGCCCAGAAGACGATCGACGAGGCGATGCAGATGGGCCGCGTCGCTTCGTTCCTGCTGCCGTTCTTCTACTCGGCAGACATCACGCCATCGCTGGCCATCCCAGCCCGGCCGAGGATTCCCGCAACGCTGCGAATCGTCGCGGAGCCACCGCGCTCCGCCACCGTGCGGATCGTCGACGGCACCGCATCCGTCACGCCAGCGCGCAATGGCCGATCAATCTCGGCGCGGACGGTCCTGCTGTCCGCCACCTACGCCGCGCTGGCCGGGAAATCCCGGCTCACGCTGACCTCGAAGGCGGTCGCGCCGACCGTCTCGACGGAGGAGGCACGGCAGGCCGCTGGTCAGGCCGAGGAGCTGGCGGCGGGGCCGATCACCGTGGTCGTCGACGGTCGCCGCGCTGGCATTCTCTCGACGGCGGCCCTGGCCGCCTCGGTCGCGGTCAAGGAGCGGGATGGGAAGGCCACCGTCGTCTTCGACCCCAAGCGGCTGCAGCCATTCCTCGGCCAAATGTTCGCGTCCAAGCTGCGCGATCCGGTCAACGCGATCTGGGACTCCGACGGCACCAAGGCCTGGGTGATACCGGCAAAGAACGGGCAGGGATTCGATCCAGAGACCGCCGCCGACGCCGTCAGCGAGGCGGCCTCGGCGACTGGCTCCCGCGAAGCAACGATCACGCTCGGACCCATCGAGCCAGCCCGCACCACCGCCGACGCGCAGGCCTTCGGCATCACCACCATGGTCTCTGGCTACACGACGGACTTGGGGGACTCGGCGGAGAACCGCATCGCCAACGTCGGCCTCATGGCGAAGATCCTCGACCTTCGGCTCGTGCTGCCGGGAAACACCTTCTCGTTCAACGACGCCGTCGGTCCTCGCACCCCCGAGCGCGGCTTCCTGGAGGGCATGGCGGTCATCGGTGGTCTGCTGCTCCCCTCGATCGGCGGCGGCGTCTGCCAGGTCGCCACCACGCTGTATGACGCCGTCTTCCAGCTGGGCCTCGCCATCGTGGAGCGCCGCAACCACGGGCTCTACATCGACCACTATGGTCTCGGCATGGATGCGGCTGTGTCATGGGACGGACCGGACTTTCAGTTTAAGAACAACACGGGGCACCCAATCCTGATCCGCGCAACTGCCGACGCGAGCACCATGACCGTCAACCTCTACTCCGCCCCGGTCGACAGTCGAACCGTCACGAGCAGCGTCACGGATCGCTACGCCCCGGTGAAGGCGAAGGCACGTTACTTCGACGATGCCTACGCGCCGCCGAAGAAGGTCGAGAAGATCATTGATGGAAGCGATGGCTTCTCCGTCGACGTCAGCCGCACCGTCATGAAGGACGGCGAGACGCTGTCCGAGGACACGTTCTACTCCACCTACACGCCGCAAGATGAGATCTGGCTGCTTGGGCCCGGCGCCTTTCCACCCGGTGACAACATTGCCGAGGCACCACCCGAGGGGTGGGTTAGCCCCTACGGACCTGCCAAGTAGGACGGGGCGGCAGTGGACCTCCGCACCACCAATGACGGGGCGATCACGATGCGGCGCTGCGCCGCACCATCAGCCAGGTGATCCTTGAGGAAGGTCACTGCGGTTCGCGCTGCCCGGTCGATGCTCCAGTTGACCGTCGTCAGCGCTGGCTCGACGAGCCTCGACAGCGGGTGGTCGTCAAACCCGACGAGCGTGAGATCCTCTGGCACACGTAGGCCAAGCTCTCGACAGCTGTGGAGCGCGCCATAGGCGATCGAATCAGACATGCAGAAGACGGCGGTTGGGCGCTGGGCCTGCGAGAGCAGGTCGAGCGCGAGCGGTCGCGAGCCATCGAGCGAGTATGCACACGGCACGATCTCGCAGCTAAGGCCAAGGCGGGCTGCCTGCTCAACCACAGCAAGCTCGGCCGGGCGCCCAGGTGAGACCTCGACCGCCCAAGACAGCACTGCGATCTGCCGATGACCGAGCGCATGCAGATGACGAAGCACCTCAGCCACGCCGCTCGTCTGATCGAAGGCAACCTCTCCGGCGACCTCGGCACCGATCAACCGCCCCGCAATCGTGACGGTGGGCAGCCGAGCAACGAGCTCGACCCACCCGCCGCTGGCAGGGCCAATCGGCGCGACGAGCAACCCGTCAACGCGTTGGTCTGCCAGGCGCCGGGCCAGCTCGAGCTCGAGCGCTGGGTCTCCATCGGCATCAGCGATGATCGCGTGCAGACCATGCAGGCGCAGCTCACGCTGCAGCGCATGGGCAAGGGTCTGATGCCAGAAATCGGCGAGGCTGCCGACGATCACCCCGACCGTCCCGGAGCGTCCGCCGCGGAGCGCTCGCGCGACCGGGTCCGCCGTGTAGCCCATGTCACGCGCCACCTGCTGCACGCGGACGATCGTTGCCGCGGACATGCGCTCTCCGCGGAGAGCGTACGAGACCGCGGTGACCGAGAGCCCGGTCTCCTCGGCGATTTGGCGGATCGTGGTGCGCTTTCCAGCCGGACCCATCGCTCCAGCCTAGCGCTCCCTGCGCCGTAGCCGCTGTTGACAGCGCGGTGTCCCGCAAGCATACTCTGGTTTTACGTTTCAATTTATCGTTTCACAACGAGTGGAGTAGCCCGTATGCACGAGACCGATCAGGCCGTCGCAACGCCCCTCAGCCCCGATCAATGCGTCGCCTTGGCCGAGAGCATCGCCGCCGATCCTGCCTCGTGGGAGCGCTGCGTTCAACACATTCCCGGCAGGCGGCACTACGAGCGGCTCTCCCGCGACGACGACCGCGAGATCTTCGTGATCTCGTGGATGGATGACCACGACACGGGCTTCCACGACCACGACATCTCCTGTGGAGCAGTGCACGTTGTCGCGGGCGGCATCTTCGAGGAGCGCCTCAGCTTCGACGGGCCACATGTGGAGCGTCTCGTCTCACCCGGGGAAACGATCCGGTTCGCCGCGTCGTACATTCACCGCTTCCGTCCCCACAATGGTATCCCGACCGTGACGATCCACGTCTACTCGCCACCACTGCAGACGATGGGCGCCTACTACGAGGGTCCTGACGGCGCGCTGATCCGCACGCCGATCTCTGGTGAAGCCGAGCTCGTCAACCTCAACGTGTAACGACGGCGCCCTGCCACGCTGGAAACGGGAGCGGTGCCCGATCGGGCGCAACCCACTGCCGCCGCGCGTCGCTTGAGAGCAGAAGCTCACGGCTCCACCAGCGAAACGGGATGTCCCGATCAAGGCTCGCGAGGATCTCGACCAGCGTCCGTCCCCGGGCGATTGCGTCCGCCACAGCCGAGACGAAGCAGATTGTGAGCGTCTCGTGATAGCCGCCGACGGCGGAGTTGGCGACCCCGTGGGCAGCGTTGAGTGGTGGAATGCAGGCTCGACAGAGTCGCACCGTGTGCTCGGGGCCAAACCGGGTAACCAACGCATAGGCGGCCGTCAGGTGGCCTGCGTGCCTCCACTCAGCCTGCGGGAGCGTGGCGTCCAGCAAGCCTTCCGCGAGCTCGTCGGGCGTCACGGGCGCCGGCGGCTGGCCTTACGCAGCACCTGCAGGTCCGCCCACGAGCGGGTGTTGACGATGTCCTCCGCTGTGGCCCAGCCGCGGCGCGCGCAATCGACGCCGTAGCGCAATACGTCAAGACCTTCAGCATGGTGGGCGTCGCTCGAGATGCAGATGCCGACGCCGGCCCTGATCGCGGCCCGCACGTGCTCAGGCCGCAGATCGAGGCGCCTCGGATTGGCGTTGACCTCGAGGAACGTACCCGTTCTCGCACAGGCGGCGATCAGCGCCTCAACGTCGAGGTCGTAGGCCTCACGCCCGCCGAGCAAGCGCCCGGTAGGGTGGGCGATCACATCGACGGACGGGTGCTCGGCAGCGGCGATCATGCTCGCAGTCAGCTCGGCACCCGTCTGGCCCCGGGTGCCATGAGCAGATGCGACCACCCAGTCGAGGCGCTCCAGCACCTGATCGGGAAGATCGAGCGTGCCGCCCGGCAGGATGTCCACCTCAATCCCGGACAGGAGCCGGAAGCCTGCGGCCAGCAAGGGCACGGCGGCGGCCTGGACCCGCTCCATGTTGGCCAGCGTCTCCTCCGCGTCGAGGCCGATGCCCATGCCGACGGCCTTGGAGTGATCTGTGATCGTGAGGTACTCGAGGCCGCGCGCCAGCGCCGCCGCTGCCATCACCGCCACCGATGCCCGCCCGTCCGAGGCATCGCTGTGCGCGTGCAGATCGCCGCGCAGCTCGCTGAGCGTCACCAGCCTCGGCAGCGCGTTGGCAGCTGCTGCGTCTAGCTCACCTTGGTTCTCGCGCAGCTCGGGTGGAATCCACGCGAGACCGAGCGTCGAGTAGACCTCTGCCTCGGTCGCACACGGCACAGGCGTGCCGCCGTCAAGCGGAGCAAAGCCGTGCTCCGACAGGCTGAGCCCCTGCGCCCGAGCCCGCTCCCGCAGCGCCACGTTGTGCGCCTTCGACCCGGTGAAGTGCTGCAGCAGCGAGCCCCACTGAGCCGGGTCGATCACCCGCAGGTCTACCTGCAGCCCGTCGTGGAGCACAACGGACGCCTTGGCCTCGCCCAGCGCAAGCACGTCCTGGACGCCCGGATGCTCGGCGAAGCGCCGCAGGAGCGGCGTCGGATCGTCGGCGGCCGCGACGAGATCGACGTCGCCAATCATCTCCTTGCGTCGACGCAACGACCCGGCGATCTCGGCCGCCTGGCAACCGGCCTCCGCCCGCAGGAGCACAACGAGCGCCTCTGCCCGCTCGAGGGCTTGGTCCAGCAGAATCGCGTGCTTGCGCGGGCTGCCACCGGCCTTCAACGCCTCGAGGATGGTGGCCTCCTTCTTCGCGCCGAGGCCCTTCAGCGCCCGCACCTGTCCGCTCTCGCAGGCGGCCTGCAGGCTGGCCGGACTGTCGACACCAAGCTCGGCGAGGAGGCGCTTCGCGGTCTTCGGCCCGACGCCGGGTACGGCCATCACCTCCACGATGCCATCCGGGTAGACCGCCCGCAGCCGCTCGAGTGCGGCCATCGTGCCGGTCGCGCGAATCTCAGCTACCTTCGTCGCAATGGTCGCACCGATGTCGGGCAGGTCCGTCAGGCGGCCCTCCGCCGCCATCCGCTCAACCGACTCGGGAGCCGCGCGAATCCGCTCGGCAGCCTTGCGGTAGGCCAGCACCTTGTAGACAACCGCTCCGTCCAGCTCGGACAGGCTGCCCAGCAGGTCGAGCAGGTCCGCCACCTCGGAGTTGCGTAGCGTCATCCCGCCGCCCGCCTAGACCGCGGGCCGCGGGTTGGCAGTTCCGTCCAGTGGCCGCCCAAGGACCGCGCCCGTCGTTCCCAGCACAGGCCCTACGACGGCGATCAAGCAGCTGCCCATCCCGGCACGGTGGCACAGTGCCGACCCGACCGCAAGGTCGGCACTGTCGGAGCCGCTAAAAGCGCTCTCCGGCATGATCCGAGGCATGAGCACCGCCCCAGGTGAGCAGTTCGTCATCTGCCTCCCGACCTACAACGAGCGCGAGAACCTGGAGCGCATGGTTGAGGCGCTCGCCGCGAGCCGCGAAGAATGCACCATCAACGGCGACGTGCTGATCGTCGATGACGGCTCGCCCGACGGGACCGGCGAGATCGCCGACGCGCTCGCCGCTCGGCTGCCTTGGGTGCACGTGCTGCACCGGACGGAGAAGCAGGGGCTTGGCAAGGCCTATCTCGCAGCGTTTCACTGGGCCCTCGAACGCGGCTACAGCTACATCCTCGAGATGGACTGCGACTTCTCTCACGATCCCGCTCGGGTCCCCGCGCTGGTCGCCGCCGCTCAGCAAGGCGCAGATCTCGTGCTCGGCTCCCGCTACGTCCGAGGCGGTGGCGTGCGCGATTGGTCGATCGTCCGGCGCGTCATCTCGCGCAGCGGCTGCCTCTACGCTCGCATCCTGCTGCAGCTGCCCGTCAACGACCTCACCGGCGGCTTCAAGTGCTTCCGACGCGGCGTGCTGGAGGCAATCGACCTCGCCGACGTCGCCGCTGAGGGCTACACGTTTCAGATTGAGATGACGTACCGGGCAGCGCTGCTCGGGTTCCGCATCGTGGAGCTCCCGATCACCTTTACCGATCGCGTTGCCGGTGGCTCGAAGATGTCACGGCGCATCGTGCTTGAGGCCTCGTGGCGGGTTCCCTCTCTGCGCGTCCGCTCGCTCCGTCAGCAACTGCCACGCGGCTAAGCGTCGCGTCGGTCGGTGGAGCAGGAAAACGCCGAGGTCTGACGTAAGGTGCGTACGTGTCCCGACGAGTAACCATCGGTCTGATTACGTCGGCCATGGTCGTGCTCGTCGCCATCGCCGGGGTGATCGCGATCCGCGCGTACGCCGACCGGCCTGCTGTCGAATCGACGACGCCGACCGCTGGCTCGGTCGTCAGCGCAACAGCCCCCATCCACGTCGTCCTGCAATCCGCTGATGCTGCCGAGGATGTTCGCCTCGCGATCGATGGCCACGACGTCACCTCAACCATCACGCGCAGCCCAGACGGCTTTGGGGCGCCGCTGCCCGCGCTCTCCGACGGGCCACACCAGGCCCGCGTGACGCTGACTGGGACGGGCCTGTTTGCGGAGCGCTCCGACTACACGTGGGGGTTCACCACAGATAGCACCCTGCCCAGCCTGACCGTAGCGCCCACCTCCATGTGGTCCACGACCGCGACGGTGAAGGGCACCACCGAGCCAAGGGCAACGGTCACCGCCGAGTGGAAGGATGGTCAGGTCGTCGCCAGGGCTGGCAGCGATGGCTCGTTCGACCTCCGACCGGAGCTCAATGACGGTGTGACCCCGGTGACGATCGTGGCGGCAGATGCCGCCGGAAACAAGACCACCATCAGGCGCACGCTCCGCATCGACGGTGCCGAGCCGAGCCTCAACCTCAGCGGCATCCGTGAGTGGTACACCGACACCGACCAGCCAGGGCTCTACGTCTTTGTTGACGACGCCAGTCCGACGCAGATGACCGCGACGCTCAACGGCCAGATCGCCAAGACCACGCCGACGGCGATCGGCTACAGAATCGACACGGGCCAGCTGCCACAGGGCACCTCCACCATCGTGATTCGCGTCACCGATCGGGCCGGGCACGCCACGGAGCAGACGCGGGAGCTCGGCGTCGACTCGACGGAGACGCTCACCAACGACCTCACGCTCACCCTGGGCGCACGGGGCAACGACGTCGCTCGGCTGACCCGCCGCCTTCGGCTTGAGAAGGCGTGGACGGGCAAGCCAAGCTGGATCTTCGATGCCCGGGTTGAGCAGGCTGTCCGCGACTTCCAGACCAAAGCCGGCCTACCCGTGGACGGCATCGCTCGGCCAGCGCTGCTCGAGCGGACTGCCGGTCGGATCATCGTCTTCAAGAGCAAGTTCGTCCTCGATCTGTTCCTGGACGGCAAGCTCGTCAAGCAGTACCCCATTGCCGTCGGCCAGCCGCTCTACCCAACTCCGACGGGCGACTTCGTGATCACCCTCATGGAGAAAGATCCGACCTGGACGCCGCCGAATTCGCCCTGGGCCGCCGGCCTCGAGCCAGTTCCACCGGGAGCCACGAATCCACTCGGCACGCGGTGGATCGGCACCTCGGCGCCGCTCGTCGGCATCCATGGCACGCCCCAAGACTGGACGATTGGCTCCGCAGCCTCACACGGCTGCATTCGGATGCACATCGCTGACGTCGAGGACCTCTACGACCGCGTGTCGGTCGGCATGCCCGTCGAGCTGAGGGCGTAACGCACCAGGCGAGCCCGGCGTCTCTGCGTGCTTACGCGAGGTGATCCCAGCCGCGTAGGGCCTCGTTTGCACCCGCACCGACATAGCGGACCCCCGCCGGTCCAGCTTCGACACGGCCAATCACGGTGAGGGGGACGCCGCAGGCGTCAACGGCAGCTGGCGGCAGGGCCATCACGAGCTCGTAGTCCTCACCGCCCGTTGCCGCATACGCACCCGGCGTACGACGCAGCGTCAGGGCCATCGACCGCACGTTCTCGTGCAGCGGCAGCACATCGAGGTCAACAACCAGCGAGACGCCGCTGCGCCGCGCAAGCCGCGGGAGGTCTGTGGCGAGGCCGTCGGAGACGTCCATCATCGCGTGCACGTGCGGGGCAAGCAGCGCGCCGTCCGTCAGGCGCGGGTGCGGACGGCGGTGCCGCTCGATGCACTCCTCGGCACCCCGCAGCTGGCGCAGCGACGAGTCGAGCAACGCTGCCAAGCCAGCAGCCGACGCGCCAAGCGTTCCCGTGACGGCGATGACATCGCCCGGACGAGCGCCATCGCGGCCGGGTGGGTCGATCGACGCGCGTCCAAGCACGCTGATCGACAACGCCAAGCCTTGGCCGCGCGCAACGTCACCGCCGACGATCGGACAGTCGTAGAGCCGCGAGCACACCTCGAGGCCGCTGTAGATCGGCTCTAGCGACGTAGCATCGCCCTCGCCGATCACGATCGAGACGAGCGCAGCAATCGGCATCGCTCCCATGGCGGCAATGTCAGAGAGGTTGACTGCCAGCGCCTTCCAACCGACATCAGCGGGGCTCGAGAGATCGCGCCGAAAGTGCACGCCATCGACCTGCGCGTCGACCGTCCAGACCAGATCGGGCGTTAGCACCGCGGCGTCGTCGCCCATGCCACGGGGCACACCGGGCGTCTCGCGTCCGACAATCATCGCGAGGCCGGCCATCAGTGCGTCCTCGTCGGCGTGCGCCGTCCCCTCGCCCCATCCCGGCTGATCTGCCATGCCCGCGTGCTCCCTCTCGTCGGCCAGCGGATGGATCGTACCCCGAGAGCGAGGCCAGACCGGTCCGAGCCCCACGACCGCGCGGCGGGGCGGAGCGCGGCGGCGGCATCATCGTCACGCACCCGCACCTGCCCGCGGCCGTGGAGGTACTGGCGCAGCGTCGAGCCCTCGTGCTTGGTCCACACGCGCCCGCGACGCTGCAGCGCCGGCACTACGAGTGCGACAACGTCCCGCAGCCCTGCGGTCGGCACCGGGCCAACGCTGCTGAAGCCGCCGCCGCCCGAGAGCGCCATCCACTCCACCAGCTGGTCGGCGACGGGCATCGACGGTCGCCGGCGAGCCGACAAAGCGAGGGCCGGCCCCGCCGCGACGAGCAGCGAGTCAGCGGTTGGCGTCTGGAGACCAGCGCGCAGTGCGGCGGCGGCACGCCGGCCCCAGACCTCCGGTGGCCGAAGCGCAGCGGCCATCAGCAGGAGGTCGAGGTAGCCCTGCTCCGCAAGCCGAGCCGTCTAGATCATGTTGTCGAGCGTGCGGTGCTCGTGCGCACGGCTGTCTGGATGGCGCCAGAGTCCGGCCGCGGTGGGCCCGACGGTGTTCTGACGGAGGGTGCTCAGGACAATCCGGTCGCCCCTCAGCGCACGGTCCAGTCCACGGCGTCAGTGCGATACACGAGGTCCGCTCGAGCGCGCGTCTCCTCGCGTCCGAACGTGACCTCTTCCTGAGCGGCCCAGCGGCTCCAGTGGTCGACGAACACGTCACCATCACGTGCCATTGCACGGCGGTATCGCTCGGCGGCATCGGCCTCGAGCCAGATCAGCAGGCTGGCGTACTCCGTCGCCGCGATCGATCCCGCACCGACGCCTTCAATGATGATCAGCGGTTCCACGGGCACGGGCTCCCAGTCCGCCTCGCACGAGCTCTCCCAGTCCCAGCGACGAATCGCCGCTGCCTCACCCCGCGAGAGCGGCGTGAGGACGTGCTCGACAACCCGTCGCGCGGCCTCGTCGAGCCCATCCCAACCGGGATACATATCCTCGACCTGGAGGAGCCCCGCACCGGTTGCCGCTGCCACGCGCCGAGCGAAGGTGGACTTGCCACTGCCTGAGGGCCCGTCGATGAGGACGATCACGGTCGCTCCCGCCC